>NZ_CP023278.1:2591666-2915625 GCF_002896875.1 Nostoc sp. CENA543
GGCAGTGAGTGGCGCAATTTGATTACACCTTCTAGTAGCGCACAGGCGTATATTAATCGCCTTCGCCAACTGTCTGCCCATGAACCTGTGTTGTTAATTGGTCACACCTATACACGCTACATGGGCGACCTTTCTGGGGGTCAGATGTTGCAAAAAATTGCTCAGTCAACCCTGAAACTATCTGGCTACGAAGGTACATCTTTCTATAATTTTGACCAGATTCCCGACAAAGCAGCATTTAAAAACAAGTATCGTCAGGCGATGGATTCATTATCTATTGATGATGCCACTGGCGATCGCATTGTTGCTGAAGCCAATATTGCTTTCCAATACAATATGCAAATGGCTAGAGATTTAGAGGGCAATTTAATCAAAGCCATTGGTCAAGTAGTCTTCAATAGCTTGACTCACAACACTAACCCTGGTAGTACCGAAGCACCAGCAACCTGAAAGCAGGGGAAGAAGAAGGAAAAAGGCAAAAGGCAAAATTCAAAAAAGCCATCTTTTACCTTTCTTATGCCCCATTCCCTAATTTGGTTTAAATGAACACATCAGACTCTAGCAGTGAATCTTTAAACTAGAAAATAGCTAGAGCAGAGGCATTTTATTGGCAATTTGTGACCAATCAAACAACAAATTGTAGACCCTACATACCCATAGACCCGACCGTACAGCAAGGCAAAAGTAACAAGTCAAAATTCAAAGTATATTGTGTCATTTCAGATGTTATGGAAGTTACTACTGCACTTCAAATCTCTGATAAAAAGTAGTAATAAATACATTTGAATTGATCAAAATTATCCAAGCTATCTTTTGCCTTTTGACTTTTACCTTTTTGAATGGTCACATTAACCTGGAGGATTTGATGGTTTTTCTGTCGTCTGGAGTCAAATTTGACCTGGAATTGATTCAAAAGTATGACACACCTGCACCAAGGTATACCAGTTACCCAACTGCGACACAGTTAGCTGAAGGATTTACAGAGAGTGATTTTCGGGAGGCGATCGCTAGATCCAATCACAGAAAATCACCTCTTTCTTTATACTTCCATATTCCTTTTTGTCAAAGTGCTTGTTACTTCTGTGGTTGCAATACTGTTATTTCTAATAACAGAAATATTGCTAAACCTTATCTAGAAAATTTAGCACAAGAAATCCAGCATACTGCTTCCTTGATTGACCAAGATAGAAAGGTACTGCAAATTCATTGGGGTGGTGGTACACCTAATTATTTAGATTGTGAGCAAGTAGAATTTTTGTGGAAACAAATTACCCGCAACTTCAACCTTGATCCACAAGCTGAAGTTTCTATTGAGATTAACCCCCGCTACGTTGACGAAGATTACATTTTCTTTCTTAGGGAAATTGGGTTTAATCGCGTTAGCTTCGGTATCCAAGACTTTAATAGCAAAGTACAAGTAGCTGTAAATCGCGTCCAACCAGAAGAGATGTTATATAACGTCATGAGTTGGATTAAAGCGGCTCAGTTTGAAAGTGTAAATGTAGACCTAATTTATGGTTTACCTTATCAAACTTTACAAACATTTCGAGAGACAGTACAGAAGACAGTTGCATTAGATCCGGATCGGATTGTGGTATTTAACTTTGCTTATGTACCTTGGTTGAAACCAGCACAAAAGCATATTCCTGTGGAAGCATTACCCGAACCCCAGGAAAAGCTAGAAATTTTGCAAATGACTATTGAGGAATTGACAAAAAGCCAATATTTATTTATAGGGATGGATCATTTTGCCAAACCTAACGATGAATTAGCGATCGCCCAACGTAACCGCACTCTGCAACGTAACTTTCAAGGCTATACCACCCACGCTGGTACGGATTTATTTGGCTTTGGTGCTACGTCTATTAGCATGTTACATGATGCTTACGTACAAAATCATAAGCAATTAAAAGAATATTATCAAGCAGTTGGTAGTGATACTTTACCAATTAGTAAAGGTGTCAAACTCACCGATGATGATATCTTAAGACGCGATGTGATTATGTGCATTATGTCCAATTTTCAGCTAAATAAGTCAGAAATCGCCGAAAAATACGGTATCAACTTCGATGAGTATTTTGCCCTGGAACTAGAGTTATTAGAGCCATTAGCAGCTGATGGTTTAGTGAATTTATCAACTAACCATATCCAAATTACGGATATTGGTAGATTACTGGTACGAAATGTTGCTGTAGTTTTTGATACCCACAATCAAACACCAGAAAAACATTTCTCCCGTGCCATATAATATCTAATCTGATCCTGTCAGCTTGTGTTCATGGAACATTTTGGTAATTGGTAGCTGGTAATTCCCTTCACTTAATTACCTCTGACCAATTACCGACTGTCATCTCATAATACTCATTAAAATAATTCGTTATCCTGGGATAATTCAGTAACTTCCTAAGCGTAGGCTATTCTGAACTTATTAAGTCTGACATATCTATCTTTTGGCTTCAAAAACTTACTTCATCTGGTGGAAACGCTAGCAAATTGAGATTGCTAATCTGAGTACAGATGAGATTTTTGAGGACATTATATGAATATTATTGCTTGGGTAATATTAGGACTATTAGCTGGCGCGATCGCTAAAGCAATTTATCCTGGAACTCAAGGTGGCGGTATTCTTTCCACAATGATTTTAGGTATCATCGGTGCTTTCATTGGTGGTAGTTTATATAGTTTATTCGCCACGGGAACTTTACAATTAACTGCCACAAGTTTAAGTCTACCTGGTCTTTTAATTGCTGTCATTGGTGCAATGATTGCTATCTACCTGTGGGGACTAATCAGCAGAAGCCGCAGTGTGTAAAAAAAATCAAAATAAGCAACTCCTCATTTTGTTATCAAGCATTCAATTTTGTGATGCTTGATCATTTCTTTCTCAGTTGAAAATATTTGTAGAGGCGGTTCATGTTTTTTCACAAAAAAGAGCCTATTCATGCTGTCAAAGTCGAGGAAGCTAATCCTCGCTTTGCTCAATTACTTCTAGAGCAGTTTGGCGGAGCAACAGGAGAATTATCAGCAGCTTTACAATACTGGGTGCAATCATTCCATGTTGAGGATGCTGGAATTCGCGATATGCTGCAAGACATTGCAATTGAGGAATTCGGGCATTTAGAAATGGTGGGTAAACTCATTGAGGCTCATACCAAAAATGTGGATCAAACAGATGTTTATAAAAGCACTCTTTTTGCAGTCAGAGGAATAGGGCCTCACTTTCTAGATAGTCAAGGTAATGCTTGGACTGCAAACTATCTCAATGAAGGCGGAGATGTAGTTAGAGATTTGCGCGCGAATATTGCAGCCGAAGCTGGTGCGCGTCAAACCTATGAAGAATTAATTAAGCTATGTCCAGACCAAGGTACAAAACAAACTTTAGTACATCTTTTGACTAGAGAAGTTTCTCACACCCAGATGTTTATGAAAGCATTAGATTCACTGGGTAAATTAACAGATCCATTCTTTGGCAATATTCAACCTGATGAGACTGTAGATATTTACTACAATCTATCGACTAATGGGCATGGACAAGATGAACGCGGCCCCTGGAACTCTGAGCCAACATTTAAATACATTGCCAACCCATTAGAAAAAAGGTAAAAGGCAAAAGGTAAAAGGCAAAAGGCAAAAGGTAAAAGGTAAAGGGTAAAGGGCAAAAAGCTATTCTTTACTTTTTACTTTTTCTTTTTGAGGTAAGTCAGTTTCCTAAATTGGAGAGTAATCTGTGATTGTAAATCCAACCCCAAATGGATGGGAAATTATTTATCACCGCGCCCATGCGTTGTTAGCAGCGCAACTAGCAGGACAATGGCGACGCAAAAATTCTCCAGCACGGATATATGAAACCCTAGCAGCCATTTCTCATCATGATGACTTAGAAAAAGAATGGCAAGAAGATAACCTGACTCCCGGAGGTGCGCCAATGGACTTTACCATGCACCAAGACACCTCCGTGGAAAAACTGGCTGATCTGGTGAATAATGCCCGTTATCGAGGACGCTGGGTGACTTTATTAATTTCCAAACATATGAGTCGTTTACATGAGTCAAAACGGGGACAATGTTCGGAACTAGATCAATTTCTAGATGAGCAACTGCAAAATCAACAGCGTTGGCGTGAGGAGTTGGGCATCGAAAAAGAAGATGTAGATGCGGCTTATGCTTTTATGCAATGGTGCGATCGCCTATCATTAATCTTATGTCAGCAAGAATTACCAGCCGACGAAAGATTTTTAGAAATTAGTTTGGGGCCTGATGGTCAACGTTATGACATTATGCAGCGTAGTGATCATTTGCTGACTGTTCAGCCCTGGCCTTTTGAGGAAGATAAGTTTACAGTTAATGTCGAAGCCTGTGATTTACATCAGGTCAAGTTTGGTAGTAATGCGGAACTTACTCACGCTCTGCAAACAGCACCGATTAAAGTGTTAGAGTGGACTTTTGTGGAAACTTAAGAATTCTCACGATTTCAAGTTACCCCACATAATTAAAAAACGTCCGGGAGTGTTGCCGTGTTTCCACCCCAGACGCTTTTCAATTTCAACTTGCTCCTCACACACAACTAGAGAATATCACTTATTTTTTATCCAGTAAATTTGGATTGTGACACTTTCTTAAGTGTACAAATACTGCTGGTTTTACCACATAATTAAAAAACGCCTGGGAGTGTGACCGTGTTTCCACCCCAAGCGTTTTTTAATTTCAACTTACTCCTCACACACAAATAAAAGTTATCATCTGCCTGGGAGAATAGCAAGTATTCGATTTAACTCTTTACATAAACTTAACATTCACTCAGATAAAGTTTTTAAGTTCCATCTCAACGCTTACAATTTAGTAAGAACGACAGAAGCTAGCACCCTCAAGATATACCCGCAGACGGTTGCTCACGGTGGGAAGAAGTTCTATGTCTTAATAGGCAGGTTACTGCATCAGGATTAAATCCAGTATGTCAAGAATCCAGCGTACCCATTTGCAGTGTTACTATGTTTCCATCGTCTCAATGTTATTGATGCTGCTCTTAAGCTTCACGCTGGAAAACTGGTTAAAAGTGGAGGTTACACCACTTTTTCTGGCGGCTGTAGTTTTTATGAGTTGGTATGGTGGATTATTTCTGGGTTTAGTCGCTACCGTCTTAGCGACTGTAGGAAAAGATTACTTTTTCAATTTGCCTTTATACTCTGTACCACCATTAAACTGGACTGATGTATGCAATTTAATCATTTTTAGTTTAGTAGCATTATTTATTAGTTCAATACATTCAGAACTACATACTGCTAGACCCAAACCTGATGTCGAACTAGAAAAGCTCAAAGTGAGCCATTTTCACCTATTAGAGACAATCAATGAAGGTATTTGCATATTTAACACTGAGGGACAGACAGAATATGTCAATCCTCGGTTAGCTCAAATGCTAGGTTATAGTACCGAACATCTCAGCGATCGCTCAATTTTTGACTTCATTAACCATCAGGCGCGCCTCGAAATAGAGCAATGGCTAGAACAAGAAAATCACAAGCATCCACAGACAAAACAACGGTTTGAGTGGCGTTTACAAAATCAGGATCAATCAGGAATTTGGGTAAGTGTTTCTATAAGTCCCATGCTGAATCAGCAGGGGGAATTATCCGGTGCGATCGCGATTCTCACCGACATCACAGAACGCAAGCAGATAGAAGCAGCATTGCGACACAGTGAAGCGATCGCCAAAGCACGGGCAGAAGAACTAGAAACCATTATGGAGACAGTCCCTGTGTCTGTGTGGATTGCCCACGATCCGCAATGCCATTACATGAGTGCCAACCGCACTGCTTACGAAATGATGCGAATGCCACCAGGCTCGGTAATGACGGCGACTCCTGCCAGTGGAGAATACCCCTTTCCGTTTAAAATCCAAAAAAATGGTCAAGATATTCCACTTACCGAGTTGGCAATGCAACGCGCAGGTTTGACAGGACAAGAGGTGGAAGCAGAATTTGAGTTTGTCTTTAGTGATCATGATATCCGGTATATTTACGGCAAAGCTACTCCTTTGCGGGACACAGATGGTCATGTCCGGGGTGTAATTGGTGCATTTATGGATGTCACTGAACGTCAGCAAGCTGAAGCCGAACGACAAAAGTTGATGTCTCTGTTGCAACAAAAACAGGAATGGCTTGATTTAGCCCAAAAATCTGCCAAAATCGGTAGTTTTTACTGGGAAGTGCCAGCTAATGTCAATGTCTGGTCACAAGAGTTAGAAACCATCTATGGTTTAAAACCTGGTGAATTTGGCGGTACTTATCAGGACTGGGCTAAATTTGTGCATCCAGATGATTTAATGAACGCAGAAGCAGAATTACATCGTTGCATAAATCTAGGTGAAACTGAATATTTCACTGATTTCCGAATTATTTGGCAGGATGGTAGCATTCACTGGCTTCAGTCGAGGGCTAGAATTCTCTATGATGATGCAGGTCAACCCTGCCGCATGGTGGGGGTAAATATTGATATTAGTGAACGCAAGCAAGTAGAAGAAGCATTGCGGCAAAGTGAGGCTCGACTCAGACAGTTATTACAATCCAGCATCATCGGCATTATTGAGGTCGAGTTAGACACAATTACCTTTGCCAATGATGCCTTCTTAAAAATGGTTGGTTATAGCCAGGAAGATGTCTTAGCCAGAAAGCTCAACTGGCAAGCAATGACTCCACCAGAATACAACGAAATTGATCAAGCTAAAGTCGAGGAAGTCTTAACATCGGGAGTTTGTATTCCCTTTGAAAAAGAGTATATCCGTAAAGATGGTTCTCGTGTACCGATTATGTTGGGTGCGGCGCGATTAACATCTGGCCCGTCAACATGGGTTTGCTTCATTTTAGATTTAACAGAACGCAAACAAGCCCAAGCCGCCCTACAAGAAAGCGAATTGATGTTTCGCACCCTGGCTAACACCACACCGCAGATGTTTTGGATTACGCAGCCAGATGGCTTTCATGAGTATTTTAATCAACGCTGGTACGACTATACAGGAGGAACTCTAGAAAAGGCTCAAGGTGAGGGATGGTTAGCGATTTTGCACCCTGACGATGTGCAACGTACCATAGAATGTTGGTATGGTTGCCTGCAAACAGGCAAAGATTACGAAATTGAGTATCGTTTGCGTCGTGCGGATGGAGAATACCGTTGGCATTTAGGGCGGGCAATTCCCCTAAAAAACAAAAATGGTCAAATCTTGAAATGGTTTGGTTCTTGTACCGATATTCACGACCAAAAATTGGCAATTGAAGAACGGGCAGATGCTTGGGAAAAAGAACGCAAAGCCCGGATAGAATTAGAACAAGCCAACCGCATGAAAGATGATTTTTTGGCTATAGTTTCTCATGAATTGCGATCGCCCCTCAATCCGATTCTTGGCTGGGCAAAACTCCTCAAAACCCGCAAGTTGGATCAAATCAAGACAAAACAAGCACTAGAAGTAATCGAACGCAATGCCAAATTACAAGCGCGGTTAATCGAAGATTTACTGGATGTTTCCCGAATATTACGTGGCAAACTCAGCTTGAATACTTGTACAGTTGACTTGGTAAATACCATTGAAGCAGCACTAGAAACAGTACGTCTAGCGGCTGAAGCTAAATCAATTGACATCTACACTGAGCTTGCTACTAATGAGTGCAAGGTAGAAGGCGACCCCAACCGTTTACAACAAGTAGTTTGGAATTTGCTCACTAATGCTGTTAAGTTTACACCAGAAGGAGGACGAGTAGAAGTAAGGTTAGAGAAAATAGGAGCTTGGGCGCAAATTCAGGTAAGTGACACAGGAAAAGGTATTACCCCAGACTTTTTACCTTATGTGTTTGAACGCTTCCGCCAAGCCGATGAAGGCACGACCAGAAAATTTGGTGGCTTAGGATTAGGATTAGCTATTGTGCGTCATCTTGTAGAACTTCACGGCGGTTCTGTACAAGTTACAAGCCCAGGAGAAGGTTTAGGTGCGACTTTTTCCGTCAAGCTACCACTGATTGCGACATATCAAGTTGATAATGACTATCGTTTACCGGATTGTACTCCCAATATTCAAGGCTTGCGGATATTAATTGTAGATGATGATGCCGACACCTTAGAATTACTCACTTTCATCCTAGAACAGCATGGTGTGGCAGTCCAAGCCGTAACGTCAGCGAGTGCAGCACTAGAAGCGATCGCTCAAAATAAACCTGATTTACTATTAAGTGATATTGGAATGCCGGAAATGGATGGTTATATGCTCATTCAGCAAATAAGAGCCTCAGAAGCAGCATCAATTACCAAGTTACCAGCGATCGCCTTAACTGCTTTTGCTGGTGAGAGTAACTCTCAAAAGATTATTTCCGCCGGTTTCCAAAGACATCTAACTAAACCTGTAGAACCATCAGAATTAGCAGCCGTAATTGCCAACCTCATACAAATTTAAAAAATTCACGCCTATTCTATGGCTAGGCTTAGGCCGATCAAATTCCCAATTAAGCAAGGCTAAATTTTACCTGGTTAGTGCGTATATATGTGTCGTCTTTAAAACACCAACAACGGTAAAAAGGATGAAAAATTAAAGAGCGTCTGGACGTGTTGCCGTGTTTCCACTCCAAACGCTCTTAATTTTCAACTTGCTCCTCACACACAACTAGAGAATAGCACCATTGGGAAACAGTGACTAGTAATATAAGTGACACTTTGCAAACTGCACCATGAGATGGGATTGGGGACTGGGAAGATGGGGAAGTGTGGGGAGAGAGGGGGGAAAGATTTCTTCCCTATCCTCCCACACCTCCCACCCCTCCCACACTTCCTGCTTGCCCTATGCCCCATGCCCCATTCCCCATTCCCATTAGTGGAGAAAATGACGGATACCGGTCAATACCATGACTAAACCTAGTTCATTAGCAGCTTTGATCGAATCTTGGTCACGCAAGCTTCCGCCTGGTTGGACGATCGCAGTAATACCTGCGGCGGCGGCTGTTCTGACAGAATCATCAAAGGGGAAAAATCCGTCACTGGCGAGAATCGCACCTTTGGCTTGATCTCCGGCTTGTTCGAGGGCGATTTTGGTTGAACCAACGCGGTTCATTTGTCCAGCACCGACACCAAGAGTAGTGCGATCGCTTGTGAGGACAATGGCATTAGATTTAACGTGTTTGCAAACTTTCCACGCAAATAACAATTCTTCTAGTTCATCAACAGTGGGTTGACGGTCAGTGACGACTTGCCATTTACTAGTGTCAGCGATCGCATCGTCCGCAGTCTGCACCAAGAAACCGCCCGCAATTTGTTTTACCAGAGTTTTCGGGCCACTACTCAAATCTGCTAAAGTCAAAACCCGCACATTGGATTTTTTCGCCAGAATTTTTTGGGCTTCTGCATCACAATCAGGTGCAACTACACATTCTAGAAATGTCTTAGTTAATTCAGTGGCGGTAGCTGCATCAATGGAACGATTGAGGGCGACAATACCACCAAAAGCAGAGATAGAATCAGCATTAAAAGCCTTTTGATAAGCTTCCACCAAGGTATTACCTAACGCCGTGCCGCAGGGATTGGTATGTTTGATGATGGTAGCGGCTGGTGTATCAGGAAATTCAGCAATAATGCGACGGGCGGCTTCTAAATCCACCAAATTATTGTAGCTGAGTTCTTTTCCTTGCAATTTTGTCGCCGCCGCCCAACCACTTGCAGTTATACCAGTTTGATACCAAGTAGCAGGTTGGTGGGGGTTTTCGCCGTAACGCAGAGATTGTAACTCTTTACCGTTGAGGGTGTATTGTTGGGGGAGGGAAGTTTGGGATTGTTGAGACAGGTAGGAAGCGATCGCTTGATCATAACTAGCTGTATGCAAAAATCCTTTTAAAGCTGCTTTTTGACGAAATTCTAGGGAAACTTCGCCGTTATTTTGCCGTAATTCCTGCAAATACTCATCGTACTGCCCTGGGTCACATAATACTGTCAGATGAGCGAAATTTTTTGATGAAGCTCTTAACATCGCCGGGCCACCAATATCAATTTGTTCCACAGCTTCAGATAACGTTACCCCTGGTTTAGCAATAGTCGCCTCAAAGGGATAAAGATTCACGACTACTAAATCAATCGGGCGAATTTGGTTATTTTCCAAATCTGTCACATCTTGAGGTACATCCCGCCGGGCCAAAATACCACCATGAATCCGAGGATGGAGAGTTTTTACACGTCCCCCTAAAATTTCCGGTGAACCCGTATATTCCGAAACCTTCGTTACAGGTATTCCCGCATCTTTGAGGGCTTGGGCTGTTCCCCCACTGCTGATTAAATCAAATTCAAATTCTTCTACCAAGCTACGGGCTAAGTCAATTAAACCAGTTTTATTAGATACACTCAGCAGTGCTAGACGCGCCATGTCTCAATTCCTCAAATTTAGCGGGTGATGCCAAAGACCACAATTTTTACATAACCCTGGCTTCACTTCAATACCATGAGGAATAATTGTGTTTCTATGTCTGCCTGAACAGTGGAAAATCATAAAAAGTGGGCAAATGGTCAGAATTTATTTTTAAGTGTCGCTGAAGGCATTCATATACTAGCAAAAAAATTAGCAAAAAATTTATAAAAAACAATCGATTGAAACTGCATTATGAGAATCGAATAGATTATCAGCAAATTAAAACTCAATACTTTCAATAGATAAACTCATCCTTAGTTCAGATTAATAGGTATTAAGGTCAATGTCAGCATCTAAACTTGTCAAAGTTTTTTACTGTTGCTCCAATGCGGAACGAGATGAACAACTGCGCCAGAAATTAGAAACTCATCTCAAAGGCTTGGAGAGGGAACGCGTGATCAATAGCTGGCATCCAGGTATGGTGAGTCCTGGCAAAGAATGGGAAATCGAGAGTGATAGAGAACTAAATGAGGCAGATATAATTTTGGTGCTAATTAGTTCCGATTTTATATATTCTGATTATCATTGGGAAATAGTGATCAACAAAGCTATGCAAAGGCATAGGGCTGGAGAAGCTCGCGTAATTCCTATTCTCCTCCGTCCCGTTCTTGATACTTGGAAACTTGCATTAGATAATCTCAAAGCTTTGCCAGAAGGTGAAAGACCTATCACTGATTGGAAACCATACGATAAAGCTTTTCTCAATATTGCTCAAGGTATCAAGGCAGAAGTCAAAAAACTCACCGATCCCACCTTCACTATAAAACAATATTCACGGCAAACTGGTGCAGTTCTAATACCGATTTTAAAAACTGCTGGTCATGCTTTTATACATATCATAGGACTTAAATCGTCAAAAACTCGTCGGCATCGCAGAAACAGTAAGATACTTGATAAAACAGTTATTTTCATTGCACTATGCAGTGTTCCTATACTTTTATTTTTTTGGCAACCAGGCATATATAAAAGTTTTTTCTTAGAATCTATTCCCCATCTAGAATCTACAGAAAAAGTTAATTCCTCTGGATGGATATGGTTAGGTATAGTTAAAAATCGTCCAGGTGCTTTGTCCCCTGGAGAACCGTTAGTTGTTCAACAAAAAAATATTGAAGAATACCCTAGTATTGAGCCTCTCATTGTCCCATCACCAGGAACCGTAGTAACGGTTAGACAAATTGTAGATTTAAGGCAAGAAAAATCTTTAATTTCAGAACCAATTCATAGATTTCAAGGTGGAGAGGAGTTAGTCATACTTAAAGTAGAGCCTTTAAAAAAGGCTAGTAGAAATTCAGCCTATATCCGATTGATGGCAAAAGTTCGTTGTAATCACAATTGTGACAAAAAATAGTCTAATGCAATTACATCGAAGATTTAATGGCTTCAGTAATTTTCCTGAGAAATGGGGAATAAGGCACTATTTCCTATCCAACCAAGTCTGTAAGTCAGCTAAACTGCTGAAATCTAGTAGTGCTTCACTCAAATCTTCCAGACTAGGCAAAGGTAAATCAGTAATTGTGGCGTGCATTTCTTCAGACAGTTCGCCAAAACGCTTAGTTAGCAGTCGGATAATTAGATTGATTGTTGCTTCTTCTCTTCCTTCCTCTCTCCCTTCCTCTCTTCCTTCTTCCTTGATTTCTCGATAAACTCTTGTTTCCTTAAGTGTAATTCCCAGCATTGACTCAACCTCTATTCTGCTCAATTGTTCAAACTTGTACACCATAATTGTAATAATCATCTCTATTATGGCGCGACTTGCTGGCTCAGTTACTTCTTGACGCGTTTTGCTTAATAAGTATCGGGCTTCTTCTGGTGCTTGACTTTCTTCTACAGTAGTCAGCACCATGAGTGCTACCCATATTGGTAATTGGCGAATATTTCCTAATTCATCTAAATAGATTCTATGTACTTGTTCACCGTTAAGTAATGAACGATGAGGATGAATTTTACTTTGCTCAAAATTGCGTGAGGGATAAATGATCACTGCTTGCCAATCGCTAAACTTTGTATGGTTGCGATAGAAGTAGAGTGAAGATTCTGCAAAGACTCTTTCGTAAAGTTGTTCGTCTTTTTGAAATTGTACCTCACAAAAATATATAACTCCTGTATCTTGGTTTTCTGGTGGTAGAAACACCCCATCAATTTCAAATTTGGGTTCTTTGACAGCTACAGATTCAAATCGGTAAGCATCTGCATTAGTTGGCGGTGTTGCTAGTAGTTGAAACAAGAGTGTAGGAGATTGTTGAAACAGTTTGTAAAAAATGGAATCTCGCCGCATTCTTCTTTAAATGTTACTATTACTTAGCAGTATTGATCAGCCATTCATTAGTTGCTGCATCTCTTAACAGAGAGAATCGAATAGCAGCAGGTGTTTGTTGTCCCGATTTCATGAAAAATGTTAAACGAGTGTCAACTGTTGCTGTTGATGTGTCGGAATTTATTAAAGTGACGTTATCAACAGATACACTTTCTACTTGTCCTTGCCACCAGTCCGAATAAGAACGATAGCCATTGGGGTGCAGGTTGCTATTTTGAAAACTGGGAGTTAACAAATTCCAGGCTGTTTCATATTGACCCTGGTTGATGTAAGCATAATAATTCTCTACTGCTTGTTCTGGCGACTGTGTTTCAACTTGTGATGTTTGAGAATTGGCAGATGATGTATTACCTGCTTGCAATTCTTCATTGGTGGGTTGTGAACCAACGGGTTCTGTGGTTTCGGGAGTGGATGCAGTTACAGGTGAATTTGTGACGGCTGAAGAATTTGAGTCTGGCGTGGTTGCGGTTTGAGTAGTTTGTTGTGTTGTGGTGGTATTGGAAGTTGCAGGTGTATCTGTTGGTTCTACGCTGGGGGTGCTGTTGTTGTTAGTAGTAGATTCACTAGAGGAGATTGTTGAAGGTGTGACTGATTGATTGGGTCTAGTTAAGGCAAAACCAATTAATACAGATACACTCACTAAACCACCAGCAATTAAGCTACCAAGTAATATCCCCCGACTGCTATTTTTTTTGCTGACAGGTTCGGGAGAGGGGGAAGATGCGGGGCTAACAGCGACGGTATTAGACGCTGTAGCTGGTGGTGGAACTGTGACTACTGGCGGTTGTTGATAGGGAGTTGTTGGTGGTTGTGATTGTTGATAGGGAGTTGTTGGTGGTTGCGGTTGTTGATAGGGAGTTGTAGCAGGTTGGGGTTGTTGATAGACAGTTGGGGGTAAGCTAACTGTGCCTAATTGCAAGGCTTCTAACATTTCCCTGGCGGTGGCGAACCGTTCTCTGGGATGATAGGCGATCGCACGATCAAGGGCATCTGCAAATGTCGGACTGACATTCAAAGCGTGTGTACGCCAGATAATTTCCCCGGTTCTGGAGTCTGTTTCTAATTCATGGGGTTGTTTCCCAGTCAATAAATAAATTGCTGTCATCCCCAAACTATAAATATCACTAGAATACATGGGTCTACCTGCCGCTTGTTCACTCGGCATATACCCTGGTGTACCAATCACAATCGAACTGGTAGGATTACCTTGGGAATTAACTACTGTACCCATAGATTCCCGCACTGCACCGAAATCAATTAATACAGGTTTGCCATCTCGATGACGCAAAATAATATTGTCTGGTTTAATATCGCGGTGAATTATGTGTTTTGAGTGGACATACTCTAAAACAGGTAGTAAGTGAATGAGAATTTCTTGAACCGACTCTTCACTAAACACACCTTGTTGATAAAATTTATTGGTTAATGTGCTACCTTCTATCCACTCTTGAATCAAATAAAATTGCTCATTTGATTGAAAATAAGCATATAAAGTAGGAATTTGGTCTGTATAGCTGCCTAACTCTTCTAAAATAGCTGCCTCGCGTTGAAATCGCTCTTGGACGAGTTGGTAAATTTGAGGATTATTGTGTATTGGTTTGAGCAATTTCACTACACAACGACGGTTAGATGGCATTTGGGTATCTTCAGCTAAAAATGTTTCCCCAAATCCACCACTACCCAAAGTTTGAACTACTCGATAGCGATTCTCTAATAGCGTTTCCATAAGTTAGTGCAGAACAGTGTCAAATTAGTTGTGATATTGTATACATTTTATCCATTATCCAGTAGTTACCCAAAAATTGTCACTCAACAATTATTTGAGTAGTTCACTGGGTAAAAATATGGATTTTATTCGCAATTAACTACAAATGCGACCAGACTAATTACTTAAAATGTCTCAAATTATAACGGTCTTGATATTGTTTAATGTAATCTACATTCTGCTGCTCTAATCTGCTGAGTAATTTTGAGGGAAATTCTCTCGGTGAATATATGGGTTGATACCAGGTTTGAGTATTAAAATATGCTTGTAATTCAGGAGTATCAAATCTGCGTCCGTGACGAGCGAAAATTGTATTTCGCATAATATCTAGTGTGTAACCGTCTTTACCATTTAAATCAGAATCGGTGACAAGTCGTTCAGAAAGCCAGAGATAATTACTCTGATTATTTTCCGGTGGTGGTGTAAAAGAATTGACAATCTGAGAAGTATCTGTATTTGATGGAGATTGAGTTTGGGGAACTACATTCTTAGATACTTTGGTTTGTAAAGATTGGGAAACAGGGGAAGTAGTTTCTTTGACTACTGGCTGTTCTGAGGACGGTTGCGGCGGTTTTGTCAATATAAACCCAAGAATCACCGAACCACCAATCAAACCACCAGCTACTAAACTGCCAATTAATATATTTTTTTGCTGATTATCTGTAACACTAGCTTGGGGAAGTACGGGAGTAGTGGGTTGTGCTGTGTGAGAGATGACAGGCGGGACAGAGTACGGCTGTGTGGGTGGTATGGAGTTAGTTTCCCTTTGCAAAGCCTCCAACATGGCTTTTGCTGAGGGGAAGCGATCGCGAGGATGATAAGCGATCGCCCGATCAATTACACTAGCCAAAACCGGACTAATATTTTGGGCATAGTTACGCCAAATAATTTCACCTGTTTGTGAGTCCGTCTCTAAGTTTTGTGGCTGCATACCCGTCAACAAATAAACAGCAGTCAACCCCAAACTATACAAATCACTAGAATAAACAGGTCTACCTGCGGCTTGTTCGCTGGGCATATATCCAGGCGTACCAATCACAATCGAACTAGTAGCATGACCTTGGGAATTAACTACTGTCCCCATTGATTCCCGGACTGCACCAAAGTCAATCAATACAGGTTTACCATCCCCATAACGCACCATGATATTATCTGGCTTAATATCACGATGGACAATTTGCTGAGAGTGGACGTAATCCAGAACAGGTAACACATTCAGCAATATTTCCCGGACTGTATTCTCACTTAATAACCCTTGTTGTCTAACTTTAGCTGTGAGTGTATCCCCCTCAATCCACTCCTGTACTAAATAAAATTGCCCATCTGCCGAAAAATAAGCATATAATGCCGGAATTTGTCCAGTTTTTCCGCCTAATTCTTCCAGAATTGCCGCTTCACGTTGGAATCTTTCTTGAACTAACTGATAAATTTGGGGATTATTTTGAATTGGCCTGAGTTGTTTAACCACACACCTACGTTTAGAAGGCATATAAGTATCTTCTGCAAGATATGTTTCACCAAACCCACCAGCCCCTAATGTCTGTATCACTTGATAGCGATCGTTCAACATTTGCATTGTCATAATTGGTTATTAGTCATTAGTCATTAGTCATTAGTCATTAGTTATGAAGACTTTTTCTTCCTTGTCTCCCTTGTCTCCCTTGTCTCCCATGCCCAATGCCCCATGCCCCATTCCCCATTCCCAATACCTCACTTCACATCTAATAATCCATTTTCTTTTAACTTAGGATTGAATCGAATTTGTGTCTTTAATCCACGCAATTCTAAAGCTGCTATAATTTCAGCTTCTACTCTTCTGGCGATGTTTTTCAGGATATTCATTTGCTTGACTTCATCATGTACAGGATTTTGATAATTTTCCTGCTCTTCTGGAGTCATTACTGTTTTAACATCAATAGGTTGTGTCCATGTTGCTTTTTGTTCTCCGTTACCCACGGGAAGACCACCATTTTCCGCTATCCACGTTTGCTCAATGTTTTCTAAGATAGTGCGATTAGGACGCTCAATCGTATGTATTTTCACCCAATAACATTTTTGGGGTTGACGGACTAAATGCTGTCTTAAACTTAAATATATATCGCGGGAGTAACCAATAAATTGCAATATTTTATCTTCATTAAAAATGGCATAAACCCCTATTTTTCCCTGTACATTTTCAGGTAAATCACCTTGATCATCAATGTAAGAAATATATGGCAATGATATTAAAGATGGAAGCTGATTTTCGTTATTCATCGGTCTATTTTGAGATTACTAATTGTTTTATAAATAGAATAGGGTAAATAGTTCAAGATTTATAGTGAGAAATTTAGTTCTCAACAAAGGACTAAAGTCCTTACTACGAACTGAATACTAGTATTTTTACTTTACTTAATATATTTCGTTTTTTAAGTTGTTCTACTTGAATTAACAATTACTATTTGTGAGTTTTGTTAATTAAAATTCCAAAAAGTTACTTAATTCAGTCAGCACAACCAAACCAAACTATAGCAGTTTGAGTTGACATGGAATGGGGAACAGACAGAGGTTGTTTACTTCCTCTACTACAAGTGGGTTATTAGTCCCGCTTTTCAAGGTAATTGTGGCTTGCTGGCACCATTTGCCTGTTAATTTATAACGAGCGCGGCAGGACTCGAACCTGCGACAGACTGCTTAGAAGGCAGTTACTCTATCCACCTGAGTTACGCGCCCAAATCAAAACTGTGGCTCAACTATGAGTCACCTTAAAAATTATATCGTCTTTATGCCTAATAAGCAATTAAAAAAAATTGCAGGTTGACTGTTGCTAAGGCTAAGATGCTAGTCGCAAGTTGATTAATTAGCTTATTATGTGGTCGATGGATGCTGATTTGCGGGTTGATGGCGATGAACTAAACGCCCGGTGTAGCTGATCGCCTGAACATAGACTATTTTCAGATAGTCGCTCACTAAATCTATACCACGTAAGTAATCGCACTCTTGGCGATGTTGCTAAATCAGATTATAAATCGCTTATCTATAAAGCCCCTGCGGGGAGTTATTTGCTAGTGCCATGTTTATTTTGAAACGGCAGGATGTTGAAATATCAAGCATTCAGCACCCGAAAAAGGATCAGCAGGTGCCGATTCTCCATTATCAGGGGCAGACTTTTCGCTTGATTAGTGTATTCAAAGCGGGCCAAGAAGAAGAAGCTAGAACTTTGTGGCGAGAATTAACTGATCATCGTGGTAAAGCTTGCGTCTTACTGGAGGAACCAGAACGCTTTAGCGTTTGGGGTAAAGTACGCCTAGACCAAATTGGTAACGATACTGGTGGACACAGCAAAAACAGCACATTAATTCAGGCTAGCATTTTGCTACTACAAGCTGTTCACATGGATATAGAAGAATTTTTGGGTACAAAGCAAGTTTCATTATTTGAAAAAGATGTAGCTGAATTTCAGAAGCAGCAGCAGTTTCCTGAGACTGCTTCGATTGAAGCGGTGAAACAGTTAGTCTCAATTGATCCGTTGGAATCAGACAAGCTACCCCCCTGGAAAGAAAATCATGTAGTCAGCTTTTTACAAGAACTACATAAATTAGGGAAAACTTATTTTGGTAACGCCAACTTTGCCAATCAAGTAGCTAATCACCTACAGGATATGCCAGAAGGAGAGCGATCGCTGTTTATCTCGTGGCTGAGTCAGTCTTCCCTGAATAAGTTATGGCAGTAGAAGGAAAAGTAAAAAGGCAAAAGGCCAAAGGCAAAAAGGCGATGTTCTCAATTTCTGCTCTTTTTCCCCATCTTTTGCTCTGTTTGCCCCATCCCACAAGTTCTTTAATGTTGAATTTAAAATTGGTTCATCCCCAGAGTGCATTTAATCAAATCTTATGAGTAGTTCTTACAAAAATCCATCCTCATTGGCAAAATCTCTATTTACCACCCAGAACATAGTTTTAGCTAGCATTGGCTGGGGTGTACTAGCACTGCTATACTTTTTATTGTTTAGTGCCAAAGTCCCTGGAGCTAATGGTCAAGAAACCCGTGCTGAATGGTACGTGATTGGTACAAATATTTTTGAAGCGTTAGCTTATCTGGGTGCAGGAATTTTATGCTTAAGGAATTGGCGCAGTCCACAAATTGTCAGTAGCCGCAATGTTTGGCTAGCTATTGCCATAGGTATGATTTCTTATTTCCTGGGAGGGATATTTTTTGGTTATACAGAAATTGTTTTACAAGAAGAACCGGATGTGTCTATTGGCGACGTGTTTTTTGTATTAAGTTATATATCCCTGGGCGTAGGCATGATTTTAGCGGTAGCTGCTAGGCGAATTAATCTAGAAAAATGGCAATGGCTGATTGTGTCAGCAATTGGAGTATTTGGCAGTTTGTTGGCGTGGTGGATTTCTGCCCAGCAAGCTAAAGCCTCAGAAGACTTTTTAGCCACAATTTTGAACTTGTTTTACATAGTTAGCGATGTGCTGTTGTTAATTATCGCCACCACCCTACTTTTAGCTTTTTGGGGGGGACGAGTAGCCCAATCCTGGAGAATGATTGCGGCGGCGGCCTTTTCGCTTTACATTGCAGATATGTGGTTTAAATACGCTCAGGGTCCAAATTATCAAAGTGGAGAACTTTTAGAAGTGTTTTGGGTGTTTAGTGGAGTGTTATTTGGTATGGGCGCAGCCCTAGAATATGACGCATCATTAAGCCGGACTCGGCGGGAGCGCACAAGAAAACGAGCATAGAAAATTGGTGTCTACCGTGAGAAAACTAACAAATTCTGACAAACAAGAAATTCTCAAGCTATATCGAGAAACTGCTGAAACAACCTCAACTCTGGCAGAACGCTATGACGTGAGTAACTCCACCATTAGCCGCTTGCTCAAAAGTACCTTAGCAGAAGACGAGTATGAATACCTCGTTTCTTTAAAACGTGCAGCTAGGACTCCGGAAGGGAGAGCGCAAGTCAGTTACGAAAATGTACCTGTATTTGTGCCACCAGAGTCAGAAGCACCAGCACCAGCACCAGCGAAAAGTCGGGAGAAACCACGTTTAAAAACTGCGGAAGTTGAGCCACCCCAGCCGGTAGAACAGCCAGTAGTACCAGAAACAGACGAGGAAGAACAGCCAACTCAGCCTGTGAGACGAGTACGCAAACGTGCTGTTTCAGGTGAGGAGGAAAAGCCCAAACCCAAGGTACCTGTCGTCAAGCAGTTGGAAATTCCTGTGGTGCAGCCACAGGAAGTAGTTGGTATCTCTAGTTCTTTACTGGAGGATGACAAGTCTGATGTCACAGCTATTGCCCAAATGCTAGGGGAAGATTTGCTAGACGAATCGGAAGATTTAGACGATGAGGAAGATTTAGACGATGATTTAGAGGATGATGAAGACTACGAAGAAGACGAAGAAGAAGAGTATTTTGAACACCCCAGACCTCTTGTTACTAGACGGAGACTAGGGGAAGCACCAGTTCAAGTTTTACCTTTATCGGTAGCACCGTTACCCAAGACTTGCTATTTAGTCATTGATCGTTCCTCGGAATTAATTACTAAACCCCTCAAGGATTTTGGTGATTTAGGACAAATTCCCAGCCTGGAAACCCAGCAAAGAACTTTACCTGTGTTTGATAATCACCGTGTCGCCAAGCGATTTTCTACCAAGCGCGATCGCGTGATTAAAGTTCCTGATAGTAAAATGCTGCATAAGGCTCGCACTCATTTGCAAGCCAAAGGCATTACCAGACTATTAATTGATGGTCAAGTTTATTCTTTATCGCTGGTTTAAAAGTCGAGATTTCCAGGTTTTTAGAGACGTTGTGTTGCAGCGTCTCTATTTTTTTATTTGACATTGTTCAACGATAAGGGACGGGCAAGATGCCCATCCCACAAAACTTTTAAATTGGTATTAATCAATTACTGCTAACACGGACTTGGGTAATAATTTATCTTTAAACCAAATAATTCTCGCTGGCACATTATCTAATTTAATTCCGGCTTTTTCTAAATTCAATCTTTCGGAAATTGCCAAAATCAAGTTATCGCACCCAGAACGTCGCACTTGAGAAAATTTCTTTTGTAAATATTCTGGTCGCCAATATCCGACTATTTCTAATAAAAATTCCCGCCCATCGGGATGCACTAAGCGAAAATCGGGAATCATCACACTACCAGGAATGGGAATTAAATCTACTTCTCGCTCTAAAACCCAATCAGTTTTCATCGCATCCCATTTATCAGCGAAGGATGCTTCTAGCATACTGTCGTAGGGTTTACCTTTGGAGTAATGGGAAACTAAACCACATTCAGAATTAAGGGTAAATCTGCCAGTCCGCCAAGTATCTGTGTAAACATCACGGGTTTGTAAGGTGGCAGCAAGACTCCATTTGGTAACATGAAGTAAGGCGGGAATTAATTTAGCGATCGCTAACCCGTAACGTGTGCTAGGAGTAAATAAACTTGTCGGGCCATCTACGGTAATGGTAAAGCCGTGGTCGGCATCACCTTCGATATAAGCCATTAATTGAAACAATTTCAAATAGCGAAATAACAGCTTATATTCTCCTGGTACATTGCGATGGGCATTTAATATTAATTTACTGGCTTTATAAAATATCCCCTGCACTTGCGATAAATTATATCTATTAATTAAATCTACACCTGTAGGTGTGTCAAAGTTAGTGAGGATTCTATTTTCAACTAAGTCAGCATAAAGTCCATCATGGACTTGTTGCGGTAAGATTTCCCGTTCTAATTCTTGAGTTAATTCATCGGCAATTTTCACCAATGTCATTTGAGTTGACTCTCGACTCGGTGGAGATTTCGCTGCCAAGGCAAACACCCTTTCTCTTAACATTGGCGGTTCTAGGGGACTCACCACTTCAAAAGTACAAAAATTGCTTTTAATAATGTAAGATAAACCCCGCTTGACTCGATAATCTGTGGCATCACCTTCTAAATCTAAAAGTTGACGCTCAAGTTCACCTTGAGTCTTACCCAAAGCCGACTGAAAACAATTGATTAACTCGTTAGCTAACTCTAAATTTTTTGTGTCAATTTTCAGTCTCTTGGGAATGATTTCTTCGCCGTTTAGACGATGGCTTAGTAGTTCTGTAGGTAGCATTGCCCTGTTTTTTATCTGATGATTTATCGACTACATAATTAATTTCTAATTGTTCGGCAGCTTTAGCAACTTCTCCCTTACCACTGCCATAAACTACTTTTAAGTTGGCTTTTTTATCTTCACCCCGTCGCCTTGCCGATGTATTTTCTTCGCTGGTGTCTTCGGCTATAACTTCGTAGAGAATTGCTTGTTTATCTGCAATATTTCCCTTCCGTAAAACTCTCCCCAAGCGTTGAATATATTCTCTAGTTGAACCAGTACCCGATAAAATAATCGCTACAGAAGCGGCGGGAACGTCAACACCTTCATTTAAAACATGGGAAGCGACCAAAGTATTATATTCACCTTCCCGAAATTTAGTTAAAATTTCATGGCGTTCTTTGACTGCGGTTTGATGGGTAATGGCGGGAATTAATAAGTCTTGGGAAATTTTGTAAACTGTGGCATTATCAGCCGTGAAAATTAAAATTCTTTCGGGGTAATGTTTGGCGAGTAAATTAGCTAAAATGCGTAACTTACCATCAGTGCCAAGAGCGATTTCTTTGGCTTCGCGATGTGCTAGCATGGCTCTACGTCCAGATTGCGATCGCGCACTCATCTGCACAAACATTTGCCAACCTTGAATACTTCCCAAGGAAATCTTTGCTTGGCGCAAAAAATCATTGCGAATTTGAATTAATTCGTTGTATCTTTCCCGTTCATGCTGGGATAATTTCACCTTGATTTGGACTATTTCGTGTTCCGCTAACGCCTTCCCTGCCAAATCTTCGGCACGTTTGCGATAGACTTCTTGACCAACCAAAATATTTAAATCTGCGTGTTTCCCATCAGTGCGTTCTGGTGTGGCTGAGAGTCCTAAACGATAGGGTGCGATCGCATATTCGGCAATTACGCGGTTAAAATCTGTAGGTAAGTGATGGCACTCATCAAACACAATCAAAGCATATTTATTCCCCAAAGCTTCAGCGTGAATGGCTGCACTGTCATAGGTGGCGACTAAAATCGGCGTTTTATCCCGCGAACCACCCCCCAATAAACCCACCTCCGCATCAGGAAACGCTGATACCAAATGAGCATACCACTGGTGCATTAAGTCTAAGGTCGGCACAACGATTAAGGTAGTTCGGGGTGTAGACTGCATCGCCATTTGCGCCAAATAAGTCTTCCCCGCCGCCGTCGGTAAAACAACTACCCCCTGTCTTCCCGCCAGTTTCCAAGCTGCTAAAGCTTCACTTTGATGGGGATAAGGTTGCATTTCTAGACTCGCTACCAAGTCTACAGGATAAAATTCTTTGGCTTCATCGATAAAATCAACGTCTTCCGCTTGCAGTGCTTCCACCACAGCACGATATTTCATTCCTGGAATGCGGAATTTTTCGACTCTATCATCCCAGGTAGCATAATCCATCCAAGCTTTACCCCGTGGCGGTGGATGTAAAATTAATGTGCCGCGATCAAATGTTAAGGTGGGAATACGAGCCATTAGACATTGGTAATCATAGACTGAGGACTGCAAGCATTTTACATCGCTACCACGAAAAAGCTTATATCTCTCTAGTCAATAGTCATTAGTCATTAGTCATTAGTCATTAGTCAGCACTCATCACTCACCACTCACCACTCACTACTCAGCACCGGCTAAACGCCGCGCTTCCGCTAACAGCACTCACTACTCACCACTCACCACTCACCACTCCCAATGGAGACTGATTAAGCCTTTAGACAGATTTACAACTACGAGCGTCAAATTCGTATTTAATCTATGCAAAATTAGTGTGGAGCGATCGCATTTTCTCACCTATTTTGGGAATAATGCTCTAGCGAGAGGCACAAAGGAGAAGCCACCTTGAAAGGAATACGCCCCAGGTTTTTATCCTACACAGTGGCATTTTTGACTGTCAGTGTCGCTTTATTGCTGACTTTCATCTTCAAACAACTTTTAACGCCAACTATTTTTTTACTATTTTTTGCCGCCGTAGCTATTAGTTCTTGGTATGGTGGCTTTAAAGCAGGACTACTAACAACTTTATTATCTGCCTTTAGTATCGATTTCTTTTTTCTCGACCCCAAATTTTCCCTATATGTCAACAATTTAGATAGCAAGTTACGCTTATTTTTATTTATATTAGTTTCAACGCTAATTGCTTGGTTAAACTCTGAACTTGGTGCTTCTAAGCAGAGGTTAGAATGTGCTAATCAGCAGCTACAAGAAAGCGAAGCAAAATTTAGAAGGTTAGTAGACTCTAATATTATCGGGGTGATTGTTGCTGATCTCAATGGGCTAGTTCTAGAGGCTAATGATGCTTTCTTAAGGATAGTAGGCTATACACAAGAGGATTTACACAAAAGAAGAGTTAATTGGCTACAAATTACACCGCCGGAATATTTGGCACAAAGCGATCGCGCGATCGCTACACTCAAAACTACAGGTGTATGTCACAATCTAGAAACTGAATACATTCGTAAAGACGGTAGCCGAGTATACGTGATAGTAGGCTTTGCCTTATTAGAACGCTCAGACAATCAAGTAGTCGGATTTGTACTAGATAGCAGCGAACGGATTTTAGCAAAACAAGCCCTCCAAGCCAGTGAAGCCAGACTCAGGAAACTCACAGAAAAAGTCAGGGTAATTCCTTGGGAAGTAGATATCGCCCAAAATAAATTTACCTATGTGGGGCCACAAAGCGAAGAAATTTTAGGCTACCCTGCAAGAGACTGGTACTCAGAAAATTTTTGGGATGAACACATACACCCAGAAGACCAAACATGGGTAATTAAACATTGTCATGAATCATCACTTACTTTAGATAACTATGAATTTGAATATAGGATGTTAGCAGCTGACGGCAGAGTGGTTTGGCTACATGACATCATCAATGTCGTGCGTTCTGGCAAAGAACCGCGATTACTGCATGGCTTTATGATTGACATTAGCGAACGCAAACAAGCAGAACAAGAACGCCAACAACTTTTAGAACGGGAAAAAGCCGCACGCACCACCGCCGAAGTCGCCAACCGCATCAAAGACGAATTTCTCGCTACCCTTTCCCACGAATTGCGTACACCACTTAATGCTGTCTTAGGCTGGGTACAACTACTGAGAAGTCGTCAATTTGATCAAACTACAACCGAGCGTGCCTTAGAAACAATAGAGCGCAATACCAGAGTTTTAACCCAAATAATTCAAGACATTTTAGATGTATCTCAGATTATTCGGGGTCAACTGCGCCTGAAAATTCAGCCATTAGACTTGACAAATATACTCAAAGATGCAGTAGAAACTATCCAGCCTGCTGCCAATGCCAAAGAAATTTCCCTCCAGTACGAGTCAGAACCTAACGTTGGTTTAGTTATGGGTGATGGCAACCGTATGCAGCAGATTATCTGGAATTTGCTAGCTAACGCTGTCAAATTTACCCCCAAAGGCGGTAAAGTCACAGTCAAACTCAGACGTGTAGATTCTTCAGTGGAAATTCAGGTAAGTGACACAGGCTCAGGTATAGCTCCCGAATTCCTACCCCACGTATTCGAGCGATTTCGACAAGCCGATAGTTCCACAACGCGATCGCACGGCGGATTAGGATTAGGACTAGCGATCGTCCGTCACCTTGTAGAATTGCATGGGGGTAAAGTCTACGCCACCAGCCCAGGGCTTGAGCAAGGAGCTACTTTTGTGGTCAACTTACCCATGAGAGCCATTGTTGAACCAGTCAACAACAACCAACCAGAATTAAATCCCACCGACACAGAGAATTTTGATCACTCGCCCATACTCAAAGGTTTACGCGTCCTAGTTGTGGATGATGAGCCAGACGCACAAAAATTAATCAGCACAATTTTAGAAGAGTATGGCGCGCAAGTAATGACAGTTTCTTCTGCCCCCGAAGCCCTACAAGCCTTTCCGAAATTTTATCCAGAAATCCTCATTAGCGATATTGGAATGCCTCAAACAGACGGTTATACACTCATTCGTCAACTGCGATCGCTCCCCCAATCACAAAGCAGTACAATTCCGGCGATCGCACTAACAGCATATGCTAGACCAGAAGACCGTACCAAAGCACTATCAGCAGGTTTCCAACTACACCTCCCCAAACCCGTCAATCCTGATGAGTTAGCATCTGTAGTTGCTAATTTAGCAGGCAGAACTGTTGACTGTTAACTGGGGATTGGGGATTGGGGATTGGGGATTGGGGACTGGGAGTAACAGAGACAAGGGAGACAAGGGAGAACAGCAGAAAACTGTTGACTATTGACTATTGACTGTTGACTAATGACTAATAACTAATGACTACCCAATACATCTACCTACACGGTTTTGCTTCCAGTCCCAAATCAGTGAAAGCGCAAGATATCAGCGATCGCTTTACTCAAATACAAATTCCCCTTACTATTCCTGATCTCAATGCTGGGGACTTCTCAGAGTTAACCATCTCACGCCAAATTAAACAGGTTGTTACCACTTTTACCAGTGACTCTGTACCCGTTACCCTCATCGGTTCTAGTTTAGGAGGGTTGACTGCTGCTCACATAGCACAGCAGTATTTACAAGTAGAACGCCTAGTGCTGCTAGCACCAGCTTTCGGCTTTTTATCTCATTGGTTGACCAAATTAGGAGAAGAAACCATACAGCGTTGGCAACAAGAAAAGTTTCTCATGGTTTATCACTATGGTGAAAAGCGATCGCTCCCTTTAAGCTACAATTTTGTAACAGATGCCACCCAATACTCCGAAAATCAATTGCAACGCCCCATTCCCACACTAATACTCCACGGCAAACAAGATGAAGTCATTCCCATCACCGCCAGCCAAGATTTTATGCAATCCCGCCCCTGGGTAAAGCTGATAGAACTAGACAGCGATCACGCCCTTGGTAATGTTACAGAAGAAATTTGGCAAGCCATTCAGGAATTTTGTCAATTATTTTAGGGACTGGGGACTGGGGACTGGGGACAAGGAAGACAAGGAAGACAAGGAAGACAAGGTGGGAAATAAGAAAATTAATGACTAATAACTAATGACTAATGACTAATGACTAATGACTATTGACTATTGACTATTAACTAAAACTATGATTCCTTTTATTCGTTCAGATTTAACCCAACTCAACGCTTACAAACCTCACCCTGGTAGTGATACTGCCGCCGCAGTTCCAACTCAGTTAGATCGTTTAGATACAAACGAAAGCCCCTATGATTTACCAACTGAGTTAAAACAAAAACTAGCTTGGACTTATCAAGAAGTCATTGAAACCAATCGTTACCCAGATGGGGGACATCAAGCACTGAAAAATGCGATCGCTGAATATGTCAATGAATCGGCTGGTACTACCCCATCTCTATTTACTGCTGACCATATTTCTGTAGGTAATGGTTCAGATGAACTGATACGTTCTGTATTAATAGCTACTTGCCTACGAGGAGAAGGTTCTATCCTGGTGGCTAATCCTACCTTTTCCATGTACGGGATTATCGCCAAGACTTTGGGTATCAACGTAGTAGAAGTTACTAGAAATCCTGCGAACTTTGAAATTGATTTAAACGCCGCCCAGGCTGCAATAGAACAAACTCAAAACCCTCCCATCCGCGTAGTTTTCGTTGTTCATCCCAATTCCCCCACAGCTAACCCTTTAACCAATAATGAATTATCTTGGTTAAGAAATTTGAGTGAAAACATTTTAGTCGTCATTGATGAAGCGTATTTTGAATTTAGTCAAACAACTTTAGTTAATGAACTAGCACAACGTCCCAACTGGATAATTTTACGCACCTTTTCTAAAGCCTTCCGCCTAGCAGCTATGCGTGTAGGCTATTGTATAGCTCATCCAGAAGCGATCGCCATTCTAGAAAAAGTCCGTCTACCCTACAATCTACCTAGTTTTTCTCTAGCTGCGGCTCTTGTAGGCTTGCAAAATCGGCAAATCTTACTAGAGTCAATTCCCCAAACCCTCAATGAACGCAGCAAACTAATTACAGCTTTATCTCAAAACCCAACATTACAAGTAATAGACAGTGCTGCCAACTTCATTTTCGTGCGTCTCAAACCAGAAATTACCCAGTCACAGAATATATCTTTAAAACATCTTCATCAACACTTAAGAAACCAAGGTACTCTCATCCGTGAAATTAGCGGCGGACTAAGAATTACCATCGGTACGCCTGAAGAGAATTCCCGCACACTAAATCGTATTCAAGAGTATTTTAGTCAATAGTCAATAGTCAATAGTCAATAGTCAATAGTCAATAGTCAATAGTCAATAGTCATTAGTCATTAGTGCGTTCCTGTCGCCTTGCGTCGGAAAGCAACTATCGAACCCGTAAGGGTCAATGGTCAATGGTCATTACTCATTACTCATTACTCATTACTCATTACTCATTACTCATCACTTCTACCTTGTCTCCCAGTCCCCAACCCCTATTCCCTATTCCCCCAACGCCTCACCATTCCCACTGTTTGAGGTAAAACTCCTACCAACAAAGCGAAAACCTCATCTGGCAAATTAGCAACTGCGTCTTGGGGAAAATATTGCTCAAACTGATCTAAGATTTTCTGCACGCGCTGCTGAGGTAGTGTATGTTCAGTAATCTGCTTGATCAGTCTAATCCACTGCCGTCTAATTAGATAAGCTTTCTGCCGTTCTTCATAGGATTCTGGTGTGAGTAAGGACAGATTTCCTATAGGAATGACCATTTGGCAATCAGCATCATATTCACCTCCAACGGCTGCGCCTGGCCCTGCAAATTCAGCATGATAGCGTTTAATCAGGATTAAACCATTCCGCCTACGACTGTTGACGATTAAAACTTGGCCACTGTGTAGTAACGTCAGAACATCCGAACTGTATGTTGGCTCGGTTCCATCTGGCATGACAAAACTGTCAAGGCAATTTTTGTCAGAGTAGTAAGTTGATACCATAGTAACCTGATAGCGGGGGTGTTTTTCGCTATCCATTGCTTGCTCAAACTTTTGTATGGTGTAAATTTGGAAATTTGCTATGGGATTTTCTTTTGATATTCACTCTTTGTTCTATTGATATTTCTTTAGTAAAAGAATTTTCAGTTTACTTTTAACTAAGGCTTCAATAAATAGAGGGTCTGACATGATTAAGTAATCACATTTTATGTGATTTAACTACATTTGTCTGCCAATTAAGCTGAAAATTTTTAAAGTTTCCATGAAGTTAATATCTTTATTGCTAAGTTTTTGTGAGGAAATTAATTTAATTTAAACGTAATTTTACTGACATCACAATTATAGTTGAAATGTTATCTTCTGATATATTTAAATCTAAAATTAAGCCAACATACTTTTAACATATCACGCTCAAATAGACATATTTTTTCTATAAACCTTTCTTAAAGCTAGATCAAAATCTGCTTATGAAACTTCCCGCCTAAGTCGTGCATCATCGCAAGTACAGAGCAAAATTAGCCAACCTCTAGTCCTAATTGATAATTACAGTCTCAGCCTATATTGCTTGAGATTAGGGACTAACAAGGGACAATATACTATAACTGTGATGAACTACAGTAGTTGATATCTGGTTATTTTACACCCATGTTTTTTATCCAAAACCATAAGGTAATACTGCTCAGTCATCTGGAAAAATTGAGTATTTAAACTAAACTATTGAGAATATAAATTTTTTTTTGCCAGATGTTGCGAATTTTGAATAAGCATAACCTAACCTTTAACTAATCGGTTCTCAGAAACTGACTAAAGCCAGAATTTTCCCTAAATAATTTACATAACATGACAAAATATTATGTTGAAGCGTCTAAGTGCAAATGTTTATGTAATAAAATCTGCCGTGATTGTCGAAATAAAAATATATTCATATCGGATTCTACCTTGTGTACCTTATATCCCAGTTTGAAATAAAGCTGCCTGGCTTGATAGTTATTTTCCAAAACGTGGAGATATAAATCATCAAATCCCCATTCCTGTGATACCTGTTCACAGCTAGTGAGCAATTTAGAGGCGACACCGTGCCTGCGGTATTCTGGGTGAACAGCTAAGTTAGATACATAAAGGAACCTCTTATTATCCCGTGTCCAAATATCACTAACACGCACGCCCATCTCTACAGTACCCACTAATTGTTGAATTCCATCAACACTGGTATTGACAGCAACTAAACAGATATGATGCGGAGAAGATAAAAGTAGACGATGTTTGAGATCCTCATAAATACCTAAACGCAGCAAAGGAAACACCAATCCCCAAAAACCATTTTGGGAGTGAAAGCTTTCTGCAATAATTTGAGCCACAGCCTTTAAATCAGCAGAGGTAGCCGCACGAATTTGCAAGTGCTGAGAACTGCTTGGTGTTGGTGAAGTGACTTGTTGTTGGTGATATGGATCAAAAAACCAGTATGTCAAGGTAAGTTCACTGCTAATGTTTTTCAATGGCAATCTTTTCAAATATCCTAAAACACCGTCAGCAAGTCGGCTGAAATTATTTCAGGTTATTTGGTGTACGCTTGACAAACAAGCCAGCAGTAGAAGCTGACTTATCAGTGAGAGTCAGTAAAGGGGTTTAGGGGTTTAGGGGTTTAGGGGTTTAGGGGTTTAGGGGTTTAGGGGTTTAGGGGTTTAGGGGTTTAGGGGTTTAGGGGTTTAGGGGCTTAGGGGTTTAGGGGTTTAGGGGAAACCCCATCAATAAATTGAGCGGCTTGGTACAAGGAAACCGTATCTCGAAATATATCTTTAACCATACTCCATGTTAAAAAACAAGGGCTTGTATCCTTTTTTTCGGAGGCTCATCATCTCTTATACCCTTACACCCCTACACCCTTACACCCCTACACCCCTACACCCTTACACCCTTACACCCTTACACCCCAGGATAGTCGATGGGACTTGTAGAGTGGGCTAACGCCAGAATATAGTAGTCTATAGTCCTAAGCGTAGCCGCTACGCCAAAAAATCAGATGACTAGCCCTTACACAACATAATTTCAACATTCGTGAACATAGTTTGGTTCATAGCCCTTATAGACTTGGCAAACTATGAAAAATTGCAAAGATAAAAAATTAACTCAGTAAGAAGATAATAATTTAGCACATTAATTATGGTTGCCAACATGATCAACACCACACCAATGAATTAGAGACTGGGGTTCTTGATGAATAAGCCACTTGCTCCATATATCTTGCCACCGAGACCACTTTCAGACTAAATTTCCTCAAAGCCATATAGACACGATATATTAGTCTAACGATATACTTTTTGTCTCAATGAAGCTAGTAATTTTACTGAATGCCAAATACTTGGTATAAATAAAATTTACTTGAAAGTGTTAGCGCAACTGTAACAACGGGAAAACTGAGAGTGTAGTTTAATCGAGGTTCTTAACCTGAGCGAGATTACTGCATATAGGATTTAGATGGTAAATACTGGAGGTGAGGCAATATTTGACCAGTCAATATAATATCTGTAAAAAAATCACTAATAATGAGACTAACTGCACTGCTCCAATGTCGATGGCAGTTATTACCAGCCATTGAGATTGATGAATTATGAATAGTTCCATACCATGCAGTCTTGTAGCCACATCAGCGTATTTGGTTACAATGTTCTGTCTACTACTGACTCATAAACATTCTTATCTGAATTAGATTGTCCTTTATCCCACTGCCGTTACAGCAGGAAAGCGGTGCATGAAATCCCAAGTAAACAGTAAGCCTAAAATTTTGGTTGTTGATGATGAACCAGACAACCTTGACTTGCTCTACCGCACCTTCTATCGCGAGTACAAGGTGCTAAGGGCAACATCTGGCCCTGCGGCACTGGATCTGCTGGCACAAGAGGGAGAGGTTGCAGTCATCATCTCTGATCAGCGTATGCCGATTATGAGTGGGACGGAATTTTTAAGCCTCACGGCAACGCAATATCCAGATATTATTCGGATTATTTTAACTGGCTACACTGATGTCGAAGACTTAGTGGAAGCGATTAATGCTGGTAAAGTATTTAAATATGTTACAAAACCCTGGGAAGCAGAAGAACTCAAGGGTGTAGTTCGTCAAGCTTTAGATACTCACAACGTTCTCAAGGCGCGGACTCGTGAATTAACTCGCACTTTGCGCCAAGAATCGCTGCTGAATACCATTACAAATACAATTCGCAGTGCTTTAGACTATCGGCAAATCTTACAAGCGATCGTTGATACAGTTGGGCAGATGTTGGAGGTGGATGTTTGTCTATTGCGTCCCTTCCAAGATGAACAATTAGTAGATGAAGGATTTATTTATCAAAAAGCGGCTTCAGCAGAGGTTAATCAAGAAGACAGCACAGCACCCATCAATCATCCCACCCCCGCCTCCATACTAGCCCAGACGGTTTGGGAAACCCGCGAAGTACAGGTAATTAATGATGTCGAGGGAGATGAGCGGATTTATGGAAGTACACCTGAACTGCAAAATAGAGCAAAGGCTTTTGAGGAGGCCAGTATTTCCTCTAGCTTAGTTGTACCGCTTTTGTGGCAACAGCAATTAATGGCGGTGCTAGCATTGCACCAGTGTCACCAAGGGCGAATTTGGGAAGCAGATGAGGTGCAATTGGTGTTGATGGTGGCGGATCAAGCTGCTTTAGCTTTATCACAAGCTTATGCTTATGAACAAGTACGCGCCTTAGCCAAACGAGAAGCTTTAATTAATACAGTTACTACGGCAATTCGCTCTAGTCTCAACCCCCAAGATATTTTTGCTGCGATTACACAGCAACTAGGACAGGCTTTGCAAGTAGACGGCTGTGTTTTATCTTTGTGGGCAGAAGAAGATGAGTATGTGCAGTATGTGGGGTTGTACGATAGCTCCCGTCCTTTAGAGAATCATTCCCTGGCTGTCTCTGATAAAGATTATAGTGGCAATTATCAGTTAAATATCCCTGGATTGGCTCAATCGCAAGTACCGATTGGGGATAATCCGATTTTGCAAGCAATCATCAAGACACATGAGCCTGTGGTGATTGATGACTTGAATAATTATGGCTCAGAAATTCAAGGCTTTGATTTACCAGGAAAACAGCCAGCCCGATCGCTGATGGTAGTACCTTTAGTAGCCGATGATAAATGTATCGGTAGTATTACCTTAAGAGAAGGAAGCAAAGCGAGACGCTGGTTATCATCGGATATTGAGTTAGCCAAAACTGTAGCCGATCAAGCGGCGATCGCAGTACAGCAGTCACGCCTCTATCAGAAAACCCGTGAGCAAGCAGAACGCCTATTACAGTTAGATAAACAAAAAACCGAGTTTTTCCAGAATATTTCCCATGAATTCCGTACACCCATTACCTTAATTCAAGGGCCGTTAGAGTCAGCAGTCAGTACAGGCGAGGGGTTATCCTATGATCAAAGTGCGATCGCTTTACGGAACTCCCGACGGTTACTCAGATTAGTTAACCAGTTACTAGACTTACAACGCTTAGACGCTGGGAGGATGCAACCGAGTTTTCGTCCTAGCGACTTAGTGGAGTTTGTCAGTCAAATTGTGGAGTCATTTCGTCCCTACTGTGAGAAAAAATCCCTACAGCTAGCGACTGATTTTAGTGAATGTCCCACCGTTTATTTAGACATGGAAAAATTTGACAAGGTAGTTTACAACCTACTGTCAAATGCCATGAAATTTACTCCTGAAGGCGGGACAATCAAAGTTACCCTCAAAAATGTTGGCAGTCGTTGCTTATTACAGGTACAAGATACAGGCATTGGCATTGCTCAAGAGCAGATTCCCCATTTATTTGAGCGATTCCGTCAAGCTGAAGGTTCAGAAAATCGCTCTTATGAAGGTAGTGGACTGGGTTTAGCCTTAGTTAAAGAACTAGTAGAATTACACGGTGGTAAAGTTACGGTTGAGTCAGTATATGGTCAAGGTACCACCTTTAGCCTTTCGTTGGTGGCTGGGAATGCTCACTTACCCCAACAGCAAGTGTCAGAAACCCGTGTAGAAGTTAATACCAGTCGAGCTAGTGTAGAACTAGCCGATTTAGAACTGGTAGAACTCAACACAGATACAACGTCAGAATTAGATTTATCTATACCTGTAGAAGCGCAACCCAACCCAAGAGAAAACACACAAGGGACAGCAAGTGATCGCTCCCAATACTCTATTCTCGTAGTGGACGACAACGCGGATCTGCGAACCTACGTGTCTGATATCCTGCGGCGTAGTGGCTATCAAATTCAAACCGCGCGCAACGGTTATGAAGGCTTTGGTAAAGCTCAAGCAATTCATCCTAACTTAATTGTCACCGACTTAATGATGCCAATGGTGACAGGATTAGAAATGATTCGGATGATTCGCAGTGAGGAAACACTCAAAGGCACACCCATTATCTTACTGACAGCCAAAGTTGACGAAGAAACCCGCATCGAAGGGACAGAATATGGAGCTGATGCTTATTTAGCAAAACCATTCAATGATCGGGAACTTCTAGCGGAGGTTCGCAATCTTCTAGCCTTGAAAGAAAACGAGAGACGGGTTTTGGAGTTAAATACTTATTTGACAGAATCTGTACTCAAACGATTTTTACCGCCTACTTTGGTCTCTAAAGCGGCGGCGGGTGCTTTAAGCTTAGATTTACGCCCAGAACCACGCTTAATCACAGTCTTATTTAGTGACATTGTTGGGTTTACCCAGTTAGCCAACACCCTCAGATCCCGACGTGTGGCTGAATTGCTGAATGAATATTTAGAGGCTATGACCAAAGGGGTATTTGATAACGGTGGCACAGTAGATAAGTTTATGGGAGATGCAATTTTAGCTCTGTATGGTGCGCCAGAAGAACTGACACCCAATGAACAGGTGCGCCGAGCCGTAAATACAGCTAGAGCTATGCAAAAGTCACTAGTAAAATTAAACCAGAAATGGCAAAGTCAAGGCATATTTGACGCTGAACATGGACAAGGCGTGCAGTTTCGCTGCGGAATTCATCAGGGTACAGCCGTTGTAGGAATGTTTGGGAGTGCGGAAAGGGCAGACTACACTGCAATTGGGCCGAGTGTCAATATTGCAGCTAGATTGCAAGCTGCTGCTGTTCCAGGTACGATTTTGGTTTCGGCGGCGGTGGCTGATTATTTACAGGATGAAGAAATCACTAAAGGTAGTCCATTGAAGCTCAAAGGAGTTGATGAAACAGTTTTGACTTTTATTGTCACACCAGAAGTAGCAGTCAATCGTTAAAATATAAGAATTTGACTTGACTGTGAGCCAAAGCATGGAATTTCATTTAGTTCCCGATGCAACATGACTGGAAAAGTTGCAGATAAAACCCCCATAGCAGCTAAATTTGGGCGGCGACATGAAGATCCGCCTGGTTTGTGGATAGCTGTAGCTATAGGTTCATTGTCTTTGCATTTGCTAGTTTTTTGGCTGATGCGATCGCCGAGTGGATTTCGTCCTTGGTTTCCTCAAAAAAGCCAAGACATTGTTCCTGTAGAGTTGATAGAAGTTGCACCTCAGCCATCAACAAGCCAAACAACAGTAGCACCAAAAACCACAACTCAAGATGAGCAGACTGTCAATTTAGATAGCAGTGTTCAGCAAAATAACACTCAAAATGAGTCTCCATCTGAGACACAAATATTGGCTCAAGAAAAGTCTCCCCCAATAGAATCGACACCAACCCCAACACCAACACCAGAAGCGACGCAGCCAACCCCAACACCAACCCCAACACCAGAAACGACGCAGCCAACCCCACCACCAACTCCGCCTATAGTTCCATCAGGCGATCGCCCTTGGGAACGTCGTGAAGACATAGAATTAGGTAAAGGCACACCATTACCATCAGATACTCCTCCTGTTACGCCTGAACAGATTGCTAAATCACAAGCAGTAGAAGGTACAACACCACGCACTCAAGAGGAAGAACCAGTCAACAACTCCTCTCAGGAATCTCCATCCTCTCCCAATGAAGCAACGAACAGTAATGTTGGTGAGCAAAATTTCCCTGCTAATGGAGAATCTACCCCTGATTCTAATAATGTAGATACTCCGCCTACCCCCAATGGAGAAACCGCTAGTAATTCTAGTGAAAATAACTCATCATCTAACCCAGAAACTACTAATAACCCCACTGCGGAAAATTCACCCCCTGTTAACAGTGGTGGATTTATCGCTGGCGTACTTCCCATAGATGATAATGAAGCACGCCAACTTATACAGCAAGGTCTCATTAGAAACCGAGATATTCCCAGTGTTTTTGCTGTATACCAGGGAAACACTACAAAATCGCTAGACAATAACTCCAGCTATCTCCCAAGCAACTCCACACTACAACCTGCAAAGTTATTAGTCAGTTTAATCATTGATCAAAATGGTAGCTTTCAACAAGCGCGAGTTTTAGAGCTTCCTGGTGAATTGCAAAGTGAAAAGGGTATATACGAGCAAATCGTCAACGATTTATTTAAAAACGACAGTTGTGTCCCAGCTAAAAATCAAGACGGTACACCACTAGACCTAAGCAATTGTTATATATGGGTTGATATCAAGCCTCAAACCGCTAATTAAATACTTGAATTATTAATGCAGTCGTGTTAAACTAATATAGTTGAAATTTTGCGGGCGTAGTTTAGTGGTAAAACTATAGCCTTCCAAGCTATTAATGCGGGTTCGATTCCCGCCGCCCGCTTAAATAAAAAATGCCATAGCACCTTGATAGGTTTTCCACGATTTGATTTAACAGTATTCAGCGATCGCCTGGAAGCTGATTGAATGCGAAACGCCAGGAAGTTATCAGGCTGTTAAACGTGGGTTAGTTTTCGAGTATGACTCTGATCTCCCATATGCCATTCCCCTTAGAAATATACTCTTGCATAAATCTTTTTGCCTTACGGATACCGCTAGCGCGGAACCCGCAGGGTATGCGCAAAGACGCAAAGAAAGAAGCTAAAATGATGACTTTTGCAAGGGGTTGAATCAACAACTGACAGAATTAAGTTTTTCTTCCCTGCTAAATTTGAGAATATATTGAGCAGTAGATTGAGGTTGTTCTAAATGAGGAACATGACCACAATTATCAATCCAAATTAATTGACTATGAGGAATAGCACGTTTAAATCTTTTAGCATCTTCAGTACCTAGAATTTTGTCACTATCACCCCATAAAATTAAAGCTTGCTGCTGAATTTCCGCCAATCTTTTAAATCTAAAAGCACTATAACCACCACTTTTAGTAAAACCAATTAAAGCTTGTGACCAGTTGCTCATTGTTAGATGTAATGCAGCACAATAGAGAGCATCAACAGAAGCTAAACTCACATTTTTATAAGCAGCACGAGCCACGCGATCGCGCACTTTTAAACTTTGCAAAAATCCGGTAGCCCAAGCATCCAAAGGCGGAAACATCAATTTAGCCAAAGGCGAACCACCCCTTAAACCCGCACTATCAATTAATACCAATTTTTTCACAGCCTCTGGATAAGTCAGAGTAAAATCAATGGCGGCTGCACCTCCCATTGATGCACCCACTAAAATCATCGGTTCTTGAATTAAGGTTTTCCAAAAAAAATACAGATGGGTTTTAATTGCCAATGGACTAAACTGAATTCCTGCAAGTCTATCTGTAAAGCCAAATCCCAATAAATCCACCGCCCAAGTTTCATTTTCTTGTGCTAGCAATGGCAAAAGCCGCCGAAATTCTAAAACAGAACTATCAAAGCCATGAATTAATAAAATTGGTGTCCCACCACTTCCCTGACGTACATAGGAAGTAGTAATGGGTAAATTAATTAAAGGAGTTGCGATCGCCTGAGTTTGTATACTTTGAGCAAGAGCGATTGAGGTAGGTTCTGTGAGTTGTGTAACTGTGCTTGGTAAGAAGTTTGGAAACATGGTCACGTCGCTTCGCTCCGAATTCAAAATTCAAAATTCAAAATTCAAAATTAATCATCCCCATACATAAATTTAGGGGCTTGTATCCTATTATTTTTCAGTCAATAGTCAATATTCATTAGATTGTTGCTCAGTCCCCAATCCCCAATCCCCAATGCGTAAGTCATAGCAATTTTGGGGATATATAAAAGAGTAATTGAAAATCTATATTGTGAGAAAAATGATGCGATTTTTTGGGACTCGTTGGTGGTTGCGGTGGACTTTCATCACTTTGGCTGGTTTTTTCGTGGGTGGGGTTGTGGGTATGCTGGGGGGCTTTTTGGGGATTCCTATCATTGGCTATCCACTAGCCCTAGTAATTCCAGGATGTCAGGGACAAGGGGCGATTGGATGTTTCTTGATTGGTTCTGCTTTAGGTGCAGGCGTGGGATTAGGGGTGTCTGTTGGTACTGCCCAATGGTTTATCCTGCGTAGTATTGTACCGCGTTCTTGGTGGTGGATTTTGGTTTCGGCTCTGGGTTGGTGCGGAATTGCTTACACGTTGACTATAATGCTATACTCAGCAGTCCCCGCACCAGGTTCATCTGATTTTGGTCAGCCGATTTGGGCAATTATACCTTCAGCTTGGGGCGCGATCGCGCAAGTTACATTATCAGGCGCGCTGATGGGATTATTTCAATGGCTGATTTTGCGTGGCAGTCTGCAAAAATCATTTTGGTGGATACCAACCAATGCCATCATTATGCTAACAGCAGCCTTGGGTGTCTTAGGTTTAGGCTATAACATTGGTGGTTTACCTGGTATGGGTGCTTTCGTCGTCAGTTTTTCGCCAATCTATGCAATATTTAGTGGAATAATTTTTGCTTGGCTCAGACAACAAAACCGTCATCCAACCTCATCCGATATTTGAAGTTTGATTGCGGTAAATGAAAAATTATTCTGTTGTCAAAATCAGGACAAAGCCCCGTAAAATTAATATTACTTATCATTTATTAGGAGCTGATGCCATGCCAATGGCGGTTGGCGTAATCGAAACTTTGGGTTTTCCGGCTGTACTAGCCGCAGCCGATGCAATGGTGAAATCTGCCGCAGTGACTCTGGTGTATTATGGTCAAGCGGAAAGTGCGCGTTTGTTAGTGGCCGTGAGAGGACAAGTAGCAGAAGTAAAAACAGCAGTAGCAGCTGGGATTGAAGCCGGTGAACAAGCTTACGGTGGTGAAGTCATCACCCATTACATAGTTCCCAATCCTCCAGATAACGTGGAAGCGATATTACCCATCCACTTCACTCAAAAATCAGAACCGTTCCGCATCTTCTAAGCAATTTCGCTATCAAAATTTGTAACGAAACTGCGTAAAATTAACACTCATACCCTCTACCCCATACTTTTATTCATACAGGAGATTACTAATGTCATTACAAGCAGTTGGAGCGTTAGAAACTAAGGGTTTTCCTGCTGTATTAGCCGCAGCAGATGCAATGGTGAAAGCTGGCCGAGTTACCTTAGTAGGCTATATCCGTGTAGGTAGCGCACGCTTTACGGTTAATATTCGCGGTGATGTTTCCGAGGTGAAAACTGCGATGGCGGCTGGGGTAGAAGCAGCACAAAACGTTTATGGCGGTACTTTAGAATCTTGGGTGATTATTCCCCGTCCCCATGAAAACGTAGAAGCCGTATTACCAATTGGCTACACCGAAGCAGTACAACAATATCGGGACTCCGTAGAAAACCCCATTATTCGCTCATCCAACGGACGCTAGAAAAAGGCATTCCTGTAAAAGTTAAGAATACTGGCGTTTTCCAACCTATTCCCCTGATTCTAGTGAGTACCCTTATGGGTACTTTTAAGTTTTTAGCTCAAGTTCTCGATGACACCAATCCAGCTAGGAACTTGAGGAACTCACAAGTTGACTCAAAAGAAAGATTACAAATGTTCTCATTTTTCACCTTAAGTTCGTAAGCTGAAACTTAAAGGCGAAAAACACCGTCGTCTGGAGATAAATCCCACTATATCCAGTACAAAAGTGCTTAATGTCGTTTTTTCTCAACACCCTTGCAAGTGCGTCCTCTACTTTGAAAGTGTGATTCCTAAACAAAAGTATACAAAGCTTTAACTGAATTTCAGGGCAGTCAAATCCTTGAACCACGGTAATTTCCGGTATCAAGGCAAGAGAAATTAATATATTTTCGCGTAAATTCTTGCATAAAGTTAGCCAGTAAAGACGTAATAACAATGTAATCGCTGAGAAGTCTTCATGAAGATGACGGACTTACGGGCAACTAACTGCTAGCTAATCATTTGAGGACGACTAAAGGGGGTTGTGATGCAAACTTTAAAACAGGGTTTCGAGGAGCGCAATCTCGCTATGGTAACGGAAGCAGAAAAACTAGCGCAATTTTGGCGCAAACGGCTAGCTGCGGAGTGTCCAGAACAAAGTGTAGCTGCTAGGGAAAGTATTGTTCTCTGGCTTTTAGGTCGTGATTCACAACGGTTTGATCTGCTGAGTCCCAAGGAACTCGATATTGCTAAACAGGCGATGGAATATCGCTGGAAAATTCTCATTCAACGCTACTTAGGCTTAGGCAGAGAAAAAGCCTATCGCAACTTGATTACTCGCTTAGGCAGTTTAGTTACATTACGCAATAAAATTCAAACTTGGATTTCCTTGAGTCGCGATCGCCAACGCAGCGTTATGGATGTTTTGCAGGAGGTGCTGCAAGAACTGTTGCAAAGCGATAACTATATGCAGCAACAAATGGCTTACATCGCCGAAATCACCTTAGATAAACGTCTCAAAGATACCTTACTTTTTGCCACTACAGAAGAGTATTGTTTAAGACCAGTACGCAATCAACCGTTGTTAGTGTATCGGTTTGTCAACTATCTGCGGCGATCGCAACGCGGTGGTTTAACCCAAGTCCCAGGAAGCGACTTGGTAAGGTTAGTGTCTGACGAAATGCTCACTGATGATAGCGATAATCGTGTGAACTTGGTAGATAGTCAAGCGATCGCCGAATATCAAGAAGCGCAGCAACTAGAAGAACAACAAGCAGTACGTCAAACCGTCCAACAAGAATTTGCCAGTTACCTAGAAGAAAACCTGGGTAGCGAAGCTGTAGAGTGGCTCAAACTCTACCTCCAAGGCAAATCTCAAGATGAAATCGCTAAAAAAATTAACAAACCCATCAAAGAAATCTATCGTCTACGAGAAAAAATTAGCTATCACGCCATCCGTGTATTCGCCCTCAAAGGTAAACCCGAACTTGTCGATAACTGGTTATCCATTTCCTTACAAGAGCATAATTTAGGTTTAACCACCAACCAGTGGCAGCAACTATATGAAAAGTTAACGCCCATCGGTAGACAAGTATTAGATTTACGCAAAGCCGGTCACTCTACTGAAGCTGTAGCCGAACAGTTAAAGCTCAAACCTCATCAAGTCATGGGTGAATGGACAAAAGTATATCTAGCAGCCCAAGCCATCAGAACTCAAGAATAAGTGGGCGATCGTCATCAGTGGTAGTGAGGGAATGGGGAATAGGCAACAACCTCTGTCTGTTCTCCATAAACCAGAGCAAATACAATTGAATTCTCCCCGCTACTCCCTGCCCCCTGCCCCCCTGCCTCCTTTGCTCCCTGCCCCCTGCCCCGATGACATTTCAGAATTTAAGAAGTATATTTATTTACTGCCAACTAGCTAACAGCAACATAAAATATTAAAGTCACACCAAACAAATAAAACTATGTGGTCTTCAGAGGGTAAGCCAGCTGATACCGAAGCCAGTAAAGGTCAAATATTACACGCAGCTTCCAGTAAATGGGAGGAAGAATCAGAACGCGAGCCAATATTTAAACTAATCGATAACCTATTATCATTTGAAGCCTGCCTGTATCACCAAATTCTGCCCCTCAGACTAGAGGAAAATCAACTGTTACTGGGTATGGTTCATGCACAGGATGGTGGGGCTTTGGATTATGTCAGTCGCATTGTCTCTTATCTCAACTACACAATTACCACCCAAGAAATCGCCGCCGAGACTCACCGCAGCATTCTCTCTCTCTATCTCAGTTATAAAAATACATTTTCTTCAGATGAGCAACAGACAGAAGCACCGCAAACCAACACATACTTAGAAGAAAATATTGATCAACAAACTGAGGAAATTGGCTTTTCTACCCACGCCTCAGAACAGACACCCCCACCCAAAACCTATCAAAGAGCAAGCAAAAATACAGAAATTCTTACTCCTGACAACAAGCCACCTTTTAGTGATGTGACTGTTTTGCAGTTACACTCCCCCGAAGTATTTACCCCCACCGACGCATTGACAAATTTACCTCCTAAGCAATTACTAGAAGAGTTACTAGCACGAGTCTTGAGTGGAGGGATTGGCCGCCTTTATTTAGAAAGACAGCCATATCAAGGAAGAATTATCTGGAGTGATAACGGTGTTTTGCAATCCGTGTTAGAAAATATACCTTTATCTGGATTTCAAGGAGTATTAAATGAATTAAAGCGTTTCGTTGCCCTACCCGTGACGAGACACGCTGAACCTAGACAAGTAGAAAAGGAATGTTTGTATCAGCAAACGCGTGTATTATTACGCATTAGGGTAATGCCAGGCAGCTATGGAGAAGAAGCGACGTTACAAGTGTTGCGGGGAGCTGCATTAAAGTTCTATCAACAGCAACAGGTAATTCATCTCAGCCGTGATATCATCGGTATTTCTCAGCAACTTAGTCATAAATTACACGAACTCAACCAAAGACTGCTGTTAAATCCCGCACTTAATACTGAACAATCAGACGCTGTAAAAGCCCTGAACCGATTAGCAGAAAATTTAGATCAACAAATCAAAATACTGACAGCAAATAACCAGTTGCCAATATAAAGCCCATGACTTGCGTCAGTAAAACCTCTGATTTCGATTTTCCACATAATTGTTATGTTGTAATGGCAACCTAGACTCTCTCTAGTAGGAGTTGGGGTTAAAAATATCATAAAGTTGCTGTCTTATTTCATAGTCAGATTTTGGTTTGAAAATTTTAAAATAGCCATTTTATCCCAATCTACAATCCAGGTTCTGATGCCAGAATAAAACATAATAGCCCCTTGATTTCAGGCAATTTGTTCAACTGTAAATTAAGTTATTATTGATTTTGAATCGTGTATTTTTGATGATCAGAACTGGCAAAATAGCTAGATTTATTTTCCATTTCCAAATTTATTAGTTAGTAGATATTTCATGCAAACCGAGGTTTTTAGTGAAATTTTCCCTTTGTTGAGTACAGCTAGTCCACAAACTCTAGAGTGGCTACTCAACGTTGCTACTGAACACGAATACCCCGTGGGCAGAGCCGTATTAATGGAAGATGCTTGGGGTAATGCTGTTTACTTTATCGTTTCTGGATGGGTGAAAGTCAGACGCACTTGTGGCGATGATTCCGTAGCTTTAGCCATTTTAGGTAAAGGAGATTTTTTTGGGGAAATGGCGATTTTAGACGAATCTCCCCGCTCTACTGATGTGATAGCCCTTTCTCCAGTAAAATTACTGAGTATTTCCAGAGAAAGATTTATTCAAATTCTCTTTAAAGACCCCCAATTACATCACCGAATGCTGCAATTAATGGTGCGGAGATTGCGACAAAATAACCAACGTTTACAACTTAGGTCTTCACCACCTGCTGTGAAACTGGCACACACTTTAGTCAGTTTAGGAGAAAGCTATGGTCAAGAATTAGAAACTGGTAAGGAAATTTTAAATATACCTTTTAAAGATTTAGCTGAAGTTACAGAAATTGGTGTAGAAGAAACTACTAAAATTATGGAAAAACTGAATGAAAAAGGTTGGATTAAAATTGATCATGGCAATAATATTGTTCAGCTAATTAATTTTAAGCAATTGACCAACCTAGCCGGCAGGGTCTGAGGCGTTGCGATTTTTCAGACCTGATTCATCGAGTAAATCTTAATTCTTTATTAATTATTTAAGAATTTAAGGAAATAAAATTTAATATTTATTTCATAAATGACATTCTGAGGTAACAGTATTTTGCTGTAACGAAGTCAGACCCGTGGTACTTAGTCTAGATATAACCAGCATTGGTGAGCTTAATTCTAGTAATTTTAATCAAATTGGCTCTATTGTAGTAATTAGGATTACTACATAAATAAATGCTGACTATAAACTCCATAACTATTGACTATTGACCATTAACTATTAACTATTAACTATGGACTGACTTTTGACTCAGAACTTATCACTTTTAACTACAGATGACTGAAGCAACAGCACCTCGTATCGATATTGGCGTTCAGGAAACCGTGCCGACGATTCATTATCAGGTGGCAATGCCCCAACCAGAAACGCATCTATTTGAGGTTAGTTTACAAATTGTAAACCATCCATCATCAATTCTTGACTTAAAAATGCCGGTATGGACACCAGGATCATACTTGGTGCGGGAGTATGCCAAAAATTTACAAGACTTTACTGCTTTCGGCACAGATCAGCCTTTAGAGTGGCGCAAAGTCAGCAAAAATCACTGGCAAATCAATAAAGATGATGTATCAGATGTAACTATAAAATATAGAGTATTTGCCAATGAGTTATCGGTAAGAACTAATCATTTAGATTCTACTCACGGCTATTTTAACGGAGCAGCATTGTTTTTAAGGCTGGTGGGTTGTGATAATTTACCGATAATTGTGACTGTTGTACCTCCGTATCCGCACTGGCAAGTCACTACTGCCTTACCGAAAATGAAGGATCAGTATAATACTTTCTACGCCAGTGACTTTGATACTTTGGTGGATAGTCCGTTTGAGATTGGTGAACATCAGCTGTATAGTTTCGATGTCTTGGGTAAGCCTCATGAAATGGCAATTTGGGGACAGGGAAATTTTCAGGTACAGCCACTCATTAGTGACATTCAAAAAATTGTGCAGGTAGAAGCGCAAATGTTTGGTGGTCTACCCTATGACCGTTACCTGTTTTTAGTACATTTATTTGCTCAAGCTTATGGTGGTTTAGAGCATAAAAACTGTTGTTCGCTGATTTACCAAAGATTTGGCTTTCGTACCCAAGATAAATATGAACGCTTTATTCAACTGGTAGCGCACGAGTTCTTTCACCTATGGAACGTCAAACGCATTCGTCCTAAAGCGTTGGAAGTGTTTAATTACGACCAAGAAAGCTATACTCCTTCTTTGTGGTTTTGTGAGGGGACTACGAGTTATTATGACCTGATTATTCCTTTAAGGGCAGGAATTTATGAGGTCAAGACCTATCTCAACTACTGGAGTAAGGAAATTAGTAGATTTTTGACGACTCCAGGACGGAAAGTCCAATCATTGGCTGAGTCGAGTTTTGATGCGTGGATTAAACTATATCGTCCCGATGCGAATAGTGGCAATTCTCAAGTCTCCTATTATCTGAAAGGAGAAATGGTGTCTTTGTTACTAGATTTGCTGATTAGATGGCGACATCGCAACCGGCGTTCTCTGGATGATGTGATGCGTCAAATGTGGCATGAATTTGGTCAGCCAGAAATTGGCTATACTCCACAACAGTTGCAAGCAGTAATTGAATCAATAGCAGAAGTTAACTTGACTGACTTTTTCGCACGCTATATTGATGGCACAGATGAATTACCGTTTGATGAGTATTTAGAACCGTTTGGCTTACGTTTAGTAGCGGAGAAGGAAGAAGAACCCTATCTAGGAATGAAGGTAAATACTGAGAATGGTAGGGAGATGATTAAGTTTGTAGAAACTGCTTCTCCGGCGCAACTAGCAGGGATTGACGCAGGTGATGAGTTACTAGCGATCGCAGGTATTAAGGTGACAGCTCATCAACTGAGCGATCGCCTCAAGGACTATCAAGCTAATGATATCATCCAAGTCACAATTTTCCATCAAGATGAACTGCGGACTGTACCTGTGACTCTTGGTCAACCACGACCAGTAAAGTATCAGGTAGTGCCGGTAAAGAATCCCACCGCCACACAGCAAGAGAATTTTGCTGGTTGGTTGGGTACACCACTATCTGCTATTTGCTAATCATGATTCTTCGGTCAGTCTCTCATACCAATTTTGGATTTTGGATTTTGGATTACCAGCCTAGATTCTTAGACTGTTCCAGAATCTCGAAACCATATTACCTATCCCAATTTGGTATTAGTCAAGGGAGACTGGCTTTGCAGGTTTTCAAGCAAAAAATAATATAACCGCTTTGCCAAGGGAAACAGAAAAAAAGAAATTTTAATTTATACGAGTAATAACATACTCACGGGTTCGAGAATGAAGCGGGTTGGTAAAGATTTTTTTGGTGACACCAAATTCCACCAATTCGCCGACTCGATTCTCATTCAAGTGAAAAAAGGCGGTAAAGTCAGATACGCGGGTCACTTGTGATAAATTGTGGCTCACGATGACTATGGTGATATCAGAACGCGAACGCAAGCTTTGAATTAAACTCTCAACTTTCATACTAGCGATCGGATCAAGACCAAAACAAGGTTCGTCCATTAAGATTACCTTTGGCTTGACAGCTAACGCGCGTGCAATACACAGCCTTTGCTGTTGACCTCCAGATAAGTCTAAAGCCGACTTATGGAGTTTATTTTTCAACTCATCCCACAAATCAGCATCTTTGAGTGCTGATTCGACAATCCCATCAATTTCTACCTTCGGTCGCCATCCGATAATTTTCACACCATAAGCGACATTATCATAAACACTCATAGGGAAAAGATTCGGCTTAGAAAGCACTATACTAACTTGACGGCGTAAGCGATTTAAATTGATTCGCCGTTCATAAATGTTTTGATTAAAAAATTCCACTCTACCTTCTACCCTAATCTCTGTATCTAATTCATTCATGCGGTTTAGAGACTTGAGAAAAGTAGATTTACCACAACCACTAGGGCCAATAATCGCAGTTACTTTACTTTGGTAAATATCCAGAGATACACCTTCTAGGATTTTTTGGGTGTCGTAATAAAAACTGAAATTTTTAACTCTGATGGCGGGAACTAGCTTATTCATGCTGCTCAACTGGTGTGATAATTAAGTAATTCAATACAGCAAACACAGTACAGGTGATGCTGTTTGATGCCTTGTCTAGCCAAGATGGATTTTTCATCGCTTTGGAACACAGGGATAAAATCAGTTTTCAGTATAATCATTATTCTTTCACCTCAAAAGTTTATTACTAATTCATGATGTTAAAATCAAGCAAATAACAAATTATTTCTATAGATGTAAGAAGCGTACTGAAGTTTTTGCAAAAATCAAATTATTAATTCTATATATCAATACAGTTTAGTTAAGGAACGAAACCCAAAGCACTAAACACCTTGTCGGGTTGAGCAACAGGGAAACCCCAACCTAAATTTACTGTTAACTCAACCGTATTTTCCTATAGATTAAAGTAGATTGACTATCTAGATGATTTGCAAGCGAAAGCCTTGATATATCACATTAGGTATACAGAAGTTTCAATATTAATATTACAAAATATATCAGTAAGATAGGAACATATAAATTAAAAACATTACTAAACTCTCTTACAACTAGACGCAAAAGTTTATCAAAGCTTTTTAATTTTATGTTGATAGATTTTTTATCTTAAGAATGTTTTGAGAAAATTCAGTTAATAGAGCAGTTATAAAAAAGATCCCCGACTTATCAAGAGTCAGGGATTGGGGATTGGAAGGTAGACAAAGTGGAATTTTTATTTCTCTCTCATCACTGACTAAATGCTGCGCCACCGATAACAGCACTCATTACTCATTACTCATTACTCATTACTCATTACTCACCACTCAGACAGGACTTAACCAAAACGTCCTGAAACGTAATCACGGGTGCGAGGATCGAGGGGATTGCTAAAAATTTGAGTTGTAGTACCGAACTCTACCATTTGACCAATACGACTTTCATCGGTACTGAAAAAGGCTGTAAAATCAGAAACGCGAGTTGCTTGTTGCATATTGTGGGTGACAATAGCGATGGTCAGTTCAGAACGCAAGCTATGAATGAGTTCTTCAACTTTCATAGTTGCGATGGGGTCGAGTGCTGAACAGGGTTCATCCATTAACAATACTTTTGGTTTGATAGCTAAAGCACGAGCAATACATAATCGCTGCTGTTGACCTCCAGAAAGACCAAGTGCTGATTGCTTGAGTTTATCTTTAACTTCACTCCAAAGTGCTGCGCCTTTGAGTGCAGATTCTACGATATCATCCAATTCTGCTTGTGGTAGTCCGCCTGATATTCTCACACCATAGGCAACATTTTCATAGATGCTCATAGGAAAAGGATTTGGTCTTTGAAAGACCATACCAATTTGACGGCGGAGTCTATTGATATTGATGCGGGGGTCATAAATATTTTGACCGAAAAATTCTACTTTTCCTTCTACTTTTACGGGGCCTTCTAATTCACTAATACGATTGAGGGTTTTGATAAATGTAGATTTACCACAACCGCTAGGGCCGATAATTGCAGTGACATGGTTTTGGTAAATATCCATAGACACCCCTTCAATAGCCTTGGAGGTAGTGTTGTAATAAAAGCTGAGACTTTTAACTCTAATAGCTGGATTTAACTGATTCATGATGCTAGGGATGTCTGACAGTTTTAATTCACTTTTTCTTACTAGTAACTAACCGAGAAATGAGGCTAACACACAAAACTAAGCCGAGTAAAATGATAGAAGTTGTCCAAACTAATTGACTGCGTTCTGGGTCGGGGTCGTTGTAGAGATTAAAGATTAATACGGGTAGGGAAGCGGTAGGAGTGAGTAATCCCGCAGACCAATCAAGACTAAATAAAGCAGTAAAAATAAGCGGTGCGGTTTCGCCTGCTGCACGAGCTACAGCCAATAAAACACCTGTGGTAATTGTGGGGATAGCGGCTGTAACGACGACACGAAAAGTAGTTTGAAAGCGTGTCCCACCTAAAGCAGCTGAGGCCAGACGCTGTTCTATGGGGATGAGTTTTAACGCTTCTTCAGTAGTGAGGACAATGATGGGTAACATGATAGTTGCTAAAGCAAAACCACCTGCGATCGCACTAAAACTTTTGGTTGATAAAACTATCACACCATAAGCAAATATACCCACAACAATAGAAGGAACGCCAGTGAGAATACTTGTAATAAATCGGACGAAACGAGTGATGGAATTGGTTTGAGCAAATTCTGCTAAAAATATCCCTGTAAATAGTCCGATGGGGATACTTAATAAAGAAGCGATCGCTACAACTGTGATTGTGCCTAAAATGGCATTACCAAAACCATTATCAATCACTGATTTAACAAACATTTCTGTTTTGATTCCGCCTATACCTCGCTTGATAATTTCCCACAAAATTGAAAACAGAGGAATTAATGCTAAAGCTGCTAAGGCAAAGGCAATAAAATTCATGAAGTGAGTAAATAATAGTCTGCTGGATGGCAGAGGACTATATAATTCTGCTGCTAAAATTTTATCTATTTCTGGTTGTCGGTAATTTTCCATATTGTTCATCAGTGCAATAATTGTTGATTGACCCTCCGAATTTTAGATTTTAAATTTGGGATTTTGGATTGTTTGTGGTACCAGTCCCACCGTAGGTTGAACAAATCTAAAATACTCGCTGTGCTGCGTCTGCTACCTGTGGACTCTCTTAGAGAAGACAGTCAATCTAAAATCTAAAATCCAAAATCTAAAATTGATTGACTTTGATCATCTATTTATTTTTCTGACCAAACCACTGCACCAATAATCTAGCGATGATGTTGATAATTAAAGTTAAGGCAAATAATATTAAGCCTAAATAACTTAATGCGCCAATGTGTAATCCTGGTTCAGCTTCAGCGAATTCATTAGCTAATACAGAGGGAATAGTATAAGCTGGGTCAAGTAAAGATAAACTAATTTGAGCCGAGTTCCCAATTACCATAGTTACGGCCATAGTTTCACCCAAGGCGCGTCCTAAAGCTAACATGGCTGCACTGACGATTCCCGAAAAACCCGCAGGTAATAACACACGAAAAATAGTTTCCCAACGAGTTCCCCCCAAAGCCATAGAGGCTGTGCGGAGTTCTTTGGGTATGGCTATTAATACATCACGGGAAATAGCTGCCATTGTGGGTAAAATCATGATGGCTAAAATCATCCCAGCAGTTAACATATTTGTCCCGATAGGGAGGTCTGATTTAAAGAATGGTATCCAACTGAAATTTGCAGATAACCATTGTTGTACAGGTTCGATGACAGGAATAAAAGTAAAAATCCCCCACAAACCTATAATCACACTAGGAATAGCAGCGATTAATTCTACTACAAATGCTAATGTAGTTTTGACGGTGATGGGGAGAAAGTTTTCACTGGTGACTAAAGCAACAGCTATACCTACGGGAAAGGCAATGAAAATCGCGATCGCACTGCTAACTAAGGTTCCATAAATATAGGGTAATGCACCAAAGATTTGATTTCCGACATCCCAATCTTTCCCCCATAAAAAACCAATACCAAATTTACCGATGGCGGGTTGAGCTTCATGGAAAATAATCCAACTCATCACAAATAGTATCGCCACCGTCAGAGCAGAAAATGTGTAGATTAGCCAAGTAAAACTCTGATTTAACCAATAATTTATCCCATCATTAGCTGTTAATTCTAAACTGGCATTAGAAACATTATTTTCAGGTTCAGATAAATTTGCCATACCAATTACAAATTCATAAATATGATTGATGTGAGAGTAGACAAATAGTCCACCCTCATTAAATAAAGAACTGACAAAAATTTAGTGTTTATTTGACAGTGCTATTGACTGTTTGTAGTACCCGATTAGCTGTACTAGAAGGAATTCTGGTGTAGTTGAGGTCATCATTGAATTGTTGACCATCTGTTAACACCCAATTAATCCATTTTTTAATCGCATCCGCTTTAGCAGCATTGGAATACTGTCTGTAAACCATCATCCAGGTCAGACCGACGATGGGATAACCTTGTCCTGGATCTCCTACAAATACGCGATAATTGTCTGGGAAACTGACAGTCGATAAAGCCGCATTTGCAGTTTGTAAAGAAGGCGCAACAAATTCTCCTCTCTTATTTTGAATCTCTGCGGATCTGAGCTTGTTAGCAACAGCATAGCTATATTCAACATACCCAATCGACCCAGGAGTACGAGCTACTAAAGCAGCTACACCTGGATTACCTTTACCTTTGAGTACATTTGGTAAAGTCCATTTAGGAGCAGTGTTAGCACCAATTCTACCTCTGAAAAAAGGGCTAATACTGCTTAAATGATTAGTGAAAATGAAAGTTGTACCACTACTGTCAGCACGGACGGCAAACTTAATTGGTTGATTTGGTAAGTTGACATTAGGGTTATCAGCTTTAATTTTTGGGTCGTTCCAATTGGTAATTTGACCGGAAAAAATTGCTGGTAATGTAGCGCGGGACAATCTCAGATTGCTAACTCCGGGAACATTATAAACAACTGAAACCGCACCACCGGCAGTGGGAACTAAGATGACACCATTTTTGACTTTAGCAATTTCATCATCTTTCATTGCAGCATCACTAGCACCAAAGTCAACAGTTCCAGCAATGGTTTGACGAATACCACCACCACTACCAATAGCTTGATAGTTGACTTTCAACTCTGGATGCTTCTTTCTCACTTCACGAGCATATCTTTCGTATAATGGAGCGGGAAAAGTTGCGCCTGCGCCGTTAAGAGTTTGAGCCTGAGCTGTGGCTGTCAAAATAGGAGTAACAGCAACAGCAGATGCTAATACTGCGGTGCTAAAAACACGCTGAAAAACGGTGGTAAAAAAAACCATATCGCCTCGTAGCTTAAGGAATACTTGGTGCTTGAATCAAAACCTTCATCAAGCTACATTTTTTGTTTTCAAATCAGGTTAAGGAATAGTAAAAGCACATTTAAAATGTGGTTAAAATAAATTAATCTATGGCAGGCTTTTTTAATAGATGAAGGAAAGTTAAAGATAGGTGATGAATTATGGCTTACTATATAGATTCTGTTATTAATTATGATGATAAATGCGTAGCAGACGTATGTTAATATTGGGGTTTGTGTCTATTGATTCAAAAAGCTCTCACAATTATGTAATGTTCAAATATATTCATTAAATTGTGAATAATGAAGTCAGATTTTGACAATTGCCAATATATTTTTAGTTAATTTCTTATTCACTAAGAACTATATAATTTTCCTCATAATCTGAATATCTATTCCTTGCGTTTTTGAAGCATATATAGTGTATGTAACTATATAATTAGCTGGATAGTTTATTACACTATAAGAGGTTAGTGATACTATTTCATTTTTGAATATGAGCCAAATGCCTGGGTGAAGTTTAAACAAGATTTAATAACTAAAATGATATATTTACATCACAATTGTGATGAATTCAGTAAATAAGATTTCTAGGAAAATTGATGAGCTAAATTGCAAAAATAAAACTGGCAGAGTCCACATCACCAGACTATCTGCCAGGAATCGACGGTATATTCTCGCCATGTTTGATCGGGGTAGTGCTTATTTATTAGGAAATAATGCCTATCCGCTACTCAGGATAACTGAAATTAATGCTGTTATGGGTTAAGGAGAGTCAACTAAATGGTTAATTTATAGTTAAAGTTTGTGCAGATATGCTGGAATATACAATAGGGTTTAAGAGAAATAAACGCCAAAACTAATAACCCCTGTTTCGTTAAAAAACAGGGGTTATTGTCTATTAAATAGAATGGAGACATCGCTATAAATCCAACTTCACACCCCGAATGGAATAATCCAATAATTCCATCGGGTGCATAAGAGTGATATTTTTCCCTTGCAATTGCAAATGCTTGGTAATTTGCAATGAACAGCCAGGGTTAGCAGAAGCAATTAATTCAGCACCAGTATTTAATAAATTCTGCACTTTTTGTTTCCCTAATTCTTCCGCAACTTCTGGCTGGAGCATATTATAAACCCCAGCACTACCACAACATAAAGCCGCATCTAATGGTTCTTTTAAATTCACACCTGGAATTTGTCTTAATAACTGTCGTGGTTGTACACTGATTTTTTGTCCATGCAATAAATGACAAGCATCTTGATAAACTAAATTCACAGGTTTATCTGTTACAGGTAACAATTTTGCTGTTAAACCGACATTACCTAAAAACTCCTGAGCATCTTTAACTTTAGCTGCAAAGTCTTGCGCTTTTTCGCGATATTCTGGATCATCTGCTAAGATGTGACCGTATTCTTTTAAAGTATGACCGCAACCAGCCGCATTGATAATAATGTAATCTACCCCAGTGTTAGCAAAACTATCAATCATCTGTCTAGCTAATGCTTTCGCCTGTGCTGTTTGTCCTTGGTGTTCTGGGAGTGCTGCACAACAACCTTGAGATTTAGGAATCACAACTTCACAGCCATTGGCAGTTAACACCCTTACAGTTGCTTCATTCACTGGTGAGAAAAACAAGCGTTGTACACATCCCAAAATTACCCCTACACGATAGCGTTTCTTACCCTGTGCAGGAATAATAGTCGGTAGATTATCTTGAAATGATTTGATAGTAATTTCTGGCAGAATTGATTCCATTGCTGCCAGGCGGGGTGATATTTTATTGAGTAAACCTGTGGCACGAACTAGTTTAGGTAAACCGAGTTTTTGATAAACAAATAAAGGGATTAATAAAATCCGTAAGATATCTGGGTTAGGGAATAAAGCAAATATTAATTGACGAATGAATTTATCTGAGAAAGTGCGGGGATAATTGCGTTCAACTTGGTGGCGAGTAGCAGAAATTAACTTGTCATACTGTACACCAGAAGGACAAGTAGAAACACAAGCAAGACAACCTAAACAAGAATCAAAATGTTGAACGGTAGCTGTATTTAAGGCAATTTCCCCTTCATTAATGGCATCCATTAAATAGATACGTCCTCTAGGGGAATCCATCTCTTTTCCTATTACCCGATAACTAGGACAAGTAGAAAGACAAAATCCACAATGCACACAACTATCAATTAACTTTGGATCAGGTGGATGATTACTATCAAAGCCTTTTAAATTTTTCAAACTAGCGACATTATTAGTAGAATCTTCTGAAACTTGCATACTTATTTTCCCCTCTCGATGTCTGTGTATATTTGTGGGTGAATGGCTTTAAATACCACCAACAAACCGACCAGGACTTAAAAGATTTTTGCTATCAAACTGTTGTTTAATCCGACGCATCAACGGCAAAGCGTTACCTGTGTATCCCCACACATCAATTTGTTGTTTGACCGCTACAGGTGCTTTAATGACGGTGAGAAAACCATGACGAGATTGACAAAGCGATCGCACTTTTAAAGCCTGAGTTTGATCTACAACCTGCACTACACCCAAACCACTGCTGAGATGAACCATTCCGATTTCTACTCCCGTCAACACCTCCACAGCCGCAGTCGGTAATATCCCTATTTTGCAGGTAATTGTTGACTCGGTGGCAGGATTATGTATTTTTTCTTGTAATCTCTGCCATAGATTGCTATCATCGGCATCGGCGTAAACTGTTCCTGTTAATCCTAGCGTTTTTCCTAACTCTAGTACCCGATGGGATTGTTCTTTCACACTTTCAGGAATACTTTGAAACCGTGCGATTAATCCCATTCCTGTACCCAAACCTAAGCTAGAGACTAATTGCATAGATAATAAATCAGCTTGGGTAGGTGTCAAAGCCGAACCGCGTAAAGTATTAGCAGCTTGCAAAATCGCTTCAGCACTACCAGTCAAAACCACCGTTCCCGACGCTTCCTGTAGAGGATAAACCCGAAAGGTCACTTGGCTAATAATTCCCAATGTCCCGTATGCGCCGGTAAACAATTTCATCAAGTCATAGCCAGCCACATTTTTGACCACCCTTCCCCCAGCTTTAGCGATTTGACCATCCGCACGGATAAAGGTAATCCCCAAAAGCTGGTCACGGACACTACCATAACGTTGTCGCAGGGAATTAGTATCAGCAGTAGCAACAATTCCGCCGATAGTTGCTGAATCAGGTTTAGAGGGGTCAAGGGCGAGAAATTGCCGTGATTGTGCCAAAATCTGTTGAAGATGCCCAAATTTCATCCCAGCTTCCACAGTGACAGTCAAATCACCTACAGCGTGTTCAATTAGTTGATTGAGGTGTTTCGTACTCACCACTACATCAACATCTTGAATTAAACCACCCCAGTTAAGTTTACTCCCACCACCACAGGGAAGAACGCGCCAGTTATGACTGTCAGCCGTGGCGATGACCTCGGCTAGTTGTGCTTGGGTTTGGGGATAGACTAGACAACTAGGAGGCTGACCACCAATCGCCTGTAGAATCTGAGGTTTATCTTCTGGGTATACGGTATTTTCTGCGCCAACAATAGATGCAAGAGTAGAAGCAATGGCTGTCATCAGTTTATTTTTGAGTCCCGACATCTCCTTCTTTGTGATGATGACACAAAATAGCCGCCCACAGAACTCTCATTTTTTCAGCACTGCTTTCAGTTTTTAGTGAAGTTGCTTCAATTACTTTGATCACTACTCTGTTTCAGCTAATGCAAATTCAACATTTTCATAAATGTCTTCAATTGCCATTTCTACATTTATCGAATGAAAAATTATATTTTTACTATCCGATTCATAGGCTCTAAATAGCCATGAATCTCCCTCAGTTTTTGTATACTGTTCAATCCCTATTTCATACTGATTGATCAAGATATATTCTTGAAATTCCACAATCGAGCGATAGTAACGAAATTTATCGGTGCGATCATAGTTTTTTGTTGATTTTGATAGTACCTCAACGATAAAGCAGGGATTTAAAATAGTATCTGGACGTTGCTCGTGAAAAACAGGCTGACCTTTAATCAAAAGTACATCTGGATATGTGTATTGTCGATATCGAGAAATCCACAATCGCAAATCACCAATGTATGGTTTAAAATCTGTTTTGCGAAGCATGAATTTCAAATAAGCATAAACATTACCAGCAATTTGATTATGGTTGATTGAGCCACCCGTCATCGGCACGATTTCTCCATCTCGGTATTCGCTGCGAAACTCCGCAACTTCCTCTTGTGCCAAGTATTCCTTTGGAGTATAGTAGCGTTGTTTAATTTGCATTTGTCACTACTCTGTTTCGCTACTAATAGGCTACCGCAAAATCTGTTTCCTGTCGGCTTTTCTTTCACCTGAAAGCTGTACTTCATCAAACCAAAAAATTCCTGACATGAGCTTGGAATGCTTTTAAACCACCCCTATTATCCCAATGCTCCTGGAAAGTCGGTAAAGCTGCCAACTCCATCACATCTCCACCCTGATATCTGAGAACCTGTGAATATCCAAACATGGTATCTGCTTTTGCTGATACAGGGAAAATATCAAAATCAATATTCCAAAGCACTTCAGCTATTCGGTAAATATCCCAATCACCTTGCCCTGTTTCGTATTCAGGTTTGTAGTCAAGAATTTTCACCAAATGAGTGACAAATCCTTGTTGTCTTAGCAAAATCAAATCGTCTTTTTTCGGTTTGCTGGCATTAGTATAATCATCTTTCCAAGCCAGTTTGAATAGATCAGAAGCCTTAAATTTTTTATAAGCCCAGTCACCATCATCGCGTTTCACATTTGTTGTCCACTTGAGATCCTGTAAATTCATGCTCAGTATTTGAGTCAACATAATATTTGATTCGCGCTTTAAGTTTAATGATATATATTATACCATAATTCTATAGATAGTCTTACGAGTATATACTTAAGAGGTAGAACTAAATCTTTAGCTTATTTCTGATATTTGTTGATATTTTTTACTCAAATAATAAGTAAATTACTTATATTTTTGTCCCTACCCTACGTGTTCTACTTTCAGAATACATAAGACAAAAATTATCTCATCAATCAGTAATTTCAAAAATATCTTTGTTTCTGAATTTGTACCTTATAACTAATAAATAAGGGTGTACGTCTGTACACCCTGAAGATGGAATGATAATTGAACAATTAGACATTGACTGTCTGTTTATTGTTAGCTGGTGCGTAATTAGTTGTACTGCTACTATCGTCAGCTTCACTAGCAAAAGCTAATGCTTCTTGACCAGTAATTAATCTTGAACCACGTTTGCGGGTGAAGTAATTCCACGCCCACTGAATCATGACTAATACTTTGCTGTCAAACTCAATTAAGAAGTAGATGTGAATGAATAGCCAGAACGCCCATGCAGAGAAGCCTGTCAATTTGAGCAAGCCTAAGTCTACAACGGCGGCATTTTTGCCAATCATCGCTAGACTACCATGATCAGTGTATTGAAATGGTTGCAGAGTTTTACCACGCAAGCGTCTTCTAATTAATTTGGCGACGTATTCACCTTCTTGAATTGCGACTGGTGCGACACCTGGGAGGGGTTGACCGTTGTAGTGGGAGAAGTTGGCTAAGTCTCCAATCACAAAAATGTTGTCGTATCCTTTAATGCTTAAGTCTGGTTCTACAATAACTCGTCCGGCGCGATCGCATTCTACCCCAGTTCGTTCTGCTAAGACTTTACCCATTGGGGAAGCTTGCACGCCTGCTGCCCATAATACAGTCTTGGCGGCAATTTCTCTAAATTGATCGCCTTGTTTGACGGTGACGATATCGTTGTCAATATTTGTCACGCGGGTTTGAGTTTGGACAATCACACCCAACTTTTGCAAAGACTCTGCTGCTTCTTGCGATAACTCTGGTGCTAAGGCTGGGAGTAGGCGATCGCCACCTTGTAATAGTACAATTCTGGTTTCTGAGGTGTCGATGTTGCGGAAGTCTTCTTGCAAAGTTTTGTAAGCTAACTCTGCGATCGCACCTGCTAATTCTACCCCTGTAGCACCACCACCTACAATCACAAATGTTAATAAAGCCCGGCGTTTTTCGGGGTCAGTTTCTTTTTCTGCGGCTTCAAAGGCTGAAAAGATGCGGCGACGTATTTCTATCGCATCTTCCATAGTTTTCAAGCCAGGCGCAACCTCTTGCCAATTATCTTTACCAAAATAGGAATGCTTCGCACCTGTGGCGACAATTAATGTATCATAAGGGACTACTTTATCATCCAAAATAACTTGTTTTGTTTCTGGATTAATATCACTTACTTCTCCCAGCAATACTTGTGTATTTTTGCATTTGCTGAGAACAGATCGTAATGGTGAGGAAATATCAGCAGGTGATAGCGTACCTGTAGCAACTTGATATAAAAGTGGTTGGAATAAGTGGAAATTACGTTTATCAATGAGAGTCACATTTACATTCACATTGGCCAGTGCTTTTGCTGCATACAGTCCACCAAAACCACCACCAACAATTACGACCTGATGTGGTTGATGATTCTCAAGTGAAGCTACCATAAGAGACTTTCCTTGTTTTGAGAACTTTGTAACTATTCTTAATGAATATGTAACAAAATTGTGATGATTGTTGCGGCTTGTTTTGAACAATTGTCAAAGTCATAAAAATGATCAATTTTACGATTTGTGAGATTTTCAGGACATTTTTACTCACCAAATACTTGATGAGTAGATTAACTAATAAAATCAAAAAGCTTATTTCACAAGATTTAGAGAAATTTGCCAGATAAATATGGTTGACAAATTAGAATTTCCTATTCTTGCTAAAGAAATTTCTTATTGAGAATACAAAAAGAAATCATCAGTTTATAAATGATGAGTAGTTACTATCAAAAATTTTAAGAAATGCAAGATTGATAGACACGCTAAAAATAATTGTGGAATAGGTATTTTGCCTATATACAGCAAAATACCTATTCCACAAATTTGAATCTAAATATGTTCCCTATTCCCTATGCCCTATGCCCCATTCCCTATTCCCAATCCCCATTTTTAGACATTAACTGGCTGTCTATTCTCTTTCGGCTGGTAATGTCCGTTACTGTTCACAGTTTTTATGTCTAGAGAAACTTCTTGACCGGTAATCAATCTAGCTCCACGATTACGAGTGATATAATTCCACACCCACTGAATCATGACTACTAACTTATTGTCAAACTCAATTAAGAAGTAGATGTGAATTAATAACCAGAACAACCATGCAAAGAAGCCTTTCAATTTCATAAAGCCTAAATCGACAACGGCGGCATTTTGGCCAATCATTGCTAGGCTACCGTGATCAGTATAATTAAAGGCTGGTAGAGTTTGACCTTTTAAACGTTTCTGCACCAATGCGGCGACATATTCACCTTCTTGTTTAGCGACAGGTGCGACACCAGGAAGGGGTTTACCGTTTTGGTGAGAGAAGTTAGCTAAGTCGCCGACGACGAAAATATTACTATGTCCCTTAATACTTAAGTCTGGTTCTACGATAACTCGTCCGGCGCGATCGCATTCTGCACCTGTGCGTTCTGCTAAGACTTTACCCATTGCAGAAGCTTTTACACCCGCCGCCCATAATACTGTCTTAGACGCGATTTCTGTAACTTGATCACCTTGTTTGACGGTAACAATATCATTTTCAATATTTGTCACCATAGTTTTTGTTTGGACTACCACACCCAACTGTTGCAAGGATGCTTCTGCTTCTTGGGATAATTCTGGTGCAAAGGGTGGAAGGACTCGATCTAAACCTTCTAAGAGGATAACTTGTGCTTCTGTGGTGTCGATAGTGCGGAAGTCTTCTTTGAGGGTTTGGTAAGCTAACTCTGCGATCGCACCCGCTAATTCTACTCCGGTAGGGCCGCCACCCACAACTACAAATGTCAGCCAAGCCTTGCGTTTTGCTGGATCTTTTTCCTTTTCTGCGGCTTCAAAGGCTGAAAAAATCCGCCGCCGCATTTCAATTGCATCTTCTACAGTCTTTAACCCTGGCGCGAATTCTTCCCAGTTATCTTTACCAAAATAGGAATGCTTCGCCCCTGTAGCCACAATTAAGGTGTCATATGGTATTTTCTCATCACCCATGATCACTTGTTGTGCTTGTGGGTCAATATCATTGACTTCTCCTAGCAGCACTTTTGTATTCTTGCTCTTCCTCAACACTGCACGTAAAGGTGAGGAAATATCAGCAGGTGATAGCGTCCCGGTGGCGACTTGGTAAAGTAGTGGCTGAAATAGGTGAAAGTTACGTTTATCAATGAGGGTAACTTCTACCTTAGCTTTCTTCAGTGCTTTTGCCGCGTACAATCCACCAAAACCACCGCCAACAATCACAACTTGATGGGGTGGGTTGTTGTCAAGTGCATCTACCATAAGAAACATTTCCTTGTGTTACGGACGCTGTAACTATTCTTTACAAATTTGTATCAAAAATGTCACAAAATTTTCTGTTCAGCTTGCACATATGAAAAATTTGTTAAAGTGACTAAAGTTACACTTTAATTCTTTTTCAGTATTTTCAACTATGTTATCTGAATAAACTTAAGGTTTTATGCAGGCGTTTTACTCAAGTAGTGTTTCTAAGTTTCATTACTGGTATTGAGTATCTATATTGACAAGACTAACAGTCTGAACTACATTAAGGTATGTAACTATTGTAGTTTACATAAATTAAACTTGCCAGTAAATCACAAATCTCAAGGCATTAATTAACACAAATATTTTCTATATTTTTTGACCCGATCGACCTAATAAGTTATTGACGAACGGAAAAGATTAAGGTTTACTAAAAATAACGAGCGTTCGATATAAAAACTATGCCTAAAGTTGTTGATCATGAACAATACCGCAAAGAAATGCTCTGCAAGTGTTTTGATTTATTTGCCAGCAAAAGCTATGGTTCGATCACCATGAGGGAAATTGCACAAGGTTTAAACGTATCCACCGGTACGCTGTATCACTACTTTCCTAGTAAGCAGGCTTTATTTGAGCAATTAGTAGAGGAAATCAGCCAGCAAGATGTAATTGCAGCCTTAGCGGAAATGAGTGGTGTAGCAACCATAGAAGAAGCGATGAGTGCTTTGGGCAGATATTTAGTCAAAAATGAAGATTACTTTATTAAATGGACATATATTTGGGTTGATTTTTGTCAGCACCAAGACATTAATGAAGTACGAAACAATAATGTATTTAAGCGGGCTAATAGAAACTATAAACAAGCAGTTTGTGAATTATTAAATATACAAGATCCAGCGATAGTATCTTTTGTTTTGAGCTTGGTAAATGGCTTAATTTTAGAAAAATTGTGGTGTAATGAAACGATTGATTTCGTTGAGCAGTGTAATCTGCTAGGTAAAATGATTACTGCCTACTTAGATCAGCAAGAAGGTGTCAGAAAGAGGGAAAAAGAGGTTTCACAACGGAATTAAAAGATTTTTCTCTGCGTAAGATATTCCATATTCGTGATACTTGGTGACGGAAAAATCAACAGCAAAATTAATTTTCTACCAGAGGGGATATGAGTCAAAAAATACTATTAAAACCAGGTAATCAAAAATTAATTACATTAGTAATAGCAGCTACGGCTGTAACTACAGGTATTCTGGTGTATGCAGGTTCTCAGTTTGGTCAAATAGGAAAAACAGTAGCAACAGATAGCACAGTCCCAACAGAACAAAGCACACCTAAAATTACAGCACTCGGCAGACTAGAACCCGAAACAGAAGTCATTAAACTATCCGCACCTTTAGTATTAGATGGCGATCGCATTGCCGAAATCAGAGTAGAAGAGGGAGATAAAGTCCAAGCAGGACAAGTTATCGCCGTATTAGATTCCCATGCACGTTTAAAAACAGCAGTATTGCAAGCAGAAAAACAAGTCAGAGTCGCCCAAGCCAAACTCAATCAAGTCAAAGCTGGGGCAAAAAGCGGTGATATTCTGGCACAAAAAGCCAGTGTTGAACGCCTACAAGCCCAATCGCTGGGAGACATTATAGAACAAAGAGAAAGCATCGCTCGAATAGAGGCACAATGGCAAGGAGACAGAATTGCCCAAGTAGCCACAATCAGAAAACTAGAAGCAGAATTAAATAACGCTAGCGCAGAATATCAGCGTTATCAACAGCTATATTCCGAAGGCGCAATTTCCAGTTCAGCCTTTGATAGTAAACGCTTAAGTTTAGAAACCGCCAAACAGCAACTAGACGAAGCAAAAGCAGTGCTGAATCGGATTAACGCCACCGCCAGCAAACAACTATCCGAAGCCACAGTTGCACTCAACCGCATTAACGCCACCAGTAGAAAACAAGTCAGCGAAGCCCAAGCCACATTAACCAGCATTGCCGAAGTGCGTCCAGTAGATGTGCAAGCAGCACAAGCAGAAGTAGAAGATGCGATCGCTGCACTCAGACGCGCCGTCACAGAACTAGAAGCAGCTTATATTACAGCCCCAATGGCTGGTCAAATTCTCAAAATTCATAACCGAGTCGGTGAAAAAATCGGCGATAACGGCATTGCAGACTTAGCCCAAACCGCCCAAATGATTACAGTTGCAGAAGTTTATCAATCTGATATTGGCAAAATCAAACTAGGACAACCCGCAACCATCACCGGACAAGCCTTCACCGGAGAGCTACGCGGCGAAGTCTCTCACATTGGCTTACAAGTCAACCGCCAAAACGTCTTTAGCAATCAACCAGGAGAAAACCTAGACAGCCGAGTTGTAGAAGTCAAAATTCGTCTGACTCCAGAAGACAGTAAAAAAGTTGCAGGTTTAACTAACTTGCAAGTACAGACAGCGATTGAGTTGTAAGGAGTGCTGAGTAATGAGTAATGAGTAATGAGTGTTTCGTAATCAATTCTTTAATTTTGAATTTTGAATTTTGAATTGATAAGTCCCCAATCCCCAACCCCCAATATGAAAATGTTGCGTAAAACGCCGCTTGCTTGGCGGCAATTAATGAAAGAAAAAACGCGCCTGGCGATCGCAGTGGCGGGTATTACCTTTGCTGATATGTTGATGTTTATTCAGTTGGGATTTGAAAGCGCGCTGTTTGATGCGGCTGTGCAACCCCACCGGAATTTACAGGCTGATTTGGTGTTAATTAATCCCCAATTTCAAACCTTATTTTCCGTCAAGAGTTTTTCTAGAGAGAGACTGTATCAAGCACTAGGTTATGAAGGCGTACAATCAGTTAGTCCTTTGTATATTAGTACAGGACAATGGCGGAATCCCGAAACGCGACAAGATAGGGCTATTTTAGTTTGGGGGATTGATCCAGCGACATCCGCGTTTAAGTTTCCTGAAGTCAACAACAACCTGAATGCACTCAAACCGTTAAATCAGGTTTTATTTGATCAAGCAGGTCGTCCAGAATACGGTGCAGTTGGCGATATCTTCAAAAAAACAGGTAATTTTCAGACAGAACTCAATAACGTAGCCATCGATGTCAAAGGTGTATTTAGTAATGGTGCATCCTTTGCGGCTGATGGTAATGTCATCGCTAGTGATTCCACATTTTTAAGAATATTTCCCGAACGGAAAGCCGACAGGATAGAAGTAGGGTTAATTACCTTAAAACCTGGTGCAGATCCTGAAAAAGTGCGATCGCAACTAGCCGCAGGTTTACCCAATGATGTCAAAGTTCTAACACCAGAAGGTTTTGCCCAAACGGAAAAACAATACTGGGCTACAGGTACAGGGATTGGGTTTATTTTCGGCTTGGGTGTGGGAGTCGGCTTTATTGTCGGGATTGTGATTGTGTATCAGATTCTTTATTCAGATGTATCTGACCACTTACCCGAATACGCCACCTTGAAAGCGATGGGTTATACAGACCGCTACTTACTCTTTGCTTTATTACAAGAGGCATTATTATTAGCTGTTTTTGGATATCTTCCTGCCTATTTGCTCTCCTTTGGACTATATCAAATCACCTTTGCGGCAACCATGTTACCCATTGCCATGAAATTGGATCGAGCAATTAATGTATTTATTCTCACCATTATCATGTGTAGTGTTTCGGGTGCGATCGCCATGCGGAAATTACGTTCTGCTGACCCAGCAGATGTGTTTTAAGTCAATAGTCAACAGTCAATAGTCAATAGTTACCCAAAAAATATGTTGCAAGAAATTACACCAGTAGTTGCTGATTCTGTATCATCTATTTCTGAACCGGTGATTGCTGTACAGAACCTCAATCACTACTTTGGGTCAAGCGGACTGCGTAAACAAGTATTATTTGACATTAACTTAGAGATCCAAGCAGGGGAAATTGTTATTATGACAGGCCCTTCCGGTTCAGGTAAAACTACCCTTTTAACCTTAATGGGTGGCTTGCGTTCAGCACAGGAAGGGAGTTTGAAAATTTTAGGACAGGAAATCTGCGGTGCTAGTAAAAACCAGCTGACTAAATTACGCCGTCAGATTGGATATATATTCCAGGCGCATAACTTGATGACATTTTTAACAGCGAAAGAAAACGTCAGAATGTCCTTGGAACTGCACGATGAGTATTTAAATGATGATACCAACGCCAAAGCGATCGCCATGTTAGAAACCGTTGGCTTAGGCGAACGTGTCAATTACTATCCAGAAAGTCTATCTGGTGGACAAAAACAACGAGTAGCGATCGCCCGTGCTTTAGTCAGTCATCCTAAAATTGTCTTAGCAGATGAACCTACAGCCGCACTTGATAAAAAATCTGGGCGTGATGTTGTAGAACTCATGCAGAAACTAGCCAAAGAACAAGGCTGTACAATTTTGCTGGTGACTCACGATAACCGTATTTTAGATATTGCTGACCGCATTATCTATATGGAAGATGGTCAACTCAAAAGTGATGATGTAGATATTAATGCCAAGATGCACTAAGTAGAAATTTGTCAATAAATAAAAAGTTGATAAGATGATCTCAGTCTTCTTATCAACAAAAATGATGAAATTTTATGGCTAATAATTATTCCTCAATTTCAATCAATTTTTGTCTAGAAGTTAACCCAGACTTAATTCTAATATGAGATTTGGGTACATCAAATTTTTCCGCTAGCAGTTTAATTAATTCCTCATTAGCTTTACCGTCTACTGGTGGTGATTTTAAATATACGGTTAGACTACCATCAGCTTGCTCTTCAATTTTTTGCTGTTTGGAGTTGGGTTTAACTTTCACCTTTTTTTGCATAACCTAATTTGTGTAATTATTTTAGCCATAGCTAACCTAGAATACAACCAAAAAAATCCCATCCCTACCACAATGAATAGAGACAGGATGATTAATTTTGATTGTGTGCGCTTATAAAACATTTTCTCAAGGCTAGAGATTATGCACGATTTTAGCCTTGCATTTTAAAAAGTTGGAATGAAGATTTGAAATCTGCTCTGTTTCCTATTATGGATATCTTCTACTACCAGCACCAACTACACCGATTTTGTGGCGATAGGAAAGTTCTGCACCAAACCAACCGGAAATACTAGTAAGAGTACCAACAATTAGAGAAATTATTAGTCCCCAAGGTAAGATTCTGCCATCAATATCCCCTAATCGTAAGAGGAAATTAACTGCACTTAAGGCTAGAAGCGAAACATTAAGAATCAAATGCGCCCAACCTGCTTGACGTTTACGGACGCGTTCAATTTGCAAAAAGTCGCTTAAACCAATAATAGCTGCGATTACACCGCTAGCTAACCCCAAGCCAATTAACCAAAAAGAAGCCCTCGCCCAAAAGAAATCACGAGTTAGCCAATAGCCGAAATCAGTTCCTAAAGCTAGGGCTAAAAAGGCGATGGGAAAAATCACACTCAGAGGATGTAGAGGGTGTCCCGCGATCGCAACTGTACTTGGTACACCTGTATCACGATATTCGCGATCGTCACTTTCGATGACTGGGGGAATATTGGGAAATGGTGTAGAAGCCGATGAAGTTGTAGAAGTGGTTTCTCTGGTTTCCATAATATTTAATCCTAGTTTTCTGCAAAGGGAATTTGTTCTACGTCCGCTTCAGCTTGCAAAGTCAATTTACCTGTGTCTACTTCTAGTTGTTTAACTCGCAAACTCATGCCTTCTAAATCAAAGTTACTCAAGTTCAAAATTTCGCTAGTTTGTGCGATCAAAGCTTGAGTTAATTCTGGTGAAATTTCTTCACCTTCCCCATAGGTGACATTCTCTAGACTTACAGTTGTACCATTAGCATTAACACGCGGTACGGCTGTAAATGCGACTTGGTGAGTTTCGCCATTTTCTACTAATAAAATGCTGGCATTAAGTGCCACCTTCCCTTCACCTGGGAGGCGGAATTCCACCGTTTGAGGTTCAATAGTCTGAAGGCTGTTATTGATATTTATTTTCTGACTTTGAATCTGCTCACGAACATAATCAGAGTTAAAAGCGCGGTTGATATCTACTTCTGTTAATACCACCCTCGCCTTACCTGCTGTGGGTTTTGTCAGTTCAATTTTGCCAAAAGCTGCGCTTAAAGGATTAATAGCCACGCTTTTAATTTCCATTTCCATGACCTCCATTCGCAGGTCTTTTTGCATGACTAAACCTTCACCTGCAATATTGACAGATTCTACCTCGCCTTGTATGAGCTTTAAGGGGTCAGTTTTAATATTTACATCTAAATTTTCTACTTCATCTAATTGGCTAGATAAACCAATTTCTGCTGCTTTATTTAAAGCCTGCTCTCCTATCCCAGAACCCTCTACCATTATCAATGAAGCTCCGTTTTAAATGGCTTTGTTCCATCCTTGAGACAATTTAATTAATAAATATGCAGATTTTATCTATCTAGCGACAGACAAAATCATAAATAACTATATATCTGTTAGTGGAAATTTAACAGTGTAGAAATTCCAACATTGATTTCTACCTTGAGTTATGAAGCTAATAGTTCAAAAGAAAGAGGAATACCAGATTTAAATGTGTCAATTTGAGATTAGTAATCATACGAATAACCTTTGAGGAGAACTCAAAATGGTATCAACTTTAGATGATACAAAACGTAATGCTATAGCTGCTAAATTGGCAGACATGAAATTAATTCAACAATTGCTCATCGATAATGAGCAATTATTTTTGAGAGAATCTACTGATAACGAAATCAGCGATCGCTTCCGCACTATGCTAGATGACGATCGCAAAAATTTGGGGATTCTAGAAACTGTAAATGTGCAGTATGGTATCCAACAAGAGCCACGCAACACAGTTAGCGAAATGGTAGACAAGCTGCGCCAATTAATGCAAGGCTCTAAATTAAGCTTCTACGAAAAAGTATTCCAACATGAATTGTTGAAACACCAACAAGTCATGAGTGGTTTACTAATTCACAAAGCAGCACAAAAAGTTGGTGCGGATGTCATGGCTGCAATTGGGCCTCTGAACACCGTTAACTTTGAAAACCGCGCTCACCAAGAACAACTCAAAGGTGTTTTAGAAATTCTAGGAGTGCGTGAACTCACCGGACAAGAAGTTGATCAAGGTATTTGGGGACGCGTCCAAGATGCGATGGCGGCTTTAACCGGTGCTGTAGGTAGTGCTGTTACCCAAGGTTCTGATAAACAGGATATGAATATCCAGGATGTCTTACGTTTAGACCACAATAAAGTTAATATCCTGTTCACCGAAATCCAACAAAGCAACGACGCTCAAAAGATTCAAGAGTATTTTGGGCAAATTTACAAGGATTTAACTGCTCACGCTGAAGCTGAAGAAGAAGTTGTATATCCCAGAGTCCGTGCCTTCTACGGTGAAAGCGATACTCAAGAACTGTATGATGAGCAAGCAGAAATGAAGCGGATGTTAGAGCAAATCAAAGCTCTGAGTCCCTCTAGCTCGGAATTTAAAGATAGAGTTAGACAGTTAGCAGACATCGTGATGGATCACGTTCGTCAAGAAGAAAACACCATGTTTGCAGCTATTCGTAACAATCTCAGTTCTGACCAAAGTGAGCAGTTAGCGACACAATTTAAAGCTGCTAAAGCCAAAATTCAAGAAAGATTAGGTGGTCAAACCAGTCGTGCAGGTGTTTAATACATTCGTGCTAGTGTCCTAATTACTAATTCGTAATTAATTACGAATTATGGTGACAGGCTTTCTGGATATATCCTACAGCCAAGAGCTAGGCGGACAAAACCACTTTGAAGGCGGAATTTTCAAGATTGTCTTTACACGGTAGTAGTCCGCCACACAAATTATTACGTGTCATAGATACCCGACTTTTTTAAAAAAGTTGGGTATCTGAACATCCGCAATCTATCAAAATTGATTTGGTGCAGTAGTAAGTCCCCTTGCGGGGAAGAGGTGGTGTTTAACTTACCAAATAGTTGGCTCCCTAACTCAGAAGATGGAGGTTTCCGTCCCCTTGCGGGGAAAAGGTGGTGTTTAACTCTAGCAGCTTATGAGAGAAACCTACATAAACGTTTCCGTCCCCTTGCGGGGAAAAGGTGGTGTTTAACTATTCAGAAGTATCATTATCATAAAAGTTATCAGAGAGGACAGTTTCCGTCCCCTTGCGGGGAAAAGGTGGTGTTTAACTAGATACTTCAATCTGGATAATCTAATGGGTGAGTATACAGGGTTTCCGTCCCCTTGCGGGGAAAAGGTGGTGTTTAACTAAGATTCCTAATTTCTCTTTGCAGAGTTACTAATTTTGAGTGTTTCCGTCCCCTTGCGGGGAAAAGGTGGTGTTTAACCTTGAGTAGTGGTGTAGTAAAGCCTGGAGTTAACTTAAATAAGTTTCCGTCCCCTTGCGGGGAAAAGGTGGTGTTTAACCTTCTGATAAGAATGGTCAATACTACCTTAACCAGGTAGTTTCCGTCCCCTTGCGGGGAAAAGGTGGTGTTTAACCCTACCATGTGGAAACTATTGATATATTTAGTTTTCAAGGTTCAGTTGCGCCGAGGTACGGAGACAGAGGTGTAACCTACAGGATCAGTATAAAATCTCGAAAGCTTTTTTCGTTAAAAATTAGCTTTAGGAATAATTTAAACGAAAAACTTCCAGGAGTCAAGGCGAAAAAACAAACTTTTCTTTTATTTACACAACTTTACTCATCCTTACTTCTTATAAATCCGCGCGACAAACTTACAGCCAAATTTACATTCCGTTACAAACCGCTAAACACTATTAAAATCATCAACTCCAGCCAGTAAAACCCGACTAAAAAGCACTCAACGAACTTTACAAAAGTCAATAATCCTGAGTAATGAGTAATGAGTAATGTGAATTAGGAAAATCTTCTATATCCAAAAAATAGCTTATGCTTGGAGCTAATGAGACTCGGTAGGGGCGGGTTCAGCGAGATCATCGTTAATTGTTTATGATATTTGATTAACCCGCCCCTACAAATGTCTACTTTCCCCGCTTCCCCTGCTTCCCCTGCTTTCCCAGTCTGACAGGTGTAGGTATTTTACAAACGTGGCTGAAATGGGGTTTTTCCGTTAGTTGAAAACTCAAATTTTAGTCTTTGATTTTTTACCTAAGAACGAAATTTCGTTATTTGAACCACGTTTAGAACTCTGTCTGAGAGTGTCCACTCATACCCACATCAAAAACCTACACCTGTCAGGCTTTCCCAGTCCCCAATCCCCAATCCCCTAAAAAAACTGAACCTTATCCACCTTCTCCCAAGGTAAATCTAGATCATCTCTACCTACATGACCATAAGCTGCTAACTTGCGATAAAATCCACCTTTCATCAAAGACGGTAAATGTCTTAAATTAAACTGTTTCAGAATACCTGCTAACCGGAAATCAAAATACTGTTCTAATAAAGTCGTAATTTCATCATCAGATATCTTACCAGTACCAAAAGTTTCTACTTGCACACTCACAGGACGAGAAAGCCCAATAGAATAACTCAGTTGTACTTCACATTCATCAGCTAAATTCGCCGCGACTACATTTTTAGCAGCATAACGCGCTGCATAAGCTCCCACTCTATCGATTCTAATGGGGTCTTTACCACTTAATGCAGAACCGCTATGTTTAGAATATTCACCATAGGTATCGATCGCGTTTTTTCTACCTGTTAAACCAGAATGTACCGCCGGGCCACCAGTGATAAATGCACCGTCGGGGTTAATAAAAATTCTGGTGTTTGCATCGGGTTTAATATCTTCCTGTTCAAAAACCGGCACGATGACATTTTCTCGAATATCATCTCGTAATTGTTGAATATCAGGTTTACTACGTTTATTTTGACTGGCAATAACTGTAATACTATGAATTCTGTAGGGACGACGATTTTTATATTCGACTCCCACTTGGGTTTTACCATCAGGAGTGAGATAATCTAAGATATTTTTATTTCTCACTTCAGTCATTTTCCTGGCTAGTTTATGGGCTAACCATATAGGTAAAGGCATGAGTGTTGGTGTTTGATTACAAGCAAAACCAAACACTGTGGCTTGGCTAGTGACAGTAATTTTTTCTATCTCTTCATCTGATAATTTATGTTCATCAAATAAGTGATATTGGTCAGGTGGTAATTCAGTTAAACTCGTCAAAACACTACAGGTTTTACCGTTAAATTCCTTGTGGGTATAACCGACTTGATCAATAACTTGTCTGGCTATATTAGTAAAATCTACATTCGCATTTGGTTCAAATCTAGCAGCCAAAAACACAATTCCTGTAGCCACAGCGCATTCTGTAATGACTCTGGAATAAGGGTCTTGTTGTAAAAAACGATCTACGATCGCATCGCTAATTTGATCACACAGTTTATCAGGATGCCCCTCGGTCACTGATTCTGACGTAAACATGAAATCTTTTTTCATAATTCACCTGCTTTTGGGAATTGGGGACTGGGGACTGGGGACTGGGCATAGGGAATTAGATCAGAAACTCTACCTTGTCTACCTTTCCCCCTGCTCCCTGCCCCCTGCCCCCCTGCCATCAACGTGATAGTATATTTCTCCGAGTTGCCAGTTCTTTAACTCCTTTTGTGCTTTCATTTACTAATAAAGGCAATACGGCACTAGCACCGATGACAGCACTATCCACTAAGCTAATCGGGGTGATTCTCAACAGATTTCTCAGTGGGGGAATGGCGATCGCTAAAATTTGAATGCCGAATGAGCCTGCAATGGCAACATTTAAATAGGGATTGGTGGGTAATTTTTCTTTGCTGAAAATGCTGTGGGTTTCGGAACGGCTGCTGATTGTATGTAGGAGTTGGGCTGATGTCAAACTCATAAAGGCGATGGTACTCGCTTGGGGTGTCATTCCATATCTCGCGAGGCTGTAGCCGTAGGCGGCGAGGGTACTAGCAGAAATGATGGCTGACTCAAACGCAATTCGCCCCAAGTCGGAATTTTTAATGATGGGTTCGTCGGGGTTGCGGGGTGGTTGGTTTAATACTTCTGGTTCTGGTGCTTCTAAAGCTAAGGATAATCCAGGGAAAATGTCTGTGACTAAGTTTAACCACAACAATTGTATGGCGTTTAGGGGTTCACCTATGCCGACGGCGGTGGCGGTAGTCATCACCATAATTTCGCTGAGGTTGGTAGACAGGAGGAAATGCACTGATTTACGAATGTTGTTGTAAATTGTCCTTCCCCGACTGACGGCGATAATCATGGTTTCGAGTCTATCGTCTTCTAAGACGATATCTGCAACCTCACGCGCTACATCTGTACCGCCTTTACCCATTGCTACACCTACTTGGGCAGCTTTTAAAGCTGGTGCGTCGTTAATTCCGTCCCCTGTCATCGCTACCACTTTTCCTGCACCTTGCAAGGCTTGGACGATTTGCAGTTTATTGCTGGGACTAATTCTGGCAAATACGTCTACTTTATCGCTGAGAGCGGTTAAGGCTTCGGGGGTGAGGTTATTGATGTTGGTGGAGTCGAGAATTTCTAATTGGGGGTCACGATTTAATTCTAATTCTTTAGCGATCGCATAGGCTGTGGGACTTTGATCACCAGTAATCATTACGGTGTCGATTCCGGCTTGATGGAAGTCTGCAATTAAGGCTTTGGCACCTTTTCTAATGGGATCTGCCATCCCTACTAAACCCAACCAAGTTAGATTAAATTCATGGTTGTTACCGTTGCCGTTGTGATATTCATCTAGATGGCTGTAGGCTATACCTAATACTCGTAATGCTTTACCAGCCATGCGATCGTTTTCAATTTCGATTTGTCGTCTGGCTTCGTCGTCTAAATCTAAGAGTTGACCATCTTTGACTTGATATTGACATAGCTGTGCGACTTCTACAGGGCTACCTTTCACCGCCACAAACTTGTGTTGATTATGAGTCTGGTGAATGGTACTCATCAGATTACGGTTTTCTGAACGCAAATTAGTTTGTAGCAGAGGATACTTTTCTCGGAGGGCGATCGCATCAACTCCCGCCGCAATGGCCATGTAAATTAGGGCGTTTTCTGTGGCTGAACCTGTAACCGTATATTCACCATCAATTGATTTGCTAACTTCACTTTCGTTACATAACACCGATACGTGAATCAGCTTTAATAGTTCATCGTCAGCATAAGGGTTAATTTGGTCTGCACCATCCACAAAATCCCCGTCTGTCACTTGAATTTGGCGGGAATTGGCGTGAATTTCTACCACAGACATTTTGTTTTCGGTAATTGTGCCGGTTTTATCCATGCAAATTGTCTGCACTGAACCTAAAGCCTCAACCGCCGCCAAACTCCGCACCAAAACTTTATTCCTCCGCATCTCTAGGATGCCTAAAGCTAAGGTGGTGGTAGCAATGGTGGGTAAACCTTCGGGAACAGCAGCCACAGCTAGAGAAATGGAGGATTTAAGCATCTGTACTAAACCGTATCCCCGCCAGACACCCATCCCAAAGACGAGGCCGCAAATCCCCATACTAATTAACACCAGTTGTCCGCCGACTTCATCGAGTTGTCTAGCTAAGGGGGTTTCCGTGGCTTGGGCTTCTCCTACTAACTGTTGAATTTTGCCCATTTCTGTATATTTGCCGGTCGCCACCACCGCCGCCAATCCTTGACCACCGGTGATATAAGTACCTTTGTAGGCCATATTGATGCGATCGCCTAATGGTACATCCTCACCCATTAAATAGGCTGTATCTTTATTAACGGGGATACTCTCACCCGTCAAAGCCGATTCATCAATACTCAAGCTATCAGTTGTCAGCAATCGAGAATCCGCCGCTACATAATTTCCTGGTTTGAGAATCAAAATATCTCCCACCACTACATCTTCAATGGGTATTTCTTTTGGCTGACTGTCTCTTAATACCCAAGCCGATGTTTGCTGATGATGTTTGAGGGAATTAATAATTCTTTCCGACTGGCTTTCTGTCACATAACCAATGATGGCATTTAAACCCACCACACCCAAAATCACCACAGCATCCACCAATCCCCCCGTAAATATGGAGACTCCCGCCGCCACACCCAACAAAGCCACGGGTAAAGATTGAAACTGTTGCAAAATGATGCTCAAATTAGACCGCAATTCTGTTTCTGCTAAAACATTTGCACCATATTTACTCAAGTTATGGGCAGCAGATGCGCTGGATAGTCCTGATTCTGGGGAAGTTTTGAAGGTCTGGAGAACTTTACTAGTGGGCATTAAATGCCAGTTTTCTACTTCTTGGGCTTGGATATTGGTATCTGATTTAGTAATTTTACTTGGAGATTGAATGAGGCTTTTAAAATCAATTTTTGGTTGATTCTCTAGAAAGTTTTTGATGATTTTCTCGATTAATTCTTGTATTTGTTGATACTGATAATCTCGTTGAAATATTACCAACAAATTACTTGTTAATATATTGGCATGAGCTTGGAATATAGCCGGATTTTTGACTAATTGCTGCTCTAAATATATCTTTAATTTTGGTAACTTCTTCAGTTCTGTTATTTTATATCTGGCTCTTCCTTTAACTTTGGTGTGTATAGCTTTTACCACGGCAATTCACGACTCCCTAAACTCTGGTAACTGCCCTTATTAAGTATATACTTAACTAATTGATTATATGATTAACACTGATGAAATTAAGCGGAGAAAGATGTTAAGAATCAAGAAAAAATGTCAGCAAATATAATTTTTGTATTGCAGTTATCTTGACCACAACGGACGGGCTAGAAGCCCATCCCACAAGAGGGATTTAATGCGCTATTTTAGCCCGGTCACACCACTACTAGTCCGCCACACAAATTGTGACAGGTTATAGATCCCCAACTTTTTTAAAAAGTCGGGGATCTGAACACCCGCAAGCTGTCAAAATTAATGGGGTGGAATACTACGTATACTTTATCGGTTGACCTCTAGCCTAATTTTCATGACTGCGATTAGCATCAGCCTAAAGTGACAGAAAAAAAATATTCTTCACTCAATAGATACCAATCTGAAAAGTAAAAATATCCCCATTCCCCATTCCCTACGCAGCCATCTGTGGACAGTTAGCCTTGAGAATGTCGGTGATTTTTTCCGCCGGGGAGGGAATACCAAAGTAATATCCCTGGGCTTCTTGACAGCCTTGTGTTTGTAAATAGTTCAATTGCTCTTGAGTTTCCACACCTTCGGCTGTAATCTTCAGTTGCAGGCTTTGAGCTAGAGCAATGACAGCATTAGTAACGGCGGCACTTTCAGGATTAACGGTAACATCCTGTACGAATGAGCGATCAATTTTCAACATATGGACTGGGAAAGACTTCAAATAATTCAGGGAAGAATAACCAGTGCCAAAGTCATCCAAAGCTATCCATACGCCTAGTTCTCGCAGTTGTTTGAGGGTTTTAATAGACTGCTGAACATTCCCCATCAAAAAGCTTTCTGTTACTTCCAATTCTAAATATGTGGCTGACAATCCTGTTTGAGCTAAAGTTTGTCTGACAACCTCGACTAAATTCGGTTGTTCAAATTGTCGGGCAGAGAGATTGACTGAGATGCGAATTGGTGGGATTCCTGCTAGTTGCCAAGTACGATTTTGAGCGCAGGCGGTTCGCAAAACCCACTCACCAATAGGAACAATCAAGCCATTATTTTCCGCAATGGGAATAAATTGGCCAGGAGAAACTAAACCGCGTGTGGGATGCTGCCAACGGACTAAGGCTTCTAATGCGGTGATTTCCTTGGTACGTAAATCAACCAACGGTTGATAATAAACTATCATTTCACCCCGTTCTAAAGCTTCATGTAGGTCATTTTCCAAGGCTAATCGCTCTTGTAACTGAGCATTAAGTTGTGGAGAATAGAATTTATGTTGACCTCGCCCTTGCTGTTTTGCTTGGTAGAGTGCCATGTGAGCTTGTTGTAGTAGTTGTTCTACATTAGCTTGCTCGCCTACACTATTGATTGTAATGCCGATACTAGCGGTGATGTGAATTTGTTGACCATTGATGCTAAAGGGTTTGCCTACAATCGCCACTAATAGCTCAGACAGTTTAACCACACCCTCAAAGGAAATTAAATCCGTGCGAGCGATCGCAAATTCATCTTGACCCAAAAAAGCCAGAATGTCTGTCTTCTCTTGATGACTGGTTAAACGCTGCGCTACTGCTCTTAAGAGCAAGTTTAATGTCTCAGGTTCTAACCCATGACTAATATCGACAAAATCATCAATTCCCAACACTAGAACAGCTACGAGTTGCTGCTGATTGTGGGAGTTGGATACATAATTGTAGAGGCGATCGCTAAATAAATCGCGATTCGGTAATCCAGTGAGATTGTCATAGTAGGTAATTTGATGAATTAATTCATCTAACTTATATAGTGTTTGTGAGGTATCTGCCATTAATGTCCCCACTTCATCGGTGAATTTTGTTGGCAGTTTGGGTAATTTTTGGGATTGTAAATATTCTTGCAAAGCGGCAGATGTCGCAATCACAGGAGCTAGCAGATACCGCAGTGTATATAAGGTAGTAACTGTACCTACTAATGTAGCCACCAGTGCAGTCAGCAGCACTTGCACCGCCATTTCCCAAGAATAAGAATTAGAAGTTACAAAACTGACGATTAAAGTCAGTAATGGGACATGAGTACCTAAAAAGGCTACTAAAAATATCTTTGCTGTGTAACTTTTCTTCAGTAATCGAAATTGGGCGAGGAAGGAATATAAATAAAGTTTCGAGTTCATGGAAATTACTAATTTAAGTCAGCCAATAAACATTTAATTACTAAACATACCGATAAAGAAAAGTAGTATTAACGGGGAACAAAAGAATTCAAGATGAGATAGGAATGGCAATTTTAAACTCAGTTCCTATACCTGGTTGGGAATTGACTTCTAATTTGCCTTTGTGTTTCTCCACAACAATTTGATGTGCTATGGATAAGCCTAGCCCCGTACCTTTACCTACGGGTTTAGTAGTAAATAACGGTTCAAACAATCGTTGTTGGGCAGATTCAGGAATGCCACAGCCGTTATCTGCAATGCAAATCACGGCCATATTGTGAGCATCTGTAGTGGTGGTGATGGTAATCTGCGGTATGGCACTGCTGATTTTACCCTCGGCTATAGCTTCGTCAATAGCATCAATAGCATTGGCGATCAGGTTCATAAACACTTGATTCATCTGACCGAGAAAACAGTTAACTTCTGGTAAATTGCCATAGTTTCTGATGACTTCAATAGATGAGCGATCGCCATTATCCTTGAGACGATGTTGTAAAATCATCAGCGTACTATCTAGCCCTTGGTGTAAGTTTCCAGGTGCTTTGTTGTCACTATCAGAACGGCTAAAAGTGCGGAGTGAATTGGAAAGATTTTGAATGCGTTCAGCTCCAACTTTGAGAGAGTTCAAGATTTTGGGCATATCTTCCAAAACAAAATCTAAATCTAATGCTTTTATGGCATCAGTAATTGTGGGTGTAGGGTCAGTATACTCTTGGGCATATAGTTCGAGCATTTCGCAGACTGCGGCAATATACTCATCCAAGGGCGGCAAATTGCTAGTAATAAAGCTGATGGGATTGTTCATTTCATGAGCTATCCCTGCAATTAACTCTCCTAAAGCGGATAACTTTTCTTGCTGCACTAGCTGCACTTGGGTTTGCTGTAAAGCCACAGTGCGATCGCGCACTTGTTGCTCTAAAGATTCCGTTAGTTGTTTGAGTCGTAAATGCACACGTACTCTAGCCAGAACTTCTTCTTGGGCGAAGGGTTTGGGTATGTAATCCACTGCACCCAGAAAGAAGCCCTTAGTTTTACTCTCTGTATCTGCTAAAGCTGTGGTAAAAATTACAGGAATATTTTTGGTGATCGGATTAGCTTTGAGCCGACGACAAGTTTCAAAGCCATTAATTCCCGGCATTTGTACATCTAGTAAAATTAGCTCTGGTTGATTGCGTTCTGCTTGCGCGATCGCACTTTCACCATCAACCGCAACCCGAAAATTTAACCCCTCGCTACTGAGTGCTTCCGATAAAACAGATAAATTTGTAGGATTATCATCTACAAGTAATATAAATCCCTTAGGTGGCATTTTGGTCAGTTTGCTCCAATTTGTAAATCAAAATTAGGTTTACAGGTAGTTTCAAAGTAATGTGCATGATATTTTCTGTGTTTGATTAAAACTATTTTTAATCACATAGAAAATAAAAGGAAATATGTCCAAAGTCGTAAAATGGAGAAAAAATTCATAACTTAATTAATATGTTGTTTTAAAAAAGTTTCTAAACGTTTGAGTTGAAAGTTGCTGGCTAACTGCATGATTTGCTGCGTAAAAACACTGAGTTTATCATCAGAATTACTTAGTTTCTGAGCCAATTCTAAAATGCTTTGAATGTCGCCATCTTGCAACAGTTCTAATAATTGTTGTAAAACCTCCTGGGAGGGCAATTGCATTTCCTCTGTGGGATCTATATTGCTATTCTGAATGTTGTTAGTTGTGTTTTCATACAACCATTCCACTTGCAAAAACTTTCCTAGTAATTCCAGCAGTGTTTCTGCTTCTATAGGCTTGGGTAAAAAGGCATCTGCACCTAAGTCAATACTTTTATATTGGTCAATGCTAAAGACACTCGCTGATGAGGTAATGATAGGTATGTGTTTATATTGGTCAGATTTACGTAAATTTTTAATTAACTCAAACCCATCCATTACCGGCATCACTAGGTCAGTAATAATCAAGTTTGGCTTATAGAATTGGACTTTTTCCCATACTTCTTGACCATTATTCGCCTCAATTACTGTAAAGCCTACAGGTTCTAGTAAATTCACGATGACTGAACGGTTTTCCCATTTGTCATCTGCTATCAAAATGGTGCGTTCTGCTCCTTGATAACCTGTAATAGTTCCTTTCTCAACAACTCTAGAAGCTTTAGCCCAGTCTTGAGATTCGGAAAAATCCACCTCAAAGCAAAAATTGCTACCTTTACCAAGTTCACTTTTGACTCTAATTTGACTTCCCATCAACGCTATAATTTTTTGGCTGATGGCTAAACCTAACCCTGTACCTTCCGTTTGTCGTTTCTGATTTCCTGCTTGCTCAAATGGGAGAAAGATTGTTTCAGCTTGTTCAGGAGTGATACCAGTACCAGTGTCTATCACTTCAAAACGAATTTTGGACGCGATTTTGCCATGCTCATCTAATCCTCGCTGAACGGTTGTCACTTTGAAGGTGACGCTACCTTCATGGGTAAATTTAATAGCATTACTGAGTAGGTTAATCAGAACTTGTCGCAAGCGTTTTTCATCAGCACAAATCCCGGCTGGCAAATCAGGATCAAGTAACAGGTGAAAATCAATCACTTTCTGTTCCGCACGAATGCGACAAATTTCACTGACACTATCTAAAAATGATGGGAAGTAAAAATGTATAGGATTTAATTCCAACTTACGGGCTTCGATTTTGGAAAGATCCAAGACATCATTAATCAGGGTTAATAAATGAGAACCACATTCGTAAATAACATTGATGCCTTTACTGCCTTTTTCAGTTAAAGATTCCGTCCGTTGTAGGATTTGGGCATAGCCGAGAATACCATTTAGGGGTGTGCGTAACTCATGACTCATGTTAGCCAGAAACTCGCTTTTGGCTTCGCTAGAATTCTTGGCTATTTCTTCAGCTTGACGCAATTCTTGCTCAATTCGTTTACGCTCGACAATTTCTCTTGCTAGTACGCGATTAATAGCTTCTAATTGCGCTGGGCTGGGTAATGTTAAGGCTTGCGGCATGAGATCAACCAGAGTAAATGCCGTATATATGGAAATAATGGCGGTAAAGGCTTTGATGCCACCTGCAATCCAGTAATTTGGATGCCACAGCGTCCAAATATCCATTAAATGCCCAGTTCCACAGGCAATAATAAAAGCCCCAAATAAGATGAAAACCCCATTGAAGGGAACATCTTTGCGTTGGGAAATAAAGTAAATCAGTAACAGAGGAATGGAATAATAGGCTAGTGCGATCGCAGCATCAGAAATCAGATGTAACCAAACTAGTCCAGTTTTCCAGAGATAACAATGTCCGTGGGGGATAAAACCACTTGCATTCATCAATGCCAACATATTATTAGAGCGTTCCCAAATTTTTTGTGTAATTAAGTATTCCCAAACTGTCAGTTGCCGCAACAAAATCAGCCACACTCTGCTGTAGATGTTGGTGCAGAGTTCCCTTGATGAGCGATCGCAATTTTTTTGACTAAATGTATTAGCCACAAAACATTCACCAGCAAGTTAAGCGGAAACTCTTGGGTGATGTTCTCTATTACGAAAAATCAGTTTTGTCAGCGTAAATACTGAGAAGATATGCTAGATTTTTCTAGCTATTGTTTGTCATACCTAAGCTTAGGATATTATTTTTTTTCTCAGATGTAAATCAAAGATGTAATATTTTTTACTAAAAATTTATATTTGTGTGTTGATTCACAAAAATCAGTTGTTTGTAGTTAATTCATCAGGGAACATGATATTTATTCTCATCTTGCATGAAGTTGCAGAACCTGAATAATGATTAATGTACATACTATAACAACTATCTGTTAGAGGTGCTTTAAAAAGTTTTAAAACATCTTCTGAAATATTGAGATTAAAGGAGTTCAAGAAAAAGTATTCAGATATTTTACGTAATGTCAGGGATGTATTTTAGAGTTTAAAGATTATATAAATATAGAATTCAACCTGATTGCTAAAGCTACTGATTTAAACAATAAACTCTTAACAAAAAAGAGAAAAATATACGGAGTTGGGGTCAAAATAAAATATGAATTCTCTAAAATTAGTCACCTTAAACGAAATACAGCGAGCATCTATAGGACTCATATTGGATTTCTGAAAAAAACTCAGTAAGCCTCTGTTACTTCTTTTCCCGTTCCCTACCTACGCAAATAATTTTAATCATCAAGTCAGATTCCTATATTATGAAATCATCACTGCTTAGTATATTGTCAAGTATCAGTCTAATTGCAGGTTTGACTATAACAACCAATGTCAGAGCCAATACTGTCGCTAATCAACAAGAACAGCAAATATCAGCCGAAGAATTAGCCATCAAAAAACAAGTTTTATCTAATTTAGGTGCAGTAGCTCGCGCTCAACAAGCGTACTTTCTAGAAAAAAATTATTTTGCAACTCAGATTAAAGATTTAGGTGTAGAAAACAATATAGAAAATAGTGTTGCTGGCTATCAATGGCAAATATTTACTGATCCAAAAGCCAAGCAAGTCATCATGACTGTATTAACACCAAAACTAAATAATTCTCGTACTTACGTTAATTTCGTCAACGTAACTAAAACATCGATAGGAAACGAGTTAACATTCTCTACGGTTTGTGAAAGTGTAGAGAATCGGCGTGTAGTTCCCCAGTTACCTACTAAGATGTTGCCAAACCAAGGGGTTGAATGTCCATCTGGTTTTCGAGAGTTCACAGTTAGTGAGACTGAGAATGCTTTATCTGAACGGTTTGAACAGGAAAAGCAGCAGAGAATATTAGTTGGTGTGATGAATATTCTACAAAAGCAATATTATTCTCGTCATGGGGTATTTGCTGACAAAATAGCAACATTATTCGCTACTCCTATCAGTAACATTGAGCAGAAATCAGGTTACGACTTGAGATTTTTATCAATTACAGATAGACAAACTGGGATAATTACCATAGCTGCTCTTCCCAACCAAAAGCATAAAACTTACTTGGGTGTCATTACAGCCAACGGTTCTAGTATTTGTGAGGTTTCACCGAAAGTATCTCTAGATTTAGAAAAGTTGAGCAATTTACCCGCCAAAAATTTACTCAATTGTGGTGCAGGTTTGGTTAAAGTCAGTCTTAGTGCTGAGGAAACCGCAGATATCAATAAAGAACTGGACAATCTTAACAAGTATCAAGCGCAAATTGCAGAGATAGAAAATCCTCGGAAAACAAAAGCTTTGCAAACTGCTGATCAACTAGCGCAAGCAGGACAGTATTTACAAGCACAACAAGAGTATTATTTATCACTAGGAGCTTTGGGGATTAGTGAATATGACCTTTTAGGTGAATTGACTGGAGAATCTAGCTTTAATCCCGTTCGTGACAGTTTTCTCAAAAAAATCACACCTGTTTTGCAAGCAGCAGCACCTTTATTATTAGAACAAAAGCAAGCAATCATAGTGGAAGTATATAATTCTTTTGATGAGTTGCCAAAATCTAGAAATAAAACAGCTATAAAAATTCGGGAATTAGCAGCTTCGCAGTTAGGCTTTAATATTTTGACTACTGCGGAGGAAGATTTAAAAATACCTGATAGTAAAAAGGCAGAATTTTTAGAAGTTTCTGAGTTACTAAGACAGCAGTTTGATGATCAGACGCAACAAATTCCTCAGACATTACCAACAAAATTACGTAGTTATGTAAATCAACATAGTAGGAACATTACCAGAATCCGCAACTTATTATTAACTGAGGAGACACCAACTTGGGGCTTAGACTATAAATACATAAAAGACGGAGATTTTCAAGCTCCTATCCCTAGCTATTTAGGGATAGTCAATTTACAACGTTTGTTATTAATTGATGTTTTAGAACAACTGCAAAAAGGTAATAACCAAGAGATGCTAAAATCTTTAGAAGCATCTTGGAAACTTAGCGAATCGCTGCAAAACGAACCATCTTTAATTGGTCAGCTTGTGAATATAATTATCAGGCGATCGCAAATCCGAGTCATGCAAAAAATCGGTAAATTACCCGTAGTTTGGCAAGGTCGGTTATTGGCACATGACTATACAAAATCTCTATTACATTCATTAAATAATGAGGCTTTCTCTATATTACAGGGGTTAGATAAAATTATTCCCCCAGAAAAAGACACACCTTTAAGACAAATATATCGCAATTGGTATGGTGTGAATACATACACATTTTACCAAGGATTTTACCAGGCAGTAGAACGAGAAAAAAATAATCTGTGTTCCGTTGATGTGAAAGATATGGAAAAACAGTATTTTCCTTATGATAATTCTATGAGTCCCAGCTACGTCACCCAAATTTTCAAAGCACATTATCTGATGTTGGAATCAGAAATGATGCAAAAAGTTTTACAATTGCAAACATCAGCAAATTCTCCCGTTGAGATACCTGCCAATGTTTGTTTAGGTAATAAATGGATCTATCAAACTTTACCCAATGGTAAACGGTCTATTTCTCTAGACAAACAACCGATTTGGCTATCTCAAATTAAGCGATCGCCACTCAATTATACGTGGTAGGGTGTTGGACTTTGGTGTATTCACAATTGCACAGGGTAGGGTAGACAAGGTAGACAAGGTAGACAAGGTAGACAAGGTAGACAAGGTAGAGTTTATTTCTGAACTCAGCACCGGCTAAACGCCGCGCTACCGCTAACACCACTCATTACTCATTACTCATTACTCATTACTCATTACTCATTACTCATTACTCATTACTCATTACTCATTACTCATTACTCATTACTCATTACTCATTACTCAGCACTGAGAAATTTCTGCTAAAGTGGCAACTTGTGCTGCGATCGCCTGCGATGGGTCTCAACAATAAACTGCCCTACCTGTTTAAGCCAGAGTTAGGGCAATGCGAGAAATAAAACCATTTAATAACAACGGAAGTATACAACTTAGATTTACCTACGGCGGGAAGAGGTTCTGCTTCAACCCAGTGCCAGGGGGTCAATACAATAATAGGCGCGACAAAGAAACAGCGCAGGCGATAGCTGTACAAATTAGAAATGACATATTAGCTCGCAACTTTGACACGTCCCTAGACCGATACAGACTTCAGCCCAAGGCACCGCCTAAAACACACCCAAAGACACTACTAGAGTTGTGGGACGCTTGGGTAGAAACCTTAGACGTAACTGAGACTACGAGGTTAACCTACTACAGGTGGACGCGGGTGATGATAGCTAAAGCTAACCCAAATCTAGTGGACGTAACCTGGATACAAAGTCTCAACCTCTCCTCCACTACATTAAAGGAGAGATTGTTCCAAATCCGCTCCTGCTGTAACTGGGGTATATCACAAGGTTTCTTGAAAGTAAACCCATACCAAGGTGTAAAGGCTCAAGGCAGGAAGCGTAAGGAGATAAAACCCTTCACAATCGATGAGATAAGACTAATCATCACAGGCTTCGAGACGCTATACCCACATTACTCTAGTTTTGTTAAGTTCCTACTAATCACAGGCTGCCGAACTTCTGAAGCGATAGGTTTGCGCTGGCAGCACGTTGACTTAGTACGTGGTGAATTAATAATTAAGGAGAGTCTGCCTAAAGACCCGGCAGGTAATGGTTATAAGCGCAAGCGCAAGGGTACAAAGACAGGCACAGTACGCTATCTAAAGCTACCAGACCACCTGCGATCGCTGCTAGAGGAAATTAAACCGATTGAGGCTATCCCTGACGACCTGGTGTTTACTTCACCGCGTGGCAAGCACATAGATGGTGATACCTTCAGGAAGAATTACTGGGCGAAGGTACTGGAGTATCAGGGGGTTGAGTATCGGAAACCCTACTGCCTGAGGCACACGATGGCTAGCCACGGTATAGAGCAGGGAATACCTATAACTGGCGTTGCCTACCTTCTAGGACACAGCGACACGTCTATGGTAATGAGGCACTATGGGCATATGGTAAACCGACCCGACCTGCCTGACCTGCCAATAAAATAACCACCCCTGCGGAGTGGCTATATAAAAGTCTTTTCATTAAGTTTATTTAGGATTAAACTCTCTTCCAGACAAGTTTAGTAGCACCCTGGTTGATTAGACTAGCAACGTCTACAGCGTCAGCGAGACACATTTCAGGGTCTTGTATAGTGGCTTGATGAATTACTTCACCATCTTCTTTACAGAAGTAGCAGATACAGGTAGTAGATGGCAGGTTATCAGTTTTGAATACCTCTCTAGCTAATTCCTTCTCACGCTGTTTGAGCTCTTTGTAACCTTTGAGAATATCTTTTGTAATTGTGTTGTAGGAAGTTTCAGAAACAATCAAAGACATAGGGAAGTTCTCCATTAGGTTTATACAATAATCCTATCCAAGTCGGATAGGAAAACAAAATCTAGAACTCGGTAATCTTAGAGGTGAGGCGGGGCAGCTTGACTGTCCGTAACTCGTCATCACCTTCAAGCTTTAGCTGCCCTATACCCAAGCTCTTAGGCTTGAGGGACTTCTTATCGCCAATACACCGAACCTTCTGCATATTCTTTACAGTGTTGCCCATTCCAGTTAGTCCAAAGAAAGCTTCTTGAGTTTCACTGTGTCCAATAACCAGGACGGGCATTAAAGGCTTCCTAGACATCGTAATGGCGTACATCCCAAACTTCTTGAGCAGGGCTTTATCCTTAAACCAGTTTGACCAGGTAGAGGTCTCTTCACACACTAAACTGATAGGCTGTAGCTTAGAGGCCCACTCATCTTCAGGGCAGTTGAGATTTCTAAACTCCTCAAGGCGGTGGTCGAGTTCATCCACATACCACGAGACTTTAGCCTCGATATCCTGGTGGGTGTGGTAGCTTTCATGTACTCCCCGCCACTCATAAGGGTTTGAGTTAGAGTCCAGAACTATGATGCGGTGACCTAGTTCTTTCTTCTTTTTTACTGCGTAGCGGGCAAGCCAAGACTTACCTGAACCTTGTAGACCGTGAATCATGGTAGTGCGGTCTAGAATTAGTTCAATCCAGTCGGTGTCGTTGGTGGGCTGGGGAGAGTCTACCTGTGCAGGTAGGGGTGCGGGTTCATCTACTTTACTATTAAACAGATTCACGGCGTGTGGTGATACACCATGTCCTAAGTCCACAGCAGTCTGAATCTCGTTAAGTACAGTTTCCAGCCCGTAGCTAGCTTCATACTTTCGTAAGTCAGACTCCTTGAGAATGTGGCTTACTACACCTCTGTCTATCAATTCATCACGAAAGCTAATCTCGTTAGTCTTTTTTAAGCCATAGAACCAGAGGCAGCCCCCCACCAATAACCCAGCAGGGAGCGAGGCACTAACGTAGGTTATAAAGGTGGTAGCAGCGAGGGCACCACCTACAAAGATTTGTGTATCCCAGTCGTTAGTATCGTAGGCTAGCTCTTTCCACTTTAGTTGTTCTATATCTTGTTCCAGCATATTAAACCTCGCTTTTAGCTAATCTTTGAAAGTAAATAAACTCTTGAACCTGTAGAAGAACAACGAAAAGGGCTTCGACTAAATAGATAGTAATGATGAGACTAATAATGTTACCCAGGTTGAGTAAGTCGAACTGTCTGGTAGCGATGACGTAGAAGAATCTATCAAGACCACCATCAACAGGTGGGAAAGCGTGAATGCAGGCAACATAATCAATACTGTAGGCGATGTAGGAACAGGTACGAGCCCATTTAATAGAGCGTAGGGGGAACTCGTTCCATATCTTCTTAAGAGCAGCCAGTGACTTAGAGTCTTCTTTGCCTATCTTCATCTGAGGGTGGTTCTCTGACTGTCTAATCACTGTCCTAATAAGTTTTCGGTCGGCTTTTACCCAAAGGGGAAGTAACTGCATAATTTGCAAGATAGCCCAGAAGACAATTCCTACCAAAGTAGACAGAGAGAAGAACCTGAAGAACCCACCGACATAGGGCAGTCCAGCTAGAAAACTGTCTCCTATTCTTAGGCGGATAAACGCAATATATGGCAAGGCATTGTTATAGCAACCGTATACAATAGCAATAATAAGCAACCAAAAAAGTACATTCATTATGCCCTCGGTCGAGAAAGACCGAGGCTTTTTTGCTCGGAACTCAGAACTCATTTTACGTACCTCACATAAGCGGGTTCTTCATGATTGGCGGGTGGGGCGCTACCGGTGTAAGCTATCTTGCCTACGACCGCGTTGAGTCGTCCATCTTCATCAAAGTCGGCAGGAATGAGTACACCTGTATTACCGAAGTTGTCGCAAACAATTGCATTGGCTGGGAGTTGCTTACCGTCTTTGATGACTGGCTTACCACTTTGCAGATAACCTTCGACTCTTATGCAGCCGTTTTGGTATCTTTGGTTAGCAATCTCCGCCAACTCCCTTGAGTATTCTTGTGTAGCTATCTGCTCATTACGCTTCAGGTTGTTAGTGGCAATCATGTTTTGCAGGTAAACGTCGTTCTTAGCTTTAAGTTCTCGGTCGCCTTGGGCGAGAGAGACAAAGGCGACGAAAGCGGCTACAACGCCGTACTTCGCCCAGTGTCTCTCAAAGTGTGCGATTACAGAAGACTGATTAGATTCGATAGGTCGTCTTTGACTTGTTGTAATAGCTGACGAGAAGCTTCCCGTCGGCGCACCCACTCCCCCAGGCGTTCTTGCTCCCGTGCTGCACGGTCAATGAGGAAAGCTTCGTTCTCAGCTCGGAGGCGTTCTACTTCCTGTTCAACGGCAGCACTTCTGCTATCTACCATTGCGCCTAGAGCTTGATTCTTGGCAGTTTGGTAAGCATCTTCGATGACGAGAGCATCACGGAAACCTTGTTGTATGGCAAGAACTAACTCTGCATCTTCTAGGGCTTCACGAATGCACTCTGTGATGCTCAGGGCGGTTGCTTTGGTGTTGGTGATAGCTTCAGCCGAAGTCTTAGCTAGACCCATGCCCATGCCCCCAGCAGATGGCTTAGGCTGATCGTTAGGTTTAGAGTCTTTTACTTTGTTAGCGAGGGCTTCGGTGCGTTCTACAAATTCTTCAGGCACATCGCTATCAAGAGTGAATTCCATGTTAGGAAAGCGGGTTTGTAACTCAACTAGGAGTTGCTTGGGCTTTAACTCTTGTCCGGTGGTTAGTTGGATTAATTCAGCGGCTTCTCTAATCTTCATGACTAAATCTCCTGTTCGTAGTAAGCGGGGTTTTCAGCTAGTAACTTTCTGGTTGCGCTCCTACCATGTATGCGGTAAGTGTGTAGAACTTTGCGGAGGATGGGTAAATCCCAGTTTGTTAGCGGTCGCCTGCGGGATATACCACAGTTGTCTTTGGTGCGGAGTCGCTTGAGTCGGGGGAGATACAGACTGCCAAGGTCGAGGATTGTGTATAAGACCGAGGTTGTAGTTTCTAGCTCTTTAGCGACTTGCTCACGGGTGAGGATAACCTCTACTGAATCGCCTATGACTTCCATGTTCACCCTTTATTAGTGTTCATCTTTAAAATCTCTGAATAGCTACGGATAAGTACGGATAGGAAGGAATGTCTAGATTTACATATTCGGATGTATCCCTCTTTATCCCTCTACATCTATTCTAATCCGTAGAATATAGCAAAACCAAGCCAAAAAGCCCCAAAAACACTAGTTTTGGGGCTTATTTTGATCGAAATAACTGATCAATGTACTGACATATATGCGGTTTTGCTTATGTCCAGTTATCACCCAGATATAGGGTCAATAAAGCATTCTTGGAACACACCTTCATCGACCCACATAATAATGATCTCGCCGGGCTGTAGCACCCCATATAAAGCTTTTATGGTTTCTAACCTATGTGGGACGTTTAGCTCGTTTGTGACGGCTTCTAGACCCTCCAAACCGAACAGGAAGGGTTTAGTACCTACTGTATGGTTCTCACTGGACAAAAGGAGGAAGGATGGTTGTTTGAACTTTCTGGCTTGTTCTCGAAAATAGTCTAGTGGCCAGCCAAGGAAGGGGGTGAGTTGCTGCCTATCCATAAATGTATGTAGAGGGTACATCTAGACTATAGGACGGACTAGGCAAAAAATAACCCCACGCACTCGTTGCATGGGGTTTACCCTACTATCTATACTTCCATTCTACAAACTATGGGCGGCGGAACAAAGCGGAGGGGTAGTTGGTGTTAGTAATTAAATTACACGCAAGGTCGGGGGTGCCTCAGTGGTTGTTTCTACCCCAATAGGGAACAAAAATGCTAGAACCCGCGTGGTTGAGGGATTCTTACCCCCCACAGTCCCCCTGTTTTTTGAAAATATAGGGGGGACTGTGGGGTCGATCTTTCTACTGGTAAATACTTAGGGTTTTTGTGATTTTACAGTCTAAGTACACCTTATTTAGCTTGTATTTTCCTTGATTGCATATTGACAGCACTATGTCTTTCTGTGCTATAATAGTGGTGTCAACACATAAAGGACTTATATGAGTAAGAAACATACTTCACTGAGATTAGAAGAGGAGCTACTCGAAAGCTTGAAGTTAGAGGCTGATAATAGTGGTATGAGTCTAAACGACTATCTAGTCAAGAACTTACAGGGTCTAGTTGAAGACACCCTCCCACTACTAAATAAAGAAGAGCTGCCTGAACAACCCTCCGTCTATTTCGTACTAGATGTCAGTGGACAAATTCTCTATATTGGGCAGACCCGTAACCTTAAGGAAAGCTGGGCTAAGCATCAAAGACTAAGACAACTAGAGTCACTTGGTTTAGTCTCTATCGCTTGGGTAGGCTGTGAGGAAAGCGAGCTTGGTTCTCTAGAGACTTCTTTGGTAGAGATATTAAAGCCGAAGTTAAACGACCAACCTAGACCCCATGAAACAACAGTTGCCGTCCGCTTACCACATTCCGAGCTGGAGTTGCTCACAGAATACGCCCAGAAGACTAACCGCACTGTCTCTGAAGTTATTGGCGACTACTCCCGCACCCTCCGCTAGACAATGTAAATGCCAGTGGTGACTGGTACTCCCCACTGGCATTTACAAAACCCTAATTCAAATAATTCAAAGGATTTCAAGCTATGTCTATTATACCCCAAAACCCCAAGACCGCATCATCTGGAGCTAAGAAAGTGTCAACTCTGGTAATCGCTACAGACTCCGAGTGGGACAAGACCGTAAGGGAAGTTGTTAAGAGTGAATGGCTCTCTACCCAGTTTTCAACCTATAGCAAGCTTACCGGAGAGAAGAGACGCTACCTGTTTGTTAGTAATGATGTCTCTACGCCCTGCTACAAGCGCCTCATGTCCTATGAACTTGTTTCTGGTGTGAAAGTCATCTTTGTCGAGATGAGCGACTCCCTGAACCTCATAGAATATATCCTCAACGACTGCGATAAAGACCGCCAGCACAAGAATATTAACCTGTTGATGTTCTACAGCCCTAAAGACCTTGAGTACGCTTTTGGCTGGGATTTCATCCAACCTCTGTATATGTCTGGAGCTATTCAACAGAAAAGAAATATTAGCTGCCGCCCCCCTTTCGTGCTAGAAGTTAATGAGCATAAATACACCGTAGACATCAAAGACATGAAGGGATGGTCTGGTAACAGTGGTTTAAAAGCTCTAGCAGATGCTGTGGGTGTGAAGATGCAAAGTAAAGCTGGTATGGACTCATACAAAACTCACATGAGAGACGGTCTGGAAGCCTTCCCTGACCTGTTTGCAGCCTACTCTATGGGTGATGTGGACGACTTACTATCTATCTACTCTGCTTTCGTTGAGCTAGTACGCTGGGTGCAGCACGAAGTTATTGGTCTCCCTAAGGAGATGTGCTTCAACGAAGAGAACATCCCCATGACTACTGGTTCTTTGGTTGCTAAAACCTTAGAGAGCTGGATTTACTGCCAAGGCGACCGCCGAGAGATTGAGTTCGCAATCAAGAAGCTTGGGTTATTAGATAGCTCTGATAAAGAACACAAGAAGAACCTAGACCACTACCATAATGTCATTGAGGTTCTAAACACTCGCAACAAGCTTAGAAACTCTATTGCTGAGTATTCTAAGTCCTCTAATAGCGTAGACGGTAGAGCCCTTAGTCAGTTTTTTCGCCTGCCCTTCAGCTTCCTGGGTATCTCCCAATGCAGTGTGAACTACTTCGCCCGCATCACTGAAGATTCCTCAGCTTTCAATGCTCTGGTACAGGGTGGAAGATGCAACAACGAGCGCCCCAGTGAATATGTCTGTGAACTAGGTGCCGACATTGACCTTAACTCCTGCTACGGTAGTGCCCTAAGAGCCTTTACCTTCCCTCTAGGTTTACCTACTGTCTGGGGTTGGAAGCCTAACCAAAAGCGCATGAGTCTTAAGCAGTGGCTTGCCAAGTACGAATCCGACCTAGTTGATAACCTATGGACTGTCACAGTTTCTGGTGAGATTAAGTTCTGCCAAGATTTAATCTACAGTAAGATTGTCTCCCAGAAGGATATCAACCGTGCAGCCCTTGGTGAAGACTGGGATAAAGAAACTGACGATACCGACCGCGACGATGATGTCGCTCACATCCCTGGACACTTCGCCCTCATCCGCAAACAGATTCAGAACGGGATTATTACCAGCGATGTTTTAAAGGTTCTTCGTGCAGTAGCCACTAACAAAGAACTCAACGAGTTGATGAGTCTTACAGTAGAGAGCGCGGCTGCCTACCTAAAGAGTGATGAAGTGCCTAGCGTTGATGCGTGGATTGAATGTGTAGTTAGTGATAAGGGCTCGCTGGAAAATGTTAACGGTAAACGCGACCTTAGCTCTGATACTCGCACTCGCAAATGGGTTTCTCTACACCTAGAGGGATTCATAGGTAAGCTAGTAGATGTGCGCGGCGGTCTCAAGTCCATCTCTAACTCCGGTACAGCTCCTGCCGAAGAGAAAACTACTGCCACTGCTAAACAGGAAATTCTCAAGCTGTTTGTTAATACTAGTTATGGTGTATCTGCTAGCCCATACTTCAGTGTTGGTAACACTGTCCTAGCTAATAACATTACCGCTAGAGCTAGAGTTGGTGCCTGGATGCTAAACAAAGCCCTCCACACACGCCAATCTATTACTGATGGTGGTTTCTACAGTCTCCTACACGTACCTACCCTTAAAGACTCGGCTAGACTTCCTGGCTTTGATACTTTAAGCGACAATACCAAGTGGACTGACACCAAGAACTACACTCGAATTACTACCCCTCTCGCTGGGCTAGACTGGGCTAGTATCTTCTCTCATATTGCTGACTTCGTTAAAGAAAGTGACCCAGCTACCCTGCCTAAGAAGTCTAAAGACTGGGGTGCTTTCCTGAAGGCTGTTAGCCGTGAAGTTGAGAACCTTGACTCTCTAGCTAAAGAACATATCGATAAGTTCTGGAATCGTTATAACTTGTCCTTACCCTTCAATATCGAACACAAGATTGAGAATTGTTTTTCTGTCGCTAGCTTTATTAACAAGGCACACTACTATATTCATAGTGTTTATGACGGAGAGGTATTCAAAATCCGTGGCGCTCGTAACTATGAAGAGTCTGCACTGAGAAAACACCCCTCCTACGAATTACTCAAGGGATTGGCTTTCGGTGGTGATTATTTCCCCTCTGACCTGAACTATGACCATAAATCCCTACTGAAGATAAACAAGTGGGTTATGGCTCAAGCTAGCGCGGGATTTGACACTGTAAAGCAGGTTAGACCTGGAGATGAATTAATCGAAGTCCGCACCGCCCGCTATAACAACACCCATATCTTCTGTGAAAGTGTTGACGACTTCAAGAGACGTAGCGAACGCAAGACAGTTAACCGAGGTGAAAAACTGGAGTGGTTTGAACGCGCTAGAGCTAACGGGTTTAGCAAAGTTCACGCCTTGATGATGCTAGATACCCTACAACTTGGTACATACAAGAAGTAGATTATAGATACAACAAAAGCCCGGCTCTAGTTGATAGAGCCGGGCTTTTCCTTATGTTTAAACCTAAGCTTCAGGCTCAGGTGTTACCGCCTTCTTAGGCTTGCTGGGTGTGAGCAGCTTCCGCATCTCTTTGGCTGTGTTTAACCAAGCCACCTGCTGAAAGGGATTCATGTACTGCCAAACATCAGCGTGGACTTCCTTGTCGCAGCCGCTGCGTATGCTCTCGTAGGTACTGTATAGCTCACAAGCTAGTTGTTCGTCAGTCATAGATGTTTCTCCTATAGAAATTAATTACCAGCCCTTATTAACGATTGTGTCGCCGTCCGAGTCGATAGCACCGACGGTTGCCAGGGACTTCCCATTTAGGGTTACGGTACTTCCGTTTATAAAGTTGATAGAGGCACCCATTAAATTTATTGTCCAAGTACCAGATATGCGGTTTGTGCCATCAAAGCCTAACTCTATAAAGTTGGTCGCCCCTGCCTGTAGTCTCAAGTAGCGCGAGGCAAACAGCACCAAGTCCTGCACCGCCTGCATATTGATGTTTTGCTCACTATCAACGCTAAAATCGCCATCGCAGTTGTTTGTTATGTCGTTACTTACTTCCAGCGTGGACGAGCCATCAACTGTTGTAGTATCGTCACCCTTGATGCTTGCCGTGCGATCGCCGTCTATGACGCTTGCGTGGTCATCTATCGCGTCTGACTTGTCTAGCGGTGGGTTAGTGTCATTTACTATCTGGAGGTAGTAGGCGTTCGTTTCTAGCCCGTCTGCGTAGAGAATTAAGACTGTCTGCCCCACCTGGGGTAGTGGAGGATCATACTGTCTGTAAGGTACGAGGCGGCGTATCCAGTCACTTTGCACTAGCGGGTTTGAGGCTGTGACCACCTTGATGCGCCGCTGCCCCTCTGGGTCTTGATTACTGACCACAACACCCAAAGTCGGGTAAGGCACTCTCCCTTGTTGGTCTAGAGCTATCTGTGTAGCCCGCTGCGCTTGCAAAAGTAAGTCAAATAATGGGTTGCTCATACCTGGAGTCTAGCCAAAGTGATTAGTTAGGAATAAATTTCCGAGGGTTTAAGTCTGCACCGCTTTTACGTACTTCCCAGTGTAAATGATTGCCAAAACTTTTTCCTGTATTACCTACAGTTCCTATCTTTTGTCCCTGACTCACTGTCTGACCATTTGTAACATTAACTTCTGTTAGGTGTGCATACCTCGTGAGCCAACCGCCGCCGTGGTCGATGTCCACCTTATTTCCATATCCCCCGCCACAGCTTCCATTACCCACCCTGCAACCAGAAACTACATCGACTACCGTACCACTAGCTGAAGCTACAACAGGTGTACCAGCGGCTGCCCCATAATCAATTCCTTGATGCCTCGGTCGCTTGGGGTTCTCTGTTCTGTGCCTACTGGTTATTGGCCCTGTCGTGGGTCGAATAAACTTAGGTGCATCAGCGTCAAAGGGCACGCCAGGTGCTTGAGGTACGTTAGGTGTTATGCTAGGCGGTTGGTTAATGTCTGTAGAGGGGTATTTATTTCTTAGCGGGCTGTACAGGTCTACGTCTGTAGTCAACCCTCCTTCCGTGTATGTATGGCGCACGTTCTCTACAACCCAGTACCTGTCTGCTGTTATGCTCACGCCCCTAGTCCTAAAAGGTGTGTCAGGTGTAATGAGCAAAGCTTCCTCTGTTGTAGGAAACACAGCGCTCGCCTTGATACCCTTGATGCGCTTCTCGTTCTCGCGTCGCTGGCTGTCTGCTGCTGCCGTTGTACCGTCTGTTTTTGGCTTAGGGGTTGGTAGGGCATTACCTGAGATAATAGCGGTTGTATCGCCACCTAGAGCCGATGTAGACTCTTTCTTGGTTTGCTTGACCTTCCCTGTGGCTGGATCGATTTGATATTTAATTACACCTGTTGTACCTCGGTTACTTGGGTCTGAAGCCCGCGCCCCACCTTTAGTGTCGCTCTCCGCCTCGTGGGTTATCTCGAAGCTTATGCCCATGTTCACGCCGTACTCTAGGGTAAAAGTATTGGCACTAATAATCTTTTCCCTTGGCTCAATAGTTAATGTTCTGCCTTTGACATGAACTCTATAACCAATGCGCCGCGCCTCAGCTAACAAGAACTCATAATCGTTCTGCCCTCGCTGAGGGAAGTATTCATAGTATGGCCCCTCCTCACTCATAGTTAGAGCCATACCATAGGCTGCACATATTTTGGTAGCGAGCTTCTTGAAGGTCATCTTTTGGTATACGGTGTTTTTCAACCGCCGTGTCATGACCCAAGTCGCAGCCTGCCCTCGAAACTCTAACAAGTCTGGGTCAAAGAGACTGTATCTTAAGCCAGTGTGGATGAAACTAAAAGCAGCAATTGTCGTACCGTTGTAACCTAATTCAACTGTAATCTGTGCGCCGACTAAGGTTTTTGCTGAACTACTTGCTACTTTCTTGGTAACGCTGGCAGTAGAAACAGACTGTGTAGCCGCTACCTGCGGCGTGGTGTTTGTTGCAGGTGTATTAGCTACTTCCTTCCTTTGCTCTATCTCCTGCGCTGTTTCCTTCTGTTGCTTTGTCGCCTGTACATCGCTAGCTGTAGCTGTTCCTGGCTGAATCCACTCAATCTTGACGTTGACAATACCAGGAGCCGCGCCGTTAGTTAATGCCTTCCATGCGCCAGGCACTAAGTCTATCTTTCTTGTTGGGTGTTCCCGAAGTGGTCTAGCAGCTCTGCCGTTTTCTACTGCAAAGGGGCCACGGTCTACAACCTTCACCAAGATTTGTTTATTGTTGGTTAGGTTGGTGACGCGCATGGTGGCATACTTGTACTTTGTATTGACCATCGCTGCAAACAGACCATCCCACTGGATGCGATCGCCGTAAGCACCAATCTGACCGCCTTGGGTTACCTCACCGTAGCCGTAGGTCGAAGCCTGCACATTTTCGTATATAACCTGACCTGGCTGTGTCTCCAGACTTGGGTTGCCTACGTGGCTAGTTGGGTTTGGGTTAACTGTCGCGGTTAAGTCTGCCTGTGTCGGGTTGGGGTCGTTTAGTTCGTTTAGCCCCTCGACCTGCTCAACATGTGCCAGATATTTATCTAATAGTTCACGGTTGGGGTCTCTAACGGTAAACTTGCAGTTACTTTGTAACGTGCCCTCGCCTAGCTCTACCTCGGCTGAGACTAGCTTGCCGTCGCCTATGGTAAAGGTATCTGCCTTGAGACTACCAATAGAGCCGACCGTTATCTTTAAATATGGACTTAATAAGTTTGGACTTGTCATCACAAAATCCACCCAATAATCTGCCAGGCTTCATCTACCGCGTCGTCGGTGTTTACCTGTTCTGATAGTTTTTTACTTAAAGGTGATAAATCTAAGTCTTTTATTAACTTCTCGGTGTCAACGCCTAGAGTCTTAGCAATACTCTGTATCTCACGGCTGTTGGAAATCTCCCGCAGTCTAGCTTTTACATCCTTCTCGGCGTTGGCTAGTACCTGCGCTTTCTCCTTATCTAGGAGTTTCTTTAGCTCTTCCCGTGTAGGTATCTTTAGGTTCTTCCCTGTGGGCAGCCCATCAAAGATATCTATGCCATTTATCTGGGCGACCTCACGCCAACGGCTATACTCACCCAGATACTTGTTAGCCACCTTGACTAAGCTATCGCCCTTGGCTAGCTGTACTTCCTTGGTTATTTGCTCATCAGCCTGCTTTACAAGCTTACTACCGCGTTCTGTTGTGCTAGCCATTACTTCAACGTCCGCCCCGTATTAGTGAACTTACCGTTTCGATAGGTGCCAACTACGCCGAGCGCCTTGCCCTTTGGGTCGGTCATAGTAACTATACCTGTGTCGGATACTGTGAGTTTGTAGTTTCCAGACCGCACCAACTGACCTGTACTCGTGCTTAGAGTCTTCAGGTTACTTTGTAGAAAGACTTTAGCTTTGTTTGTAGCCTCAAGCTTCTGCCTAGCTGTTAGACTCTGCTCTGTGGCTGTGGCAGCCTCAATTCTCTGCTGTGCCGTCAAGGTGTTTCTTGCACTGGGTACTTGCAGAAGTTTCATGTTTAGCTTGGCGCTCGCTGGCTCCCCGCCCAGCCAAGCTGTCTCAGTCCAATCTAGTGAAGTAATCACAGCTGGGCCAAACTTGTTCCCACCCCATATAAAGGTAACGGTGCTAGGCGCATACTTACCCTTAGAGGGCTCGGCACGAGTTAAACCAACTAGGGAGTCTAGTAGAGGCTTTATACTTTTACCTCGTGACCAAGACTCTAGAATCAAGTTATTCAACTCTAAAGTCTGCCCCGATGTGTACTGGTAACTTTGACTGGGTAAGCTGGTAATCGCCGCCGCGCCTTCCTTGTAGTTAGCCCGCAGGGATACAGCTTTAGACTCAGGGTTAAAAAGGAAAGTGTAAACTGTACTGCCCAGCTCGTCGGACAAGTAGGCATAAATAGAGTCGTTTCGCTCTACAGCCGAGAGCGTGGTTAATAGTGCCTCATTGACCATAATTTATGCCTCTACTGTAGCGACGCGACTCTGGGCGTAGTTCTCAAACTCCTGAGCTATGTATTTCACAACATCCTTCGCTATACCCTGTGCATCAGTTGCGGCTGTCTGAATAGTAAGGTTTCCTATCGTCAGCCCGCCCCTGTTAGCCAGCAAGGCACGTTGTTGAGCCTGGGTAAGTATAGCTTCAGAACTGTTGGCTATGACTGGTGTAGCTCCAGGTGGTGCCTGCCTTTGTTCTCTAAGTAGTCCAGCCAGTAAGCCAGGATTACCACCAGCGAAGTTAGGTACAACACCTGCCTGCGCTTGTAGTGGTGCCTGAGATGTACCTGGTATTTTGGCTATGAGGTTATTAAACCAAGTAATGATGGAGTCAAAGAACTTTGTCATCTCGGTAGCCACTCTACCCCAAAGTGTTAATGAGTCGTTAAATAAGTCAGTCCACCATCTAGCTGTGTTTGAGGCTATTTCCCTCAAGCCACGCCCCGCTTCCCGACCTATATCTAACATTCCAGAATTTATAGGGTTGTACAGGTTACTCTTTAACCCAGCTATAACTAACCCGCCCCAGTCTAACTTCGCTACCGCCTCTCCTATACCTTTAAAGATGGCAAATACTATCTTACCGGTTAGGTCATTGATGGCTTTGTAGTCAACTGCGTTGATGTAGGAAATGAGTTCATTTAGTATGGCTGCTACGCCGGCACCTAAAGATTCACCTATCTCGCCCCAGTCTAGTTTTCTTAAACCGTTTGTTATATTGTTTGTGATTCTTGCTAGCTCTTTGCCTAGACCGTCTACATTGAGGAAACTAGACAGAAATTCTTCGCGCAGAAGCTTTATATTAGGCTTTTTACCAGCTTCCTTACCAGCATCAATATAGTCTAGGAACTGGTAGAGACCATCTCTAAGGTTCCTTATTCTAGTGTTAATACCCAGGATTACGCTACGCAGGGCTAGCATCGGGTCGATGACTTCTATACCTAGTGCGTTTAACACTTCGCCTAAGACGGTAAATAGCCCGCGATCGCCTATGAGTGCTGCTAGACCTTCCTGTACTGCACTTAGTACACTCTGCCCGCCCTTGGTTTGCTTGTCTAGGTCACGCATGAAGCCAAACAAGCCTGTCTGCGGGTCAAACAGGTTGGATACAAACCCGGCTGTTAAGCCAGCTATAGATTGTTGTTGTGCCTTTAGGACTTCATCTGGGATGTTAGCCGCTTTCTTAAATATTTCTAATCGCTGCTGTACTGTAAGCTTGCGGATGTCGCCGCCAAGCTTATTAACTTCACTTATAAGGATGTTTCTAAAGGTGACATTCTGCTCAAAGAAATCTAGCCGGGATAGCTCACCTAGAGTAGACTGTCCGCCCAAAAACTTAGACACGGCTCGTGAAGCTTCTTCACTACTTACCTTAGCTTGCTGTGCTAGTAGCGTGCCGTAGGTACTAACAGTCTCTAATTCTTTTTGCAGCTTCTCTGGGTTGACTGTACCATTAAGCTCCCTAACAGCGGGGATAATGTCATCAACTACCAGCTTACCGAACGTCACATAATCGCTAGTAGCACCAGGCAGGGCAGCCGCTACCTTGCTCATACGCTCAGAGAATTGGTCAACGAACTCTGTAGCTTGCTGGAAGTTCTGACCAGTCAACTTCATTAAGTTTCCAGCCAAGGATATATTGTCTGACTGGATGTCTACAGCCTGGGATAGCCCCTGAGACAACTTACCGATTAAGCCTGTAACAGCCGCAACGCCAGCCTCAAGTCCTTTTATCATCAAGGTTGACTTGAGGGCGGCTTTTTCAAATGCACCGCCTAAGCCACCTTGGATTTGATTGATGAGGCTAGATACAACAGGGCCAGCTTGGTTGTTAGCTTGTAGCGTTATTGTAACTGTGTTGGCTGCCACTCTACCTCCCTAGCCCACTCAGGTCTATCATCGATGTTGTGCTGTTTCTTTTTCAGGTCTTGCCACAGGAAGCAGTGATATAGAGCCTCGGACACTTCCATGTCGAGCAGGCGGTAGTATGACTCGCTGAGGTACTCACCTGTGCTAGCCATGAATAGCTGTAGCATCTGTGTTAGAGTCATAGCTGCTAGACCCTGCACCGACACCGCCAGCTTTTCTTTGTAGATGCTCAAAGACATCTCGAAAGCATTCCAGGGCTTTCACCACCCTTTCGCAATCTTCAAAGTCTACATCTGCTAGTTGGTCGAAGGTAGCATGGTCAGCATCGCCAAACTTGACTGTACAGAGGCTAGCTAGCTTCAACGCCACGAAGCCATTAGAGCGATACTCCGGTGACACGGTTTCCAGCCAGCTCTGCATCAGTAGCAGTTGCCTAGTCTTGGGCTTCTTCATCACGATGGGGGTACCGTCTGAGAGTTCAAAGGACACGGTGCCAAGCACGTCATCATATTGAACATCAAAGGTTTTAGGTGCAGGTTGGGCTTTCACCTCCTGCACTGGTGTTTGTTCTACGACTTTCCTAGCCATTATTTGTACTCAACCTGCTCAACACGAAACTCAATTGTGAGCATCACGGTCTGTGCGCCGTCGTTGGTGTCCACGTTTTCAGCACATGACCAACTAACAAGCTGACAACCTGTGAAGTCCCAGGCTTTGTTACCTCGGTAGATGTTAGCCTTGTTACCGTTTCCTGTCTTACGCACAGGGCGGGCACGGAAAGAGAACTTGCTACCGTCTTCCTTGGTCTTCAAGAAGTCAATAACGGGTTGGTCTGCCTCTGGGTCGTGTGGCTTGGCAATTGTGACGTTCTGATAAGACTTAACGCCGCCTTCTACGTAACGTTTAACGTTGGATAGACCGTCATTAAACTCGGCAGAAGCTAGGTTGAACTTCACGCCAGAGAATGTGCTGAAGTAAGCTGGGGCTGACCCGACGCTTAGACCTTCAATAGTTAACAGGTAGTCACTATTTGCAATTGGTGCAATGTCCGCGAGTCTCATATTATGCCCCCAGTGTAGTTACTTCAGTTTGCTGTTGGTTCAGAGGCAGAGTACCTATGGAAACCTTGATTGTGTTCAAAAGTAGCTTCTCTAGCGCAGGGCTGGTGACTACATAAACATCCATGATTATCTGCCCCAGGCTTAGTGTTGCAGGCAGGTTGTTCGTGAAGTCGCATACAACCTCAAAAGCCTCTACCTGTGTGCCACCAAACAAGGCTCTACCGCGCCACAGTCTCTCTAGGGCAGCGTTAGCTGTCTGGCTCATAGCGTTTAGCAGGATGCCGTAGCCATCGATAGCTGTGAAGAGGAAGTTATCAAACCCTTGGCGCAGCGTGCCGTTGATGACGTTCATGATTACGCGCTGGCTGAGCTGTTTATACAGATCATCGCTGGCACGGGTACGCATACCCCAGATTACGATGCCTTTGTTTCTTAAGTTTCTAATGGCGTTGATGCCTGAAGGGTTTAAGGTGTCTTGGATTTGTGATGTGACTTTGGTAGCTACATCCTTCACACCTAAGATGGGGTACTGTGCGCCGGCAGGTGGTTCTTGGAAACCTTGCTCTGCATATCTTAAGGTGGCTACACCAGCAACAGCCGCGCTGGGCGGGATGGTCTGGTTTTCCAAGTCAATGACATATGGGTAGTAGAAAGCTAAGTGACCCTGTGGGGAGGCATATAGTTCACCCTCAGCTTTAGCTGCTGCAGGAGTTAAACCAGTTCCAGCATCCACTAGTGCAACCCAGTCAAACAGTGGGTCACTAGCCAGGGCTTGCATAGCATTACCCACAGCCAGGCGGTCGTTCTGTACGGTTAGAAGCTGGAACGCTTCAGGTGCGATGATAAAGCCTTGTGGCCAGCCGTCATCAGCATCAAAGGCGTTTTCAATGGCGTAGACGTAATCAGCCGAGGTTGGGTTGGTGGGAGTAGCCGCAGCTTGTGTGAGGTTAGCGGTGGTCGCTACAAGGGTAAATGTCACGCCAGGCACTCTGGAGCGTACATATATCTTAGATGTAGAAGAACCTACAGTAGCTTGTACGGCTGCACTAACAGTAGAGTTAGCATTGATAGCTGCTAGTAAACCAGCCGCAACGTTATCTAGTGTTGGTGTAGGCGACGCAGGTGCTGAGTAGGTTACTGCTGTGCCGTTAATCGTTACAGTATAAGCACCAGCCGCAGCAGAGCTAATAGTAATCTCGTTGCGCTGAGCTATCTGGGTGCGAACAAAGTACAGGATGCCCCTGCGGTTGTTGCGGAAGTATAGCTTAACCTCATCTGTGCTGGGGCTAGCACCGAAGACGTTGGTGAAGTCTGCTAGGCTTGTGACTTGGGTAGGGGTGCCAAAGCTACCAGTAGCCGAGCTACCAATCATGTAGGTGTGGCTGTGGCTGGCAATCTCTAGAGACCTATATCCACTTGTACTCTCTACGACCCTAACGCCTGGAGACAGAAAGCTTGAGAACGCGTTAACCATATATTTAAGGGGTTATAGTTATTGTTGTATCTAATTTGTAGGTATCAGCATCCGTGACATCGAACTGCTGCTCCGCCTTATTTACATTGATGGTGAGGCTGGTTACTTCAGGTTCATCACCTAAGTCAAAGAAGCCAGGCGAGACTAAATCGCTGGTGTCAGCCATCTCGGTTACTCTAAACTCGCAATCAAAGCTAAAGTTAGCTGACAGCAGCCAGTTCTTGTGTTCATCTTCAGTGCGGCTGATGGTAACTGGGTCGGGTTCCTGGTAAGGTAGAAACTGGGTGATATCTGGGTGGGGCGAGCGTATCAAAGCTAGAACCTGGATGTTACTGACCACGCCTTCCACAGCTTTAAACGGTAGTGAGTTTAGAGACTGATTACCATCAAATATCCACGTAACCCTGTAGGGAAACCTTCCACTAGCCACTACACCGTTATGACCTTCTTTCCTACACAGGTACTCTTGAAGGGGTAACTCGATTGCACTGTTGGCAAAGATGTTAAACCCACCACGGTTGTAGTAGAGGACATCTGGCTCATCAACATCCCATCTATATACAGGTATGTTGTTATTTATGAAGTCCCTGATAGCTTGCCGCGCTGTGTCTAGGTTCATCGGCGGTCAGCCTCCATCCTCAGTACAAGTATCCAGCGTGTCGGGTCGTTGTCGCTTAGATATATAAGCTTGGAGAAGTACCCGTCTAGCGTCTTGGTTATGGGGTTGGCGTAGGCGATCGCACCATCTTGTGTTAGCGGCGGGTCTACCATGTACATTGTCTTAACCCCACCATGCACCGTGAAGAAACTCTTGGGGTATGTTCTAGGTATCTCAGCTTGTAAGTCTGAGGCTGAGATAAACAGGTTGTCAACACCTTCACTAGCTACCTGTAGGTTAACTAGGCGGGGCGGTACGTTTGTAATGTAAGGACGTGGACTAATTAAGGTGTCGGTGATAGTTGAGGTTTTAGCAGTGTGGTTGTGTACTATTCTCCTGACTAACAGGTGCCTACGCTGCGGTAAACCTAGCTTTTCTTCTATGCCACCAACCTTAGCCTCTACCTTCGCTAGCTTTTCATATAGCGTCATAGCCCCGCCTCAACTCATCTCGTAGGTGCTTTTCTACCTGTGGGATAGTGCGGTTATATAGACCGATGCGCTGACTCACGATATCGGCGTAGCGTACATCATTGGTGATGAATAACTCACGGCGTTGTGGCGTTACAGTCCAGCCATCTCGCATATTACCAGTCCTAACAGGGGTCTCACTTCTAACTCTGTTTAAAGCCCAGTCACTGGTAGCCTCGATGGACTCCTGAACTACTTTTAGGGTTATATCTTTCTCGAAGATTTTACCTCTGGTGCTGACTGAGTAGCGGAGCATGGGCTTTACCAGTAAGAGTGGGTTTTATTAGCGTGTGGGAAGTACCTGTCTCTAGCTACCCCAATACCCAGAATGCTAGAAAGCTCTCGGACTAGGTTATAGCCTGAGAGCTTAAGTTGTCGGGTGTGATAGCTATAGTTTAGCTTTGTGCCGCGTGACTCAGCCACGTAGTTGTCGGCACGTACATCAACTAATTGCTGGTCTATGGTATCTAATTCACCCAGGATGGCGAGCGCTCGGTCTATGACAGCTTGCGTGTGCTCAAGTTCTAACTGTGAGCGAGTGAGGGTAGAAAACTGAGCATAGCCACAGACTAGCTCAATCCTCTCTATCTCATCCTGTGATAGGTAAGCCATAGGATTAGGTGATAGCGAACAGACCGGCTACAGACTTAGGACGATTCTTAATCTTTAACTGGGGCTTGGCATAAACAACATACTGTTCAGCGTCAGGGTTGTTGTTCTCAATCTTGCCAATAGCAAACTGAATACCACGGCGGTTATCAGTGTTATTTTGACCAAAGGTATATAGCTCGATATCACGGCTATCAACAAAGTAAAACTTGTTCAATGGTGCGTAGATGTCAGCAATGATGGGTCTACCTTTGTAGGCGATGCCGGTGTAGCCAATGTCCGCGGTGGACTGTCCTAAAGGTGCTGGCTGAATGTTAGCCTGTGCAGCAAACAAAGCACGATAGCTAGAGACAAGTTCAGGGGAGCAGAAGATGGCATTATAGGTACCGCCTTTTCTCATCAAAGCATTGTCTACAGCTTCTAAAAGTGTAGTTGTTAAAGCTCGGTTAGTACCGTTGGTGTTTACAACTGGAGTCCAACCTGTGTAGGTTGCTTGAGCAATACCAGCATAGGTAGTAGCGGTTAGGCAGGTGTCTACACCGACGATACCGGCGTTAGAGTTGTTTGCACCTGTACCTGAGTAGATGCCTGTTGCCATAGTCTCAAGGCAGACTCTAATCGCGCTGTTTACATCAGATGCAAACAAGTCACGCAGCGCACCTTTACCAATAGCTCTAGCTTCAGCAATATCTTCTTTCAACAACTGGAAGGAAGACTCAACACGAATACGTCCAATGGCTAAAGAAGCTTGAACATAATCATCATCGTTGAATGCTGTAACAGCAGCAGAGGTGGTAACAGTACGGGCTTGAGCTCCGCCGACGTTAACGTTCCACTTAAGCTGAGTCTGACTAGTTACCCGCTTTTGCACAGCATTGAGCATGGGGTAATCAGTCAGGGGAACTTGTGCGACTTCCTCATCAACGATGAACTGAAGCGCGTCAATAGGAGAAATAATTGTAGCCATGTTTAACCGAAGTGTTCAAAGAGTATATCTTCAGCGGTCTTATCTTTATTAGGAGTAGTGTCCTGAGTCTTAGTCTCAGTAGCTCCACTACCATTCACACCGGAAGCAGGAACAAACAGCTTACCGTCTTCACTCTTGAGGAAATCTTGCAGGGCAGTAGCCAGAGGTTTAATTCCTACCTGTGGAGACTCTACATACCAGGTTCCATCTTCTTGCTTGAGGTACTGACCATAATCAGTCATGAATACCTTCTGTAGCAAGCCGGGGGACAGTGCCTTTACCTGGTTAATAGCTTCAGCTAAGCCAGAGCGCTTGAGTGCCTCAAAAGCTTGCTTATCCTTAGCCTCCAGCGAAGCTTGCAGCTCAGAGATTTGTTGCTTGAGGGACTTAAGCGTGAGACTTTCTTTCTCTGTCTCTTCAGTCTTCTCAGGCTGAGCTGGCTGAGCCAGTTTCTTAAACTCACGGGTTAGGTTAGCTGCTAAACCTTGGTTAGCGGTGATGATTTCCTGTTTGATTTCAGAGCGGAAGCCCTCTAGTTGTTGAGTAACTAGAGCCTGTATTTCTTCGGGTGTCATGCGTATATCCTTATGAATAAAAGGTGTCTGCTATAAGTCCCCAGCAGTAGGGGTAATCTGGTTTATAAGGCGGTGCCAGTTGCCTCTATAATTATGTTTTCGTCACTTTGTAGCATCTGGTCTATCTCGTCATTGATAGCTTGCTGCTGCTCAGCGCTGAGGTTTCCTACCAGAAGGTTGACAATCTGACTGTAGGTGAGTTTATAAGCCGTGGGCGGTAGGTTAGCTCTAAGCACAGAGAAGTTGATACCTGTTAGGTTGCTAACTTCCTCAATCAAAGACTCTAAGGTGTTGTTCTCGAAGTTAGACAACCCAGTGACGGAGATAAGTTCAGGATTAGCCAGCCCAGCCGAGCGTGCAACTAGTTGTAAGACTTGCTGGTAGCACTGGCATAGCAATGCACCATATTCTCGTAAGATGGCTTCCTGCTTTACGAAGTCCATCTGCTTAGACACACCGGACTGGCGTATAGCTTCAGTGGTAACAGAGCCACCACCTAGAGATACTAAATCACGTACTTCAGCTTTGATAGACTCTAGAGTCTTGTTGATGTGCTCAACAATCGTGCCTTGCGGCTCGTTCCACTCGAACTTCTCTAACTCTAGGACGTGTTGCAGTCCAGTCTTTAATGGTTCTATCTCTGTGTAACTCTCGGTCAAGTCACCGTCAGGCATGACAGTGCGTTTGTAGGTGCGTTGGAAGTATGCCAGCGTGAGCATATCATGGCGGCTGTGCTCAGTCTTTAAGTGTTCTAGGGCTTTAGGATATGCCTGGTTTCCTACCCACAGGTTATCGGGTAGTTCTAACTTTATAACTGGCAGGGTGTTTAAGCCGTGGGCTATTTCAGACGTAAGGGAGACTTCAGTCTCGTCATTGACTGGCTCACCATTAACCTTCTCAATCTTCCCTGACTTAGATAGTTCAACTACAGCAGAGTAGGTGGCAACCGAGCGCTCGTCTATGAACTTCCAGGTAACAACTGTCTGTGGTTCCTGTGCGGGGTTTGGTTGTATCTTAAATTGCTGTCGAACCTTAATCCACCGCAGTCTACTATCTTCATACCAATCTGTAACTTGGAAGGGGGAATAAGCAACTACATAGGGGCGTAAACCTAACACCTGCTCTTGCAATCTATTGGCTGGGCGGACGGCGCTGGGTGGCTTATCGACGTGTAGGAACACCTTCCCAAACTTCAACACTTCACGGAAGACGTGGGAGATTAACTCTTTCTCTGAGCGCCCGTTTAATGATGTATCTTCCCTAAACTCGTTCCAGAAGTTTTCATCACTTACTAAGCCGGAGACAACCAGACTAGAGTTACTAAGCTTGCTGACTTGCTGGCTGATAGCGGAGCCCAATAAGTTGGTATAGCAGTATTTACTCAGGCGAGTTTCGTATAGTTCCTGGGTCTCACCAGGGCGGCGGGGTAGAAACTCCTCTAGGTTCTTCTCTAGGCGATGACCACCTGCGGTTAATAAGTCAATGCGGCGCAGGGAGTTGATGCTAGATAGATAGTCATCGTGACAGGTTTCTAGCAGCTTAAACTTTAATTTAGCGGGGTATGTCATAGTAAATTCTTTCTCTGAATGGCACTATAAAGCGTTGCTATGCAATAGCGTGAACTGTCAACGTAGTGATCTGGCTGACCATCAGCAGGTTGATTGAGAATAGTTCCATCCCTATCCTGCTTACGGTGGTAGCTCTGGAACTGGTTAATTAAGGTTTTTAGACTCGACTTAATGTGTAGACAGTCACGATAAAATAAGTTGTTCATTATCTGACAACCTTCCACAACACCAACAGCGCGGCGGTCTACTGCTACAGCCTTCTCCATACCTCTAATACCGTGTTTCCGTCCGTACTCACGGGAGGCTTTAATGCTGGCAGGTCTATCATCAGGTAGGTAACTCCGGTAAACGTTGTATTGCCGACAGAAAGCCGCCATCTTGCCGAGGAATTCGTCTTGTACTATAGGCTGACTAGTTTGGTTTAACCAGCCGTCTAAAACGAGGAACCTACTGTGATCTTTGGTCAAGCCGACTACGACAATACATGGGTTAACATCACCCCAGTCGATACCGAGGTAGTAGGTCAAGTCTTCCATAGGTGTTTTATCTATTAGATGTCTGTCTCGCATCTCATCGAAGAACTGCCCATCAAAAGACTCAAAGCTTGCACGGTACTCCTGGTTATATATCTTCTCAGGTAGCTCTTTCCTAGCTTGTACTAGCTTAGACAGGGGGATGTATGGGTTATGCTTCGTGAAGTAGTGGTGGAAACTCCACTCAGGGCTAGCGATCGCATCTAGGTGAAACTTATATAGCCAGTGAGCCTTGCCTTTCGGTGTGCAGGTTAGCAGGGCAGAACTACCAGGTGTGTCAGACAGGGCGGGAACAATAACATACTGCCAGACAGCTAGCTTAATGTCTTGAAACTCGTCAGCACCACAGAAGTAAATCTTTAACCCACGCAAGCTATCGCCATCATCGTCGTTACATCCCCTAATGAGGATATCGGGGCGCTCGCCTGCCATGATGATTCTAGACTCAGACTTATTAATCCCAGCTACGAAAGGTACGCCAGCCAGTAAGTTCTCTAATGGTTTCCAGTGAATCTGTCTCGCCTGTTTAAGTGTGGGCATGACCAGTAGATTGACTGGGGGTGAGGCGGGGTCATATACACCGTTGAAGGTAAGCGAGCGCTCAATTACCTTGGTAAGCATAAGTCTTGACTTACCAAACCTCCTCCCTGAGAGTAAAAGGTTAAACGGCTTAGGGTCTTGAAACACCCGCATCTGGTTAGGATGTAAATCAAGCTTAAAGCTGCTCATACTCTTCAGGTTCGATTGGGATATCTTCTTGAGGTGGGGAGTGGCTACTTATAATCACCTGCGTATTAGGTGCCACGACTTCAGCGGTAAGTTCTTCCTTAATAAGCTTTACAGCAGCTACGGCAGCAGCCTCATGACCATTCTGCATAGCAGCTTCTAGTATCTTCTCTAGAGATTGGATTCTTAGTATCTTGTGCCCTAACTTAATGACTCCAGTTGCCTTCGCTACCCTTAAGCAATAGCCATCATCAGAGGACATCTTTTTCACTATAGGCTCAGACCTCTCAAGGCTCTTGGTGCATTGCTTGTAGGTCATTCTGATGCCGAACTGTTTCTCTACTAAAGTAGTAAGCTGGGCACGGCTGATACTAGGGTTGAGCACTCGATGAAGTGCAATGAATTCCAATTCACATTGTCTTATAGGGGAATTTCTATCCATAAGTGTAGGGGCGAAGGTGTATTGAAGTAAGAAAAGTACCCGCGCCCCTCTACATATATGTTTTTGTCATCACAGTCGAGATAGGATAACCTGCACTAATGATTCGATAGCATGAATGAGTGTAGAAGATTGCCACTCACATAGCGGGAGTGAAGTATAGGAATGGACGTACTGACTGTTAATAAACTCTTGGTAGGTGTCGGAGGGCTGGAACTCTTGGACTATGGCACACATATGCAGTGGTTGAATAGCACACAGCGCATCATGCACATCTTCAGAGGTTAGCTGACCCCACAGAGTGTTAGTAGGGTGTAGCTCATAGAGCGGGCGTGTGAGCCAGTCTAGCCGAACATTATCTAGGTTGCCTGAGAAGTAATCAGAGAGAACTTCTACCAAGTCTCGTGTATTGATATAGCAAGTTAGCATCGAACTCTTCCCTAGTGCTGTATGGGTTTGGTTTTGCATTTTTGGTACTAACAATTAACTTCCGGTTTTCTGAGATGCACGCCGCCTTAAGTGCTTTCTCTGTATAGGCTGGTCTAGTAGCTAGCTGACCCTCTCTAACGATTAAGTGGGTGTGTTGGTCATACCAGCTCTTGATGCTGGCGTGATGCCTCTTAAAAGCAGGGTCAGTCAAGTATTCATTAACAATGTCAGAGAGGAAGTTATTACCGTGTTTGCTGTAGCCGAAGTATTTACGAAAGCGACGCGCCAGGGTGTTATCACTAACGCCTACTTCCTTAGCTAGTCGGCAGGTAGGTTCGCCGTCTAGGTGTCGCCTGAAGAGAGATTCAAGCTTCTCCTGTGGTATATCAAGCATAGGTAAATAACTATAGGACTATATATCTATCCTAGAAATAATGAGGGGAGAAAACAAAGCGGGGGAGCGAGGTTGGGGCAGGCTGGGTTTGGTTTTGGTTTCTTTTTTAAATTGGATAGGCTGGAAGTATAAAGATTAGAAAGGAGAAATTAAATGTTTTACCCAATAATGCTCGCTATCGTAACCGCAAATATGTTAGTAGCCCTCAGACAGAGATCATTAATCAAGAAGCGTGGTGAAGAGATTCAAGCAGTAATTGAGTATCTAGCAGAGGCGAGAAAGGATGATACAGCTAAGCATATTTCTTTTAGTTCTATAGATGTTTAGCTTTGTAATTATAGGGATATTGGTTATAGACAAGGAAAGACTATGAAAAATGTGACGGTGCCGTTAAGTGATGAGTTATTAGCAGCCTTGAGGGATAAGGCGGAGGCACGAGGACGTACTTTGAATGAACAACTCCGAATAGCCTTGAGATTCTATGTAGCCAGCCAGTTCGTAGAACAACCCATGAAGAGAGGTAGACATCATGCCTAGAGGTAATGTAAGACTAACCGTTAGCCGGAAGGATTATAGAACCCTGGAGAACATAGCTGATGCTGTAGGCTTTAAGTTTACCAAAGACGGTAAGGGGGCCAGCCAGATACTAAGTTTTATCTTAGCTATGTATGGCAAGAGCATCCTAGACAACTTAGAGAACACGCGGGTGATGTTTGTTGAAGAAGACCACCCAGAAGAACAAGGCTCAGGCGCTAACAAAATGGGATTTAAATAAAAGAAAGACCCTGGCTTCGTCGGCTAGGGTCTCTTTCTTAGTAGGTAGTAGGTATACCGCGCTCCCTACAGTAAGCATCTCGGACAGTAATAGCGTCCTCTAGCAGTTTATATATACCGAGATACTTTCCATAAACAGATACCTGATATAAGTTCAGGTCTTGCTTCAGGTATATGTATTTTCCATACGGGGCGGCGTTGGTACGTTTTCTAGGCTCAGGAGGGTATAGAACAGCATCACCATAAGTAAAGTTTAGGTTTTTAGTATTGCGACCCTCATAGCGAATAGCGGCGCGGTCTACAGCTCTAGCGGCACATTCTTCAGTGTCGTAAGTTCCTAGATATAACTGTTTACCTTGAGGGTTGTAATAGTAAGTAGCCCAGCCGCCGTGACTGTAGTAGACACCACGGTACTGGCTCTTAGGGCGCTCTTCAAACATTTCATCTTCTGAGCGTCTGCGAACAGGAGTAGGTAAGGGAAATACTTCATACTCGAAGTTAACAGGGAGTTTAAGGTGGCGGGCATAGTTGTCATAGGTGAGGACAGCTTGAAGTTCATACTCAAACAAACCATAGCTCTTCAAGGGTGAAGAATCTGGTAGGTACGCTTCCCAGAGTTTAAGGCGGAAGTCGTAGCGTACACCAATAAAGGTCGGATGTTTCTTAAAATACTTAGCCATATGGGTTTATTAGAGGGACGTACAATCAGACTAACTAAGCGGGAGGCTCAGATCCTAGAGCTACTAGCTGAGCCTTACAACAGGGAGTGGATATGCCAGCACCTACAGATAAGTCGGAGGACGCTGGAGAATCATATATATATGCAGCGGCTGACAAGTTTTTAATAGAGCGTGACGCTGTGGGGTTGGTAGTGACTTACATGAAGTGTCGGCAGGCTGGGTTAATTGAAGTAGGGGACAGGGCAAAAAAGGCTTACTTGGACGAGGAGACGGTAAGAAAGATAAAAACCTACCGCGAGGCAGGTATGACACATAACCAACTTGCTGAACGGTTCAGCGTGTCGAAACAAACTATAAGGAAGGTTTTAGAGGGCACAAGTTAGATATTCCCATCTGTGCAGGGGGCAGCAGAACTCTTCATAGCAGTTGTCTTCTTCTAGCTGGTCGGTGGTAAGTTCTTGATAATTTATCCACTGGCTGGCGTTTTTGCTGGTTATACGGGACTGGGGAGACTCGTACCAGCTATTGGGGTAAGGTTTAGCTGTGCGGGTGAGGAGGGCGGTTAATTCTTCTACGGTGAAATCTCTTTCTTCTCGACAGTCTATATATGTCATATGGATAAAAGTGTAGGGATGAGGTGGGAGGCGGAGGCTTGAAGTGTACCTCTCTTTTCCTCTCTGATACCACTATTATAGCACAAATATCATTTGTGGTGTCAATCTGCTGTTATATTTTTACTAATTTTCTGCAAAATATATATCCCCATAAGGGGATTAAAACAAACAAAAATAGCTGTTTCAGAGTACCCCACAGTCCCCCTTGTTTTTTTGAAAATAGGGGGGACTGTGGGGGGTAAGAATCCTTTAACCACAAGGCTTGCAGCATTTTTGTTCCCTATTGGGGATAGGAACAGTGACTGAGGCACCCCCGACCTTGCGCCCCTTTTGCACCCCATTACCGAGAAGCCAGCTTAACCTGGGATTTTGACACCACATTTACCTTTCAATAGTTATTTATGCTATAATAGTGGTGTCACCTACAGAGATAAAGAATATGTCTATCCATAGAGAAAAGATAAACAGCCTCTTACAGCCCATAAAACAGTACATAGATAAGCTGCGCTTCATCCTTTCAGAAGCGTCTTGCGGTCGCGAAGCATTCGGCGTATGCAGGTTAAGCAGTATTTACGTCCCTGAAGGCGAAGAGTGCGAGATTGTAGCTATCACAAACGCCCTTTCTCACAAAGTATCCATCGCCTACCGGATGATAGCTGAAGACATCCAGTTTGGGTTGTTTGCTAAAACCTGGTCTAAATACACCGCACTAGTTGACGATTTAAGCGCTGTTTCCCAAAGAATCGAGGCAATGCTCAAAGGAGAGATTATAGAGGTTGCTGAGCCTGTTGTAGAGGCTGTGGAGCCAACAGATGATGAACTACTATCTCACCTAGAAGTTGCTGAGGAGCGCATCGACTGGCTCACAGCTGTATGTCAATATGCTTCTGAAGGCTGGGACTACTATGACAAGGAAAACACCGACTACAGAAGCGCTAGAGATGAGTCTTACCGCGAGCTAGGTACTGTAGGCACGTCCCGTAAAGATTTAGTTTCCCACTCGGTTAGAAGAGTCTTATCCGATGTTGAAGCTATCACGGAGAAGGTACTACATTCTGAGTGGCAAGGATTAACTATACTACAAGCCCGTGTAGATAAGTATCAGGAGCTATTTAAAGATATTCGTAGTGTCTTAGGGCAGGTTAAGGAGTTTATCTCTGATATGAAGCGTAGAGAACTCTTAATTCCTATATTTCCTTTCTGGATTCCGCCTCCAGAGGTTGTTAACAGTAGTATATCTGTGCTACAATACTAATAACAGCAGAATAAGAGGAAGCGGACACTTCCCCTTAAATATATAAAAGCTGTCATTTTCATTTTCTATTCATGGACTGAATCCACATGACTACATTAACACACTACGCTCAAGATGGTCTAGAAATTTATATCGACCACGAAACTGGTGAGAGTTTTGCATCTGCCAAAGGCTACTCCAGAATGGCTAACGTTGAGTACGACACTATTAAAAAGCGTTGCCAACGCGGGGGATGTGACCAAGCTGAAATCCCTACTGAGCAAGGGATTAGGTGGGGGACATTAGTTACAGAAGACCTTATTGCTGAATGGTTGCCTAAAGATAACCCAGCCGCAGCTACCCAGTTACTTAAGTTAGGTGTGCGCCTCTTTATGCACAAGCTAGCTGGTTATGAACACAAAGCTGCACAGCCCCAACTACCAACTTCCTATTTAGACGCACTAAAAGCCCTCGTACAGTCTGAGGAAGAAAAGTTAGCTCTATCTCTCAAAGCCCAGGAGCAGGCTGCAATTATTGAAGAGTTACAGCCTAAAGCTGAGATATATGAACAGTTATGTGAGAACTACGAGGGTACTTTCGATTTAGGTACAGCCTCAAAGGTTATGGGCTTTAAGGATCTCGGTCAGAAGAGGTTGTTTGCTAAGCTGCGCGAGATGAACATCATCTTTGGTAGGAACAATATACCCTATCAGGAGTTTATGGAAAGGGGATACTTCATTGTCAAAGAGACTCACAGCCCTAACGGTCGTCATGTAGCCTTCCAGCCTCGTCTTACCCAGCGCGGTTTGAACTGGTTGACCGCAAAGCTAAAAGAATGGGGTTACAAGCCCCAGGAGGCTTAAGTCATGCAAACACCTACAACCTCCGTCCGCATCCCCTTTGAACTACGAGACGACTTCACATCAATCCGCGAGCGTCTAGGTCTACGACAAACAGAAGCCATCCTTCAAGCATTGGAACTTTGGGTAAACATAAACAAACAGGAGAACTAAAATGATCAACTTCGAGATGAGTAAAACAAAACTAGCCTTCTTGCTAATCGTAGGTACTATCATGGGTCTTATCGCATCTGCCTACGCCACTAACTATGAAACAGTGAACCCTACCGAAGCTAAGGAAGGTTTGGTACAGGGAATAATCAAAAACATTAAATAGTTAAATAGGTATCTACTTTATCCCCCAGCTAGTCTGGGGTTTTTTTATTGTCTGACAAAAACATATCTATAGGAGGTGAACCCATGAAAGGCATAAGCTTTCCCCTTGCTATAGACACCAGTAAAAAGACTTTAGTTACCAAGACCGACGCAGAACTTTATCGCGGTCACATCCTCAGTTGGCTCCAGACGCAGCCCTACGAACAGGAAACTTATTAATATGACAAAAAGAAAAAGTATTGAGGATGTTGAGAAGGGGTTTAGAGCAGAACGCTATACTTTACTGTCTAAAGCCTATAAGAATTGCTCGGAGAAGCTAGAAGTAAGGTGTCCCAATGGTCACGAATACCAGGTTAGCTGGAACAAATTCAAAGGGGGTAATAGGTGTCCTAAGTGCGTTGGTAAGTATAGGAGAACCTTAGATGAAGTTAAGGAGCTTTTCGCTAAAGACGGTTGTGAGCTTTTGTCTCAGAACTTTCTAAACACTAAAGATACCTTGGAGTATAAGTGTGATAAGGGGCATACAAACAAAACTACCGTCAATAGGTGGGCACGCGGTTATAAATGCCCCGACTGTTATGGTAATAAGAAAAAAACCTACCAAGACACTTATAGCTACTTCAGTAATTATGGCTATCAAATAATTACCTTAGAAAAAGATTACCAAAATAGTCAAACCAAAGTGGCTTGTATATGTCCAAGGGGGCATGAGTACCATGTAGCCCCATCGCGCTTCTATCGGGGAGACAGGTGCAATACCTGCGCGATTATGGACAGAATGGGTTCAAACAGCCCTAAATGGAAGGAAGATAAATCCTGGCTCCAGAGACTTGAGGATAGGAGTCTCCCTGAGTACGGTAACTGGAGAAAAGAAGTTTACACAAGGGATAAATTTACGTGTCAGTGTTGTGGTGATAGCAGAGGCGGTAACTTAGTGGCTCACCATATTATCAACTACAGTAACAATACTTTCCTCGCCTTTGAAGTAACTAACGGTGTCACTTTATGTGAGTCGTGTCATATAGGTTTTCATAAAACTTACGGTTACACCAATAACAGTAAAACTCAACTTCTAGAATACTATGACCACAAAAGGAATATCATTTCCGCTCGAAGTGGATGCTACCAGACGCACCCTAATCACCTCTGAGGATGCAGATTTATATAGGGGGCATATACTTTCATGGTTATTAACAGATAAAGGCGAAAGAATAATGCGACCCAACTACGGTATGAAGGACTATCTCTTCAGTGCCGTGCCCGACCTTGGTGTAATCCTCACAGAAATCCGTGAAGGTCTTGAAGAAAACATCCCAGACTGCCAGTTCCAGCTACAAGGTTCCATTAATGAACTAGGTGAAGTCGTGGTTAGCGTGTACTGGGCATGGAAGGGTGAAGACCAAAACACACTTGTAGTAACCCTTACGCCTTAAACTTATGTCAGATATTACAGAAACTCTTAACTCGATAATTTTAGATGAGCGTGATGAAGAGCAAATCGTAGAGGCTGCACAGGTTCGTGTGTTCAATGCCTCCGGCGGCGCATTAGACGACTTCACTGAGAATAGCCCCGTTGCTGCCTTGATACAGGGTCAAGCGTTCGCTGCGAGTGAGCTACTCTATCACGTAAACCGCTTGCCTATTGCTATTATTATTGACTTCTTGAAGGTGGCTGGCGTAACCCGTCGTCTTGGCACGAAAGCCGCAGCTACATTAACTTTTACACTTACTACACCACTGTCTAACAGTTTTGTTATACCTGCGGGGTTTGAAGTTATAGACAGTACGGGGAGTTTATCTTTCCTCACTGACACTGCACTAACTATTCCACCTGGACTAACCACAGGTAGCGTTACAGCAACCGCAGAGGCTACAGGTTCAGCCTACAACGTCTCTAGTTTCACATTGATTGGTATTCCTAACCCACTGACATTTCTGGGCAGTGTAACCAATCTAGAAGCTGCTAATGGCGGCTCCGACGCTGAAACTGACGACGAGGTAATTACCCGTGGTCTAACACAACTCCGCGTGCGAGCGCCTATCTCTAGTTCTGACTTTGAGTTCCTCGTAGAGACTGAGCTAGGGGCTGGTTCACGCTGCCGTGCTATTGGGTTATTAGCAGCCAACAGGGTAACTCAACAACGCGGGGCTATACACCTGTTTGTACTAAATGCTAACCAGGAGCCTGCTAACAGTGCCCAGATTGTACAGATACAACGCCTGCTAGCTGACCAAATCCCCCTCGGCTCCAGCCTGTTTGTTAGCCCAATGGAGATTCTAAATGTCTCGGCTGACCTGATATGCCGGTTAGCACCTGGACGTGAACCAGAAGCCACAGCAGATGAACTCTGGGAAGCGTATACAGCTTACCTAAACCCCTCTCAATATGAATTAGACAAAGATGTACTTCTAAATGAGGTAGAGTTCGTTCTGCGGGGAACTGGGGCTATCCGAGATATCCAGAGTTTATTACTTAATGACCAGCCACTTAATATTCCACTACCTAACGCCTATACCCTGCCTAGTGCATTTAGCCTGAACATGACCCTGGTGAACGATGAAGGTGTAGCTTTTGAGATTCTGCGCGGTGCTGGGGAGCCTGAGTAATGGACACAAAAGAAGCGTGGGACACTGGTAGACCAATATTTAGTCGCCTGCCAGATGTCTATCAGGATAATCAAGTAGCTGACTGGCTCACAGTGTTCTTTGACGAGCTACTGGTTGGTACAAAAACACTAGTAGATAGCATCCCCAGACAGCTAAATCCTACAACCTGTGATGCCGTATGGCTCGACCAGATAGCACCGCTTTTTGGGTTTAGCAGCTTGTACTGGGACAGGGGTTGGCCAGAGGCTAGCAAGCGTCTACTGCTGGCTAATGCCTACACCATCATCTGGGCTAAACGAGGCACGCGTGAGTCTATATCTTTTGTCCTAGATGCACTTAACATTCAGCACGAGATTTGGGAAGGTAGCTCATTTATCTTGGGGAGTTCACAAGTCAGTATAGACCGACTGGGCGATGGCGCATGGGAGTACAAGATACTTCTGCCCCGCCGATATCCCTTTAATGGTCAAGAGTTCCAGTTAGCGAGAAAGATAAATTACCTATTTGGTAATGTCTGGTGTGAGAGCGAAGTTACCTACCGTGACACCATAACCGGTTCTGACTTCCCTGGAGCTGCGAACCAGACAAACACTGAGCTAGACTTCAGCGACCCAACAAACAGTGCTTATTTACTATTAGGTTTATAACTTATGCCCAATAATATTATCCTTAAAGACGGCTTGGGGGTCTCTCAGACTGTCCGCACGACAGAGGTTGGAGGTATTCACACACCTCACCAAAACACCACCCTGCAGGTCGGCGGTGCTGACGTTACTAGCACTAACGCTCTGCCAGTGAACCAGGTAGACGGAAGCTACACTGCCCCTGTTACTCTTTCAACCACAGGTACTTTCTTTAGCGTAGATTGCTTAGGGTTTCTAAGTGCCGTGGTTTCCTGCACTCAAGCCGGTTCTGGTAACGTTGTCACAATCGAAGCTAGTAATGATAACTCTATCTGGCTACCTGTGGCTGGCTATGATATCTCCAACACAGGTACAACACCATCAGCTACTACAATTACCAGCACAGGTATTAGGGTCTTTACAAGCTTGGCACGGTACTTCAGAGCTAGGTTAACCGGCTTAGGCACAGGTAGCGTGACGTTAGACTGCCTTCTGCGCCGTGATATGCCAGGTAGGCTGGGAGTAAATGCCAACATCAACAGCATCACACCAAACACCGATGTGGGCGGTTTAACAACCTTCAACCCATACGTCTCGGCAGCTACAAACAACTTGACGGCTGTATCTACAACCCCTACCACCCTGTCTGCAATTATTGCCTCAAACACTTCCGCAAGCTGGCGTTACCTGAAGATATTTAACGCTGCTACCGTGACGATGGGTACAACTACACCCAACCTGAACATCGGCTTGCCGCCTGGACAAACTATCACTATACCTTTACCTGTTTATGCTCGACTTGGTACTGCGCTGCGCTTTGCCATCACAGCAGGGGCTGGGTTAACAGACAACTCCGCGATCGCAGCTAACGAAGTCGTCCTGAACTTCCTGAGGTAAAGCATATGACTATATCTATACCTGAACGCACCCGTGCAAAGGTTAGACAACGCGAAGACCTAGCTTATTTCTACAACCCTTACCTAGTTATGGAGAGGGTGATCTGGGAGTTCAAGTATTCTAATCCTCCCTTTCCTACTGGAGAAGTTGTTGCCTACGACTACGCTGGGTTCATGCAATATCTAAACGAGACTGCGTCTGGGGATAATCCCAGGTACTTGGGTGGTAACTGGAATCTCTGGCTGCACCTAACTGACGAAGAACTAGAACTGTACGCGGAGTATTTAGAGTAATGACTACGATTACTGGAACCTTCTCCAACGGTGCGGCGGTAGTCCCAGGTAAACTGGTTGTTACCTTAGTCTCTGGGACTGTTAAGGACACCGCACCTAAGACTGTATACCTACCAAAACCTATAGAAGTTCTCTGCCCTTCTGGGGCTGTGCCAGGCGGTACAAACTTAGAGGAGACCGAAACTAAGAACGTCTCGTACCTCTTCGAGTATTTTCCTAGAATCTCCACGAGCCCTGATGTCTTCAGCGAAGACCAACTATCGCCTTTTCCCTTCTATGCGGTAGTTCCTAATATAGCCAGCGTAGACCTAGCAGACCTAGCACCAACAGGTTATGTGTCAGATACCCTGGCAACAGGTGCATTACGCATTGCTCGCGTGATTGCAGGCGACCCCAGTTTGGCTAGTAGTATCGGAGGTGTAAACCCACGAGGTGCATACAACAACGCCACCGCCTACAAGCGGGGAGATATTGTAAGTTACCTCAACCGTGCCTTCATAGCCACCCAGACCGTCCCATTTACAGGTTTTGTGCCCACAAACACAAGCTATTGGATGGAGTTACCATTAGAGCCGTCTGGGTCTTTAGTGTTGGGTTCTAGTGCTGCCTACGGTGCCGGTTGGAGCGCTAGCGGGCTTGCACCCAGTCAAGATGCGGTCTACAACATTCTTGAAACCATACAGACTAGCGTAGCTGCCAAAGCTAACTCGACTGCGCCTAACATCAGCGATGCAAACTTAACTGGAACACCGGTAGCTCCCACCGCAACTAACGGTACTGCTACCGTTCAGATAGCTAATACGGCTTTTGTGCAGCAGTTGAGTAGACCGGCGTGGAATGTTTTTGCTAACGCTGACCAAACCCAGAACACAGACAATTACACTGTTATTTTTAATGGTGAAAACTTAGATACTAACAACGCCTACTCAGGCGGTACTTTTGTATGTCCGTCTGGTTTTAGCGGATTCTATTTAGTTGGAGGCGGTATTTACCTTCAAAACCTCGATACTAATCAAAGAGTGATAGCTGTTGAACTTCGTATCAACGGTTCTTTTTATCGAAGGGTAGGAGAGGTAATATTACTAGCTAATACAGGTATTCATGTGAATTTATCTACTCAACTCATCCCTCTAAATGCAGGGCACTCAGCTTCTTTAGTTCTAAGAACTTTTGGAACTACTTTCACTTATAGAGCCGTAGCAGCAACAACAAATTGGTGGGGTTTTAGATTACCTATATAACGCTGCTTAGTATATTCTAGGATGGTGATATGTCACGTCGAATTTTCCAAAATGGGGACATCCTCACGGCGCAGGATGTTAACCAGATAGCTTATCCAAATCTCTCTGGTCTAGACGCTATAGGTTCAGGTGATAACCTACCAGACGAGGATTTATCAGACGCTCCAGACCAGATAAAGAATAGATTTTACAACTTCTACGACCGCCTAAAGGTTAGTCACAACACTGGACTAACCTTTGGTTATTTAGGTGGGTCTGTACTATTGTCCAGTGGTGTTGTAGTTACCTTATCGTCGGGAACTATAAACATTCCAGACAACAGCAACCGCTTTATTTATGTCAACTCTAGTGGGGCTGTTGAGCAGGGCACTTTACTCCCTAACGAGTGCTTTCCTATGGCTCGCGTGGCTACTGCAGGCGGCACTGTTTCTGGGTCTATTACAGACCTAAGAGACAAGCTTGTAGACCGTGTACAGCCCGCTAGTATCCCAGTTACAGCTACATTTCAGTCTGGTATGGGTATGGAGTATTGGGGCTCTACTTTACCTGTAGGCTGGTTGTGGCAAGATGGCTCGACATACCCCATTGCAACTTACCCTGCATTGGCGGCTGCACTTGGCCCAGCTTTTGACGCTGGCGGTGGTAACTTTAGAGTTCCTGATAGACGAGGCAGGGTTGGTGTGGGTGCTGGTGCTGGTGCGGGGTTAACTACAAGAACAGTTGGTGAAACTTTCGGGGCAGAGAATCATACCTTAACTGTTACTGAGACCCCATCTCACGTCCACGGGATAACAGAAACCCCTCATACCCACCCTATTGTTGACAACGGGCATAACCACGGCGTGAATGATTTAGGACATAAACATCCTATATATGCAAATACCACAGATGGCGGCTCCAACCAACGTGAACAGACAGACGGGTTCTTATCCAAGAATGGTGTAGCTATTACTGGTGAAGATACAGGTGGAAAGGGGTATATCAACCAGAACCTATCAGGAGCTGACTTAGTAGCCTCGTCAGGTACAGGCATTTCCATCCAGACAAATAAAGCTAATCTCGCAATTACTGCTGTTAGCACAGGGATTACTACTAACCCCCAAGGCGGTGGGGCAGCCCACAACAACTGCCAGCCAAGTATCTCCTGCAATTTTATAATCAAGACTTAACATGGCTACTTATAGAAAAATAACTGCCAACTTCATGGGAGTTGGGCAGGTTCCAATGGCGCGGCAGCCCGTAAAAGTTCAACACCTCCAGCGTAGCAACGTTGGGGGTGTTATTTTTCCCAAGGATGCTGATGTTTACTACACCGACGCACAAGGCAGTGTAGAGTTCACCTTATGGTGTAACGAGGAAGGCGAGAACGCCAGTCAGTATCGCATCACCCTGCCAGATGGCACATTCTTTGACACTGTCGTTCCTGTGGGTACATCGGATTTAGAGTTGAGCGTTTTGGAGGATGGTGGCGTGGACTCAGCAGATCTACAGTATCAAAGTTTAATAACCTACATATTAAATGAGGTTGGTTCAGGCGGCGGGACAGTGCCATTAGCTACAGCCACAGCTGCAGGGCGGGTGAAAACCAACACAACGGATGCTGACCCGATAGTTTACCTCAAGAGTGAAGTAGATACTGCCCTTGCTGGGAAGGCTGACACAAGCGCGTTAAGTGGATATGTAACTACAGGTGGGTTAACTACCACGCTATCGGGTTATGTAACCACATCTGGCTTGTCGTCTACCCTGTCAGGTTATGTAACTAGTGCAAGTCTTAGCAGCACGCTGGGCTCCTACTTACTAGCTTCTACTAGAGGTGCAGTCAATGGTGTAGCTAGCTTAGATGCCAGCACACTTGTACCAGACACGCAGATACCTAGCAATATAGTTAGGACTAGCGACAGTAGGCTAACTGACTCAAGAACACCTACAGGCTCGGCTGGTGGTGACTTAACTGGAACTTACCCCAACCCGACGCTAGGTACTACTGGAGTAACTGCCGGCAGCTACACCAACGCCAACATAACAGTCGATGCAAAAGGTAGAGTAACGGCTGCAAGTAATGGGAGTGGTGGGGGCGGAGGGTTTAGCCCTGTTATAACCTCGCCATACGTCGGTCAGAGGATAGTCTACAACGGGACTAACTGGGTCAACGAGGATGAAAGAACTTCACAGTTCTTAGCCGGGGTTGGGCGTTATTACTCAAGCAAATTTACTGCTGTTAACGCACAAACAATGGCGGCAAACGTAGGGCGTGGAATGTTTATGCAGATCCGTCGCCGAGTAACTATAGACCAAGTTGGTATTAACGTCACTTCAGCAGGGGTTAATGCCGTTGTTGGTTTGTACAACTTTGAAACAGGAAGCTTAGTACAAGACTTTGGAGTTATAGCTGTTAATGCTGTTGGTGGTGCTACATCAACAGCTTTAACTACACCTATCACGGTAAACCCTGGTGCTTACATATTTCTTGTAAATCCGTCGGCTAGCTTCAACTGCTCCTGTTCTAATAACGTCATAAACGATGCTGACGTATTTGGGCATAGCTCGGTTGGGTCTGTAGCTCACCAAGCCATCTTTATCAGTGCGCTAACTTATACAGGAAGTTTACCCACGACTTTGCCATCTTACGTGTTTAGTACACAACAACCTCTTATTTGGTTTAGAGCTGCTTAAGGAGAAAATTATGGCTAATGAATATTTTGGACGGATGTGGGTAGAAGTTGAAACACCAAGACCAGACGGTAGCGGGTCTGACCTTTCTACACGCCTAGCCTGGATAAGACTTCATAGATATGTTGCGTTCTACAACATGAACGATGAACATCCTTATGTAGAGGTTATGCCCCCAGAGTTTGAGCCTGACCGCATCACACAACTAGTTGAGGGTGTGGATTTTCACTCAGGCGGTGAACGCATGGTAAACGGTGAAATTGTTCAACCCATTGAAATAGTCTAGTCAGCACCCCTCTACCTCTGGAGGGGTTTTACATAACAAAAGGTTTTAATAATGGATAATACAACAGCAATAGTAACAATTACTCCTAAAGCGCAGGAGCATATAATAGACCAGATTCTAGTGCAGTCAGGCGGCGTGGGGTTGGGTGTAGTCCTAACCCTAGTCGGTGCGGTAGCGATCGCACATTGGCTGGGGTTAAAACCTGCCATAGCTGGCTGGATTGAAAGGCAGAAGGCACAGACCGAAGCAATGGAAACATTCTCTACGGCATTTAGAAAGTTTGTGGATGACTACCACGAGAGCACAAGGGAGATTAAAGACTCGCTTAGCGACATCAAAGATGGAATTAAAGACGCACTTACTCCAAAACGTAGATAAATTGGTACCCGTTTTGCCGTAAGCTTAAGCCATATTTAGGGCAGTTTATTGTTGAGAAACTACTCATTACTCATTACTCATTACTCATTACTCATTACTCATTACTCAGCACTGAGAAATTTCTGCTAAAGTGGCAACTTGTAGGGAGTATCTAGCGTCAAGCAGTCAGCGATTAGTTTCGCACTCATTCAAGCGTGGCGGTAAAATGTCACCATTGTTGAGTACCCTAGTTTAAGTTGCGATCGCCTGCGATGGGGCGCGTCACGAAATCTATGATTGAAGTTGAACATCTGAGTAAAACTTACGGTTCTACCCCAGCGATTACTGATGTGACTTTTAGCGTCGAACCTGGGGAAATTGTAGGATTTCTGGGGCCAAATGGCGCAGGAAAAACCACAACTATGCGGATTTTGGCGGGTTATTTACCGGCGAGTAGCGGTACAGCCAAGATAGCAGGCTTTGATGTCCATGAAAATTCCCTGGCGGTGCGTCAACGCATCGGCTATTTACCAGAAACACCGCCGTTATATCCAGAGATGACGGTGGAGGGATTTTTGCATTTTGTCGCCCATATTAAAGGTATACCCGCAGGCGATCGCGCCGCTAGAGTGAATGTAGCCATCAAACGCTGTAACTTACAAGAAAAGCGGCGGGTAATTATTCGCAAATTATCTAAAGGATACCGCCAACGGGTGGGGATTGCTCAGGCGATTGTGCATGATCCTCCAGCCATCATTTTAGATGAACCTACCGTGGGACTTGACCCCAGGCAAATTATTGAAGTCCGCAACTTAATTAAAAGCCTCGCCGGAACACACACAGTCATCCTCTCTACCCACATTCTCCCAGAAGTCAGCATGACCTGTAACCGCGTCACCATCATTAATCGCGGTAAGGTAGTGGCAACCAATACACCAGAAAATTTGATGACACAGTTGACTGTTGGTGCAGGTTATGAGTTGGAAATTGAGGGAGAAGCCGCTTTAGCCAAACAAGTATTGCAAAATATCGCCGATGTCAGTTTAGTAGAATCTGTACCTGTAAATTATCCCAGAGACAACCGTGCTTACTTGCGGGTGTTGTCACAGCCAGGAAGGGAACCAGGAAAAGATATAGCCACAACCTTAATTCGGTCTGGATTTAATTTGCATGAAATGCGGCGTGTTAGTGCCACCCTCGAAGATGTATTCTTGCAACTAACCACAGAAGAGAAAAACGTAGTCACAACTGACGAATCAGCAGCTAACGAAGGAGAAGCAGCGTAAATGGGTATAGTCCTGAGTAACATTATTGCCATTTATCGCCGGGAGTTACAAAGTTATTTTGTCTCGCCTTTAGCATATGCGATCGCAGGCGTATTTTGGTTCATCGCTGGCTTATTTTTGGTGATGATTTTACTAGGGCCGGATGGCATCTTACCAGCCGTCGCCCTAATTGATGCACAAGGACAACAATTTGGCGTACCAGTCCCACCGATTGATGTACCCTATGAATTTATCCGAGCCTTTTTAGACCGTATGGGTTGGCTGTTGTTATTTATTTTGCCAATTCTGTCAATGGGACTCTACGCCGAAGAACGCAAACGCGGAACCCTAGAACTCCTAGCCACCTCCCCTGTGACTAACTGGGCTGTGGCTGTCGGCAAATTATTAGGAGTAGTGACATTTTTCACCACCTTAATTTTGCCGTTAATGGTATTTGAAGCGATCGCCATTAGCAGTTCCAACCCACCCCTTGCACCCACAATTCCCCTATTGGGACATTTGGGTTTAATCTTACTCGCCTCAGCAATTTTATCTTTAGGGATGTTTATTTCCTCCCTAACAGATAGCACCCTGCTTTCGGCTGTCTTCACCTTTGCTGTAGTAATATTGCTGTTATTTATTGACTTAATCGCCAGAAACATCGGCGGCCCCATCGGTGAAATCGTCGGTCATTTTTCCCTACTCAAACATTACAACACCCTCATTCAAGGCATCTTTGATAGCAGTGCTTTAGTTTTATTTAGTAGTTACATATTCTTAGGCATCTTCCTCACCGCCCAATCAATTGACGCGTTAAGATTTCAGAGGCAATAGGGGATTGGGAATGGGGCATTGGGCATTGGGCATTGGGCATTGGAGTAATGACTAATGACGACTAATGACTAATGACTAATGACTAATGACTAATGACTATTGACTAATGACTAATGACTAATAACTAATAACTAATGACTACCATTAAACAAAAACAACTTTGGAAATATTTATTTTTACTAGGGCCGTTTTTTACGGCGGCTGGTTTAACTACTGGGTTAGTAGCTGACAGTTGGGGCGTTGTTCCCCTAGTGCTGCTAATTTTAGGGATTACTATCTGTGTATTGTGGTTGGTTTGGCAAAGCCAGCGCAGTCAGTGGTGGAAACAACGTTCTACCCAAGCTGGTGCTAATGCTTTAGTTGCAACTATCGCTGTGTTGGTAATTGTTGGTTTAATTAATTTTCTTTCCACGCGTTACCAATTACGCGCAGACTTAACAGATACGCAATTATTTAGCCTGTCACCACAATCACAGGAATTAGTGCGTCAACTCAATCAACCTCTGAAAATTTGGGTGTTTGATGTCACTCAAAATCCTCAAGATAGGGAACTGTTAGAAAATTACCGTCGCCAAAGTGGTAAATTTCAGTTTGAGTATGTTGACCCTCAAAGTAGACCAGGATTAGCAGAAAAATTTGGTGTGAAAGATTATGGCGAAGTTTATCTAGAATCTGGCGAGAAGCGGCAACTAGTGCAATCAGTTAACGTTAATGAACGTCTTTCAGAGATTAAGTTAACAAATAAACTACAACAACTATACAGCGATCGCACTACCAAAGTTTACTTCCTCCAAGGTCACGGCGAACATCCCATTACGGGTGGTGAAGGAGGTATCACGCAAGCAGTCCAAGGTTTAAGCGATAGAAATTACACCGCTACAGCCTTAAATCTCACCACCAACGCCAAAGTTCCTGATGATGCTAATGTTGTGGTGGTGGCTGGCCCGAAAAAGGAACTATTTCCAGCTGAAGTCAAAGCTTTACAAGATTATCTCAATCGTGGTGGTAACGTCCTACTCATGATTGACCCCAACACTAACCCTAACCTTAACAGCTTGCTACAAGAATGGGGTGTAAGTTTAGATAATCGTTTAGCCGTCGATGTCTCCGGTGCTGGTGTAGGACTTGGCCCTGCTGCACCCATCATTACAAGTTATGGTCAACATCCCATTACTAAAGATTTTGGTAACGGAATTTCTTTCTATCGCCTAGCTAGACCTTTGCAAATTACCCCCGTCGCTGGTGTACAGTCTACCCCTCTGTTGCAAACTAAACCCTATCCTGATAGTTGGGCAGAAAGCGACCTCCAAAGTGAGAAATTAGAGTTTAACCCCGATAAAGACATCAAAGGGCCTTTAACTTTAGGCGTAGCTTTAACCAAAAAAATCTCCACCACACCCCCAGTTACACCAACACCACAAAGTACAGCAACTCCCACCACATCACCTACACCTTTACCCACAACTACCACAGCTAGTCCAACACCAACACCAACCACACCACCCACACCACAAAGTACAGCAACTCCCACCACATCACCTACACCTTTACCCACAACTACAACTCAACCTAGTCCAACTCCCACTGCTACTTCCCCAGATGCACAACAGCCAGAAGCACCAGCCAAAGAGTCAAGGTTAGTAGTAATAGGAAACTCCGATTTTGCCACAGACAACATCTTCAAACAGCAACTCAATGGAGATGTCTTCCTCAACTCAGTCACCTGGCTAAGTCAGCAAGACCAACAACCACTTTCCATTCGACCCAAAGAACCCAAAAACCGCCGCATCAATATATCAATAGCCCAAGCCAACTTCCTCACTTTATCTGCGTTGATAGTTTTACCCCTAATTGGCTTTATTTCCGCCGCCGCAGTTTGGTGGAAACGTCGGTGATGAAGGGACTGGGGACTGGGAGACAAGGTAGACAAGGTAGACAAGGTAGAAGAATGAGTAATAAGTAATAAGTAATGAGTGCTGACTAATGACTAATGACTAATGACTATTGACTATTGACTATGAAACTACCAAAAACGACATTAATTTTAGTAGTGCTGGCGTTGGGTTTGGGTGGGTTTGTCTACTTCTATGAAATTCAAGGTGCAACTCAACGTCAGGAAGCTAAGGAAAATCAGCAGAAAATTTTCTCGTTCGCTGAAGATGATGTGCAGGCTTTGACGGTTAAAACTGCAAAGCTAACCCTGAATTTAGAACGCAACACCCAACCTAACCCTAAATGGTTGCTGAAGTCTCCGGTGTCAGAGCCAGCAAATGATGCTATTGTGTCTTATTTAATGGATTTGTTAGTTAAAGGTAAGAGCGATCGCACTGTTCCTACCCCCCCTAATCAACTTGGGGAATTTGGCTTAGACAAACCCCAAGCTACTATTGATATCAAACTGAAGAATCAAAAAAATCACCAAATTATTTTGGGTAAATCTAACTTTAATCGTAGTTTTATCTACGCTCAAGTTGACCCCACTACACCCAATAATGGTAATATCAATGTGCTGCTAGTCTCTACCGACTTTGAAAACGCAGTTAATCGCGAATTATCTGAGTGGAAACAACCTCAAACTCCGGTACAACCACAGCCTACACCAAATACACCTCAACCTACTCCCACTCAAAGTCAGTAATTAGATCAAAAAGTACCAGTAACAGCAACATCAATTTCTCTTTTAAAATTCTTCATCTGTTGTTCTAGCATCTGTTTGACCGATCAATAAATCAATTTCTTTCTTGTATTTCATGTGTAAATTTAATAACTCAATGTAAGCGATGGGAACTATAATCGGCCAAAATATAGTGGCAATGAAGAGAATCACACGCGATATAGAACGCTGACTATCGCTCATTTCTTTATCTTCAAGAAAGAAAAATAACCATTTCCTCAACAAGAAATAAGCTATTGCTAGGTAAAATATGATCGCGATATAAACAATAGGAGAAAAGTGGAATAGAGAAGTTGCATAATGCACTGCAAGTTGCATACTGATGTGGTCTTAATTCATCGATGTTTATAATGTGATCATACTTACTGGTAATCATCACTTAAGCAGCATAAGATATTACTTTTTCATGTCAATACATCTTAAGATAGATATCTTAAATAAGAGTAACTCTTCTACATAAATCATGAGCAATTCAACGGCGACTTTATTGATTTATTGTCCAGACCAACAGGGACTCGTCGCTAAAATAGCGAATTTTATTTACGCCAACGGTGGTAATATTATTCATGCTGATCAACATACAGATTTTGCCGCCGGTTTATTTCTCTCCCGCATTGAATGGCAACTAGATGGGTTTAATCTACCACGAGATTTAATTGGCCCTGCATTTAACGCTATAGCTCAACCTTTAGGTGCTAAATGGGAACTGCATTTTTCTGATACGATTCCCCGCATAGCCATTTGGGTTAGTCGTCAAGACCATTGTCTTTATGATTTAATTTGGCGACAACGCGCCCAAGAAATTGCGGCGGAAATTCCCCTCATTATTAGCAACCATCCGCATTTAAAAACAGTTGCAGACCAATTTGGGATAGAATTTCATCATATTCCCATTAATAAAGAAAATAAAGCAGAACAAGAAATTCAACAACTAGAACTACTACAAAAATACAAAATTGATTTAGTAGTTTTAGCTAAATATATGCAAATTGTTAGTCCAGATTTTATTAATAAATTTCCGCAAATTATTAATATTCACCACTCATTTTTACCCGCATTTGTAGGAGCAAACCCCTATCATCGCGCCTTTGAAAGAGGCGTTAAAGTTATTGGTGCAACTGCTCACTATGCCACTGCGGAATTAGATGCAGGGCCGATTATTGAACAAGATGTAGTGAGAGTCAGCCACCGTGATGAAGTAGAAGATTTAATCAGAAAAGGCAAAGATTTAGAAAGAGTCGTATTAGCCAGAGCAGTACGTCTCCACCTCCAAAATCGTGTGTTAGTGTACGGTAATCGTACAGTAGTCTTTGAATGATTTTGATAGATAGCAAAAGGCAAATAAAAAACACCTAATTATACATTCGGCCTCTTGCAAAAGTCATGATTCTATAGCAATACAGTTTGGTTCAGACAATAGTTTGTAGTGTACCCCTACGGGGAAGCAAGCTACGCGCAGCGTCTCGTAGAGAGGGCTTTAGTCCTCATCTAAGGAATGAAGTCCCTACTACTTCTCTCAATATACAAGGTTGGGTTTTGTTCCTTAACCCAACCTCCTCTAACACTTTGTTGGGTTTCGCTATCGCTCAGTCCAACCTACTTGATTACCTGGATAAACGTCTGCCTATAGTGGTTAAAGGCACCTTAATACTTTCTTGTGGATAATCTTCTTCAGCAAAGTAATAACTATAGCGTTCATTTTGAGGAATCACGCCATTCACCACCATTCCTAAAACATTTTGACCAGATTTTTCGATAAATTCCTTAGCAAAATTAGCGTTAACTGAATCTACCACTCCAGGACGAACTACTAATAAAACACCATCAGCCATTTGCCCTAAAGTAGCAGCATCAGCAGCAAGATTCAAAGCCGGAGTATCAATAATTACGAAGTTGTATTTAGCCGCAAATTTATCAATTAAAGTCGCCATCCGTTTTGAATCTAGAAGCGCAGCAGGATTAGGCGGTACTACTCCAGCAGTCAGGACATCCAAATGTTCCATAACTGCTTTAATTGCTGTTGTTGTACCTACTTGATCAACAATCACATTGCTCAGACCCTGACTATTATTGATATCCCAGATTTTGTGCTGCATGGGGTGATGTAAATCTGCATCTATGAGTAATACTTGATGTTCTTTTTGTGCTATGGCTGTCGCTAAGTTAGCCGCTACTGTAGACTTCCCTTCTTGAGATACAGAACTAGTAACAACAATTACTTTTAACTGTTTATCAGCACTGATAAATCTTAGATTTTCTCTCAGCATCCGGTAAGCTTCACTGATAGGAGAGCGAGGAAAATCTCTAATAATAATTCTTTGGTCAGAATACTCTAATCTTTCACTATCTTCAGCATATTTTCGTAGTCTATTAACAGCAGGAATTACAGCTAATAAAGTCAAACCGAATAACGCTCTTACCTCATCAATAGTCTTAAGATATTTATCTTTTAATTCCAAAATATATACAGTTGCTAAAGACGCTAGACAAGCTAATAAACCAGCCAGTAAATATGAAATTACTGGCGAATTGATCGGTTCTTCATTTACCTCGGCTAGAGCGATAATGCTGGCGTTACCTATATTCTGGTTTTCTGCAATGCGGCTTTCTTGTAGCTTTTCTAACAGCAATGAATAGGTAACTTGAGCAGCTTGTACTTTGCGCTCTAACTGACGCTGTTGTTGTTCTAAGTTGGGTAAACTATTTAGCCGTTTTTTATAATTCACTTGTAAATTAGATAAGGTAGCAACTTGATTGACTGCACCTAGACGAATGGACTCTAATTCTACTAATTTGGCGGATAATATTTGCTGTAACTGTGACAATTGTATGTTCTGATTCGCTGGAAAATTATTTGTATTTGTAGCTTGGTATATGCGTTGTTGTAATAGTTGTTTTAATGAAGATAATTTCTCTGTTAATTCAATAATTTGTGGATGTGTGTCTTGCAAAACAACACGTCTAGCGGCGAGATTAGCTTCTAGTTGTTGAATTTCTTGAAAAATATTCTGTACTCCTAAAGTCTGGCTAATAGAAGTCATCTGTAAAGCCTGTTGTGAGTTCATACCGAGTTGTTGACGAATTTTTTGAGATTGTGCCTCAGTATCAGCAATTTTAGATTGGGAAGCATTAATTTGTTTTTGCAGGTCTGTAATAACTTCTAGTGCTTTGGTTAATTCTTCTTGTAGGTTAGTAACTTTGTGCTTTTCTTTAAAATTGGCTAATCTGGCTTCTGCTTGTAGAAGCACTAATTCTGCATTTGGCAGTTGTTTCTCGATAAATTTGCGAGATGCGGCGGCTTGACTCCTCAAGGAATATACATGATGTTCTAAATATATTTCTAAGAGAGTATTCACAACTTTTACAGAAGTTTCAGGATTAGTATCATGGTAAGAAATTCGCAGAATATCAGTACCTTTTACTTCTTCAACTTTGAGGTTTTTGAGAAAATCTTGTATTTTTAAAGTATGACCTTGATGATTTTTCAGATTAAGTTGTTTGATTGTTATTTTTACAAATGGTCTGGAACGTATTACCTCAGCTTCAGTATTGAGAGGACTAGTTTGGTTATCTTGTACTAAAGGTTCTAATTTACTTATCTGTGTTCCGACACTAGTTATGGTAGAGGTGCTATTTGTCCTTTGCAACTTGATTTTGGCTTCTGCCAAATAAGCGGGTTTTCTCAAATAAGATATAGCTAGTAAAGCCGCCAATAAAACAGGTATAAAAACCAATGTTGCAGGTAATCCACGACGTTTTAATATGTGCCAATAATTATCGAAAGAGAAATAGTTTTCTTGGGTTTCCATAATTCATGCAAGTTGATAATTAGATTGCCAATAGAGACGCTGAGGCTTAAGGGTGATTATTCAGAGCAATTTAAATTTTTCTTGACAATTTCAATGATGCGAATTTGATCGGATTCGGTCATTTTTGTGTAGATTGGTAAACTAACTATGCGTTCATAGGCATATGAGGCGCAAGGAAATTGTTCTGTGCGGAGGTTATAAGTATCACGCCAGTAAGGTTGCAAGTGCAAAGGAATATAATGGACACTACAACCAATTCCTTTTGCAGCCATTTGTGCAATAAAGGTATTGCGACTGACTTTTACAGAGTCGTCTAAACGAATTACGTAGAGGTGCCAAGAGTGAATGTCTTCGTTAGGAGGTTTTGCGGGGAGATGTAATGGCAAGTTCGCTAGTTCTAAATCATAGCGATTGGCGATCGCTTTTCGCTGTTTTTGTAGTTCCCAGACTTTTTTCAACTGATGGATACCCAGGGAAGCTGCAATATCGGTCATATTATATTTGAACCCTGGGGCAACTATCTCGTAGTACCATGAGGGTTTAGTTGCAGTGTAGCGGTCAAACGCATCCCGATTAATCCCATGCAAGCGCATGATGCGGCATCTTTTGGCGATTTCGGGGTTACGAGTGACTAACATCCCTCCTTCCCCTGTGGCAATAGTTTTGGTGGCATAAAAGCTGTAGACTGTCACATCACTATTTAAGCTACCAATCAGTTGACCTTGATAGGTGGTTGGGATAGCATGGGCGGCATCTTCGATGACTTTCAATTGATACTTTTGAGCAATCTGCAAAATTGCCTCCATATCACAAGCCAATCCCGCAAAATGCACAGGCATAATAGCTTTTGTTCGAGAAGTAATCGCCGCCTCAATTTTGGTAACGTCAATATTCAAAGTCGTCAGATCAATATCAACAAAGACAGGATTAGCCCCCAAGTAACGAATCACCTCTGCGGTAGCAGTGAAAGTATGCACCGTAGTAATGACTTCATCTCCTGGCTCAATTCCTATGGCTTCTAAAGCCAGATGTAATCCAGATGTCGCAGAATTAACAGCGATCGCTTCTACACCATTACCCACAAATTCCGCAAAATCTTGTTCAAAACGTTTGGTTTTTGGCCCGGTTGTCAGCCAGCCAGAACGCAGAGAATCAACTACTTCCGCAATTTCTTGTTCACCAATATCTGGTAGCGCAAATGGTATAAATTTGTTCATTTTCCCTTTGATATTCAACGTTTAATTTCTCGCACCAACATAAATGGCTCGGCAGCAGCAACACCAATGATGCTTCCCCAGTAACCTGCACGAGTATGCAAAGCTTCTAGCGAACGAGGGTGAGGAAACGCCCGTAGTTCAGTCTTGTATGCTGACATCGCTCTTAATTTGTTTTCCAGATGCGATGAAATATCGACAAAAACATTGGGGACAAAGTAGTTTTCAACATAAGGCCCAGCCCATTCAGTAGCTGATGGGGTTTCATAGCAAAGAATACGTTCAACAAAGGATGCACTATAGGGACGAGTAGCTGTTAAAGTTGCTTCATGTACCACCTGATGATCTCTATTAATATCTCCGCGATGGTGAGTATATATAATTTGTGGCTTAATCTCCTGCACAACTTGCTCAATCCATTGTGTAATCTTAATGATAGGCAAAGTATCCAGTATTTGATCGGCAAAACCCGCAAATCGTATATCGGTTTCCACAATTCCCAACTTACTCACAGCTGCAATTGCACAACCTTTAATTAAATTGATAGTTTCATCTTCATACCGTGCTGTTCCGCTATCAGCTATGAATGCTATGACAACTTTGTCACCTTGACTAATATGCCGCGCAATAGTGCCACCGATGCCTAAAATTTCATCGTCGGGGTGTGCAGCAATCACTAAAATCTGTTTTGACATTTTTGATATTTAATCAAAGGTTTTTGTATAAGTCTGATCAGGAAAATTTTTCAATGTGATAAGGAATAAGCTTGACTCAAATTAGGCGCAACTATCTTACCTCCAGCCATGATTTTTTCAGCATCTAAATCAACATTAAAAAGCATATCTAGATAGCTAAGAAAGGGAATGAAATCGCCGTATTGTTGTTCATAAATAGGATATTCATATTCGTGAAATCTCACCTCCACTCCTGCTGCTGCAAATTCTGCAACATCAAGATATTCTTTGCCAAACCCGCCAGATAGGTATGTATCTGCGCCCAGATATTGACAAATATCCAATAGTAGTTGCGGCCCCTTTCCTGTCACTGGAATTTCCGAAGCTAAAACAAAATTACAGGTAATTCCTAAAAGTCTTAATGCAGGTTCCCACGAAGCTCGATTCAGCTCAGTTAGGCTTGCATAAGGTCTTGTGAAAATACTCAATATCTCCTGTTCATAAGTTTTATAATGTGGAGTTTTACTGTAGATAGATTGAAGTATTCTTGCTGTTTTAGTCTGCCAAGGTTGATTCTGACTAATACAAGTATCACGAATCAGTTGTTCTCTACTGACTTTATGTATTGGTATAGTTAACCATTGTGTTCCTTGGCTAGTTTTTAGTTTGGCACGGTTTTCTTCATGTCGTGGGTTAAATTGAACTGTGTCGAAAATAACGAATATATCCGCCACCATCATGCGGTGAAGATAATGGAGTCCCGGAAAAAATCTTGGTTGGCTAATCACACAAATAGACATGACACACCTTTGTAATTTAAGTAGTTGGAGAAGAACCTGATCAAGTCCAATTGGGCTAATCTAAAATCAAAAATTGGTTGATGCACCTTAAATTTTGGATAGTTTTGATCTGGAATCCCCTTAAGAAATTGACTGCCTTTTTGGAGGTAGCCAGGAATGAATTAATATGCAGTAAAAAGTCTGGAAAATGATTTGCAAGTCAAGAAAAATATTTTGCCGTTCTATATAACGCAAGCCTTCGTTCACCTGTATGGGCAGATGTCTTTTAAGATAGTGTTCTTGTATTGATACACCTTCGGGTGGTAAATCGTGATAAGTCAAGTCAGGATACCAACGCACTTCAACTGGTGAAGTTATACCTGGGCGGACTTTGAGTATGCGTCTTTGCTCCGCAGTGTAATAATTCTGCACAATATCATAGTCTTCAGGACGCGGCCCCACAATTGACATATCTCCAATGAGTACATTCCAAAACTGCGGGAATTCGTCAATCTTGAGTTTACGTAGCCATTTACCAACAGGAGTAATGCGATCGTCAACTGCATCTGTAATCTTGCGATCAGAGGTATCTGTATAAACACGCATGGTTCGCAGCTTGAGCATATAAAATGGCTTACCTCCTAATCCAGCCCGTTTGGCTTTGTAAAAAGCCGGGCCAGAAGAAGTTAATTTTACTGCCAAGGCTCCAATGAAGATTAGTGGAGAGGTAACAAATAGTACACAACTTGCAAAAAGAATATCGAATAGACGCTTGATCGTCTTTTGATTGTGCATAAAATTCTCCTAGCCTCGTAGGTTGAGAAACTATTGCATTTGGATAGAGCAAATATGTTGGCGTTGCACCCTTTGCAAAATGATTCCCTGGCTGGATTAGCTAAAAGTTTTTACCTTCTGATAGCTAAACTCGGTTGCTTTAAAACTCGGTGGTAGATATTGGCATAGGCATCTGCTACTTGATCAAGACTAAAGTGCTGGTGAACGTGTAACCTACTTCTTTGTCCCATTAAGGTTCTTTGTGCTTGAGAACTGAGAAGTTGCAGAATTGCTGTAGCCAAAGCCTGGGGATTTTTGGGAGGAATCAGTAAACCATTCCAACCATCTCGTACAACCTCTTTACAACCAGGCATATCAGTTGTAATTAGAGGCCGTTCCATAGTTGCAGCTTCTAATAACACCCTGGGAACTCCTTCACGGTAATAACTCGGCAGCACGAAGATATCGGTTAAACTCAACAAACTGGGAATATCATTACGAGGGCCGAGATAGCGAACAGTCTGCGCTTGCTTTTGAACTTCTTGCATGGATACGGCTTGTCTTCCCTCTGAAGCTAAAGGCCCAACTAAGAGAAACGTGACATTTTTCATACGCTGACAGACGATGTTAGCAGCCTGAAGATATTCCCTTACCCCTTTAGACACAACCAGACGGGAAATCATCGTGACTACAAGCTGTTCTTCTAAACCTAATGCTTTTCGGATTTGTGCCAGTTCCTCTGGTTGGGGACGTTTTTTGATCAGTGCTTCGACATCAATACCCGATCCCAACACCAAATCATCCCGGCCATCTTGTATCATTTTATGGTTTTGAAAATATTGGCGATCGTCATTGTTTTGAAATATGGTGATTCCAGTAGCTACCGCAGCTTGACGCTGGAGGTAACGATATATGGGTCTGAGGGCAAGGGCTAAAATTGATTGAGAAGAAAAAACATAGCCCATTCCAGTTATAGTCCGCACACGCCCAGGGATTCCGGCTTTCATTGCCATCATCGGTGCAATGATACCTGGTTTAGTATCAAACGCATGAATAATATCTGGCTTGTACTGACTAAATAAATTAAAAAGTTGGATACGGGAGTTAATATCAGCCCAAGGGTTAATTCCTCGATCTAAAGTGTATTTAAAATAGGGAATTTGATGTTCTAAAAAAGTATTTCCATCTTCAGAACCAACAGCCCCAACATTAAAACCTTTTGCCCGAAGTTTTAGCAACAAAGGAATACGAAAGCGGATATCTTCTCCCCCAATGTGCCAAACAGTAGTTGCAGAATTTTGATAATTATTTAATATCATTGCAAATTGGTATAAGATATTTTTTTCTTTTCATTAATTTAGGGCATTTTCATATATTTATAGTGGTCAAAATGGCAGATTATAACTAGCATTTACTTGTCGAAAAACTTTTGAGAGAGAATTTTACTCAGATATGTTTGCTAATCTTGATTGTCTAGAAAGTTTTTCTATCTCCTCGCCTAATTGGTAACGGGCTGATTCCAGAATTTTGTGATCGCGTGTCCATGTCTTCCAATTAAGACCTACACTACGACTAACTTTCAATGCCCAATTCTGACGGCCAAGGCGTTTCAATATCTCGATATATTCGTAATCTTCTACCCCTTCTCTGATCCACTTGAGCCTCATGGAAGGGACAATTCCTTTAATTCCTACCTGCTTTCCAGGATAGACTAACATTCCCTCCCCTGGATAGTTCTGCTCATAAGTTTGCACATCTTTCCAGGGTTTTTTTGTCCATAAATCAACTCGCCAATATAACACCCCTGTTAGCCCTAAACTTTGATTAATAAAGCCGTGGGGAATCCGATAATTTATTGGTTGAAAGTCTATTTGCCATTTAGGAGAGTAATCATCTTGTACTAAAGCGTTGTAAAACCAAACTTTGTCTCCTTTTTGCATCACCTGAGATATTCGTTGTGGATTTGCATCGTACATTTGTGGTAATACCACCCAAATATCTACTGCTGAACGTCCAGTTCCCGAACCATCATCATACAGCGCAGGTGTAGGAGCAATTGCCATAGCAGTTGAGATACCTGCATTATGAAAATTTCGCGCCCATTGCTTGACAGGTGCAATTAAATTTGAACACCTATCAATTTCATCGGCATATCTGGCGTATAAAAACAGATCGGATTGATGTTTGGTAGTAGCTTTGTGAATCTCATCCACAGAAGGAGGCGGTGTCATAGAGCAATTATTGAAATCAGCCCCACTCCAAAAAGGAAGACGATGGGAAGTGAGTCCCCAGTTGTCAATCAATTCACGTTCATCTACTGGATTGTGATGTGCTTGAGGCATGATTTTATGTTTGAGGATTTCTATCATTTCCGGTTTATTTTCATGCTCATATAAATCAAATTCTGAATTGAGTGATGGTTTGATAGGTAACTCAAAGTCCCAAACTTTTAAGCGGATTTTACCTGTGCTGATTCCTTGGTTACTGGTAACTGTAAATGTGCCTTGATATTGTCCTGGGTTAGCATCTCGCGGCACAAATATGTCTACCCAAATAGGTTGATTATTGCCAGCTTTGAGGTTGAATGGAACTGCGTCTAATTCAGCCCCTGTAAGCTCTGCTTGAGTTTCAGGATTCACAAAGGGGATCAGTCCATCCGCATACCATCCCCGACCGAGAGAGGGGTTATTACTCCCTATTTCGTTAAGACTAGGATGGCTGACGTAAACATAATGTTCACGGTATAGTGTAATATTCCTCTGAGAAATTACCTGATTATTATTCAATAAATCTGACACAGAAATATTCACATTTGTTAGACCACCATTTGGTGCATGAATACTAATCTGAAATGATTCATATTCCCCACGGGCTGCATAAAGCTGAATCTCAGTCGCACTTTCTGGTTTACCCGTTTTCCCTATTCTTTCCATAGGCGAACTTACCCAGATCAGGGGAACTTTTGATGAGGAATTATTGGCTAATATTCCTAAACTGGAAATGGTATATAAGGCTAAAGTCGTCCCTAAAATCCAGATGAGAATCTTGAACTTGTAAATAAATTTTCTCTTACCCTGAGAAATCGAAAACATTTCCCATCCTCTGATGCAACTCTCTTTGTTATGATTAGCTAACTTCTAACCATGCTTGAAACATCAATACATCCCACAGATAGGACTGCCAATTGCGATCGCCTCTTTGATGTTCCTCCCACTTCTGCCGAATCGGTCGAGGATGCAGATATCCTTCGGTTCGCAATCGAGACTCATCTAGCAAATTTTCTGCCCATTCCCGTAAAGACCCACGTAACCAGCTATCAATCGGCATATCAAATCCCATTTTTGGCCGCTCAATTAATGCTTGGGGTACGTATTTATACAAAACTTGCCGTAATAACCATTTACCTTGATGACTACGTATTTTCATTGACAAGGGAATTTGCCAAGCAAATTCTACAACACGATGGTCTAGATAAGGCACACGACTTTCCAAGCTAACGCCCATACTGGCACGATCTACTTTTACTAAGATGTCATCCGGTAAATAGCTAATTAAGTCCCAATACATCATGCGTTCTGTGAAATCTGATAAATTTGCCCACAATTTGGGATTGTTCAACACGGTGCTGAGTTCACAACTACCAATGACCACTGCCTCTGGTGCTGGCCAATGGGATACCAAATTGGCATACATAGCATCGGGGTGAGGAACTCCTAAGATGCTGGCTAACTTATGTAATTTATCGCCGGAACCTGCTAGTTTAAGTTTTGCTGGCAAAATTGCATCTACAGCCGCAAAACCTCGATTCCAAGTCTGGGGGGAAACGCTGGTTAATGCTTTGGCTAGGGAATGACGAACTGTTTTCGGTATCCAACCTATCTTTTGCCAAATACTGCGTCCCCAAACATAGCTGTTATATCCAGCAAATAATTCATCACCTCCATCACCAGAAAGAGTGACGGTGACATGATTTCTAGCTAGTTGAGATACTAAAAAGGTTGGCAGTTGGGAAGCATCGGCAAATGGCTCATCATATAAATTGGGTAGTTTGGGTATAACTGCTAGTGCTTCTTGGGAGGTGACATAAAACTCTGTATGGTCTGTACCCAAATGCTGGGCGATAGTTTTAGCATATTGAGCCTCATTGTAATCTTGTTCGTGAAAACCAATGCTGAATGTTTTCACTGGTTGCGGACTTTGAACTTGCATCAAAGCGACAATTGTCGAAGAGTCTACCCCCCCCGACAAAAAAGCACCTAAAGGCACATCTGCAAGCATTCGCATTTTGACTGCGTCCTTTAGTAGTGCCTCTAAATGTACTATGGCTTCTGCTTCTGAACCTGGGAAGGGAGAAGCAACACCCGATTCTACAACAGTTTTTGCAGACCAATAGGGTATAGGTTGGGAATTACTTGTTTTCTCATGGCAACTTAAGAGAGTTGCAGGTGGTAATTTATAGATGCCTTGATAGATTGAATAGGGTGTAGGAATGTAGGAAAAACGTAAGAATAAAGCCAAAGCATCGCGGTTGATTTCTGCTTGAAAGTGGGGATGGGCTTTGAGGGCTTTCAATTCTGAGGCAAACATAAAAGTATTACCGCACCACCCATAATATAAGGGCTTTTCACCCAGGCGATCGCGTCCCAAGTGTAAAACCTGTTCTTGACGATCCCATAAAGCAAAAGCAAACATTCCATTAAACCGTTTGGTAGCTTCTAAAACACCCCATTCACAGAAACTAGATAACATCACCTCCGTGTCAGAATGACCCCGAAATTTATATCCCAGTTGTTGTAACTGCTTTTTTAACTCCAGGAAATTATAAATTTCTCCATTGAAAACAATCACATACCGACCATCAAACGATATCATCGGTTGATGTCCTTCGGGTGAAAGGTCTACTATGGAAAGTCTTCGGTGTCCGATGGCAATACCAACCTCTCCATCTATCCAAATTCCGCTATCATCAGGGCCACGATGAATTAGAGATTGACACATATTTTCGACTATATTACCAATCTCGTCAGCAGACATTTGTCTTTCAACACTAAAAAAACCAGTTATTCCACACATTGATCACACTACTCTCTTGCTATATAAATTAGTTTTGAGATATTTGATATCTACTTCTGTGATTTTGAACAGTTAAAGAATTGATTCCTAGTAAATAAAACCAAAAAATTGGATGCCTTAATACATAATGAAAGCTACTAAATACTATCAATGCTACAATGGCACTTAAAAGGATAAATGATTGCTTATTCCACACTTGCCAAGCTATCCATCCTAGTATTGCAATATAGGCGATTATTCCCAAAATACCAGAACTACTACCCCAATCTATAAAAGTATTGTGTGCTTCAAAATCCAAAAAAGGGGCGGTACTACCTGAATGTGCGCCAGGGCCAAGACCGAATAAAGGTGAGGCAGAAATTGCTGTTAAGCCATTTTTCCATAATGTTACTCTTAAGCTGCCTTGACCACCTTCATCGTATACATTGGCAGAAGCACTATATATTCCTTGATAGCTAATTTCTGTAAAAATTAATAAAGCAATAGCTAATAATACGGCTATAATCAATAGCCAAATAACTTTGATTTCTGATTTTATATAACGTCGCGATAAAATTTTGTGATTGAGCCATGAATATAAATTTAGAAGGATAGTTACAGTAAATCCAATCATCCATGCAAAAATTAACGCATCCGATTGTGTTGCTATACCTATAATTAAGCACAAAATAATTAAAATTAAAAATTTTAATCTTGCGAAAACATTGCTATTAGTTAGAAAAAGATGTATAGACAAAAATGGTACTGCACTTAATAACAAGGCTAACTGATTGGGATTTTGAGACCAACCCAGAAATCTCACGCCTTCATACCAAGGTGTTAAAAACGATATAGAAGATGGAAATAAAAATATAGTTGATAAGACTAATATAGAAAAACTCACTGCATAATCAAGCATCTGGTGTATTTGCGAGTAGAAAAAATGAGAATTAGTCAGACATATTGAAAAAACAAATAAAAAGCCAAAGGCAAAATAGTCATGATACCAAGTAGTAGATGTTAAATTCCTGGAGTCTGCTATTGATAAACCAAAGGTAAGAGAAGCTAAACCCACCATCCAAAACAAGCAAATATATTTTAAAGTTGGTGTAATTAAGTGCTGCTTGACAATCAATATTTTGACAATTGAAAATAGCATCCAAATACATAACATGACTTCACCTACCCCAATCGGCAAGCTACTTAGCCTCATTTGAGTGGCACTTGTTAAGATAATCCCTATTGATAACCACCAAATTTCAAAATTTTTCATGACTACTTTCTCAATCTATTCGTCAATATCAATTTGAATATTTTTGGCTTTAATTTCTGTAAAAAGGCTTCACAGTAGTCAGCTTGTTGATAGCGTGTAATATCACTAATGCGCTGATAATGGCTCTAACAATACTAGCAATCAGTATGGAAACTACTGCTCCTTTAACTCCATAGAGTGGTACTAACCAAAGGCAGCTAATGAACGAGGTAGCAGTAACGGTGAGCAATACAGGTACTTGCACTCGTAAGTAACGAGCCGCAATCAAACCATAACAGAGGAAAGAGGCAACATATTCAACTGTCATGATTACCATAAACCAAACAAAGATTTCGGAATATTTCACATAGTCTGCGGTGTACAACAAACTCAGAATTAATTTTCCTCCCACTGTGGCCATAGCAGTAGCAATTACACCTATGAATAAACCCAAGCTAATTAACTTCAAAAGCAAATTTATGAAGGCCTTTGTTTGTCCATTCATGTAATATTGAGCCAGTCGAGAGCTAGTAGATTGTTCTAATGCTCCTTCTAGAGTTTGTCCTGCATAGGTGATGTATGCAATCGGGGCAAATAAGCCCAGTTCACGCTCTCCTAAATGGTATTCAATAAAATAACGAGGTATGTTGCTATTAAATGCAATTAGCATCATGACTAACCCCAAGGGTAGACAGAGTTTTATTAACTTCCCAACAGTTTTGATATACAGCCTTGGTTTTAATCTCGTCTTATCCTTGAGCAACAATATGCCACTAGGAATATCGTAGGTTAGTAAAACAAAAGCCCAAGCAAGAATTAACCCCGTCACACCCCACACTAATTGTCCGGTGAAATACAATCCTAAATATAGAAATAGTAGTGATAAAACACCTTTAATAATCTGTGATATCCCAATTCTATCCATCCGTTCTTGTTGCTGGACGAGTCCATACAAGACATCACTAATACATTCAAATGCTCTAGCCACAGCAATCAATAAGATAATTGCGGATATTTCACCGCGATATAATCCTGAGAAACTAATGCTTGTAATTATCACTAATGCCACAGCTGTTGACAGTAGCCTCAAGCCCAAGTAATCACTGAAAAGATATTGTTTTTTAGCATCGGTGGCTTGAATGACACGTAATTGCAGATTTGTAAACATAATGATAGGTGTCGTGACCGCCAGTCCCAAGCTAAACTGTCCTACCATCTCTGGACTACCGAATTTAGCCATGACTACCAACATTCCCCATTGACAAGCTGCGTAAACCGCATTACCAATGAATGTCCAAGAAAAGTTACGTCGTAGAGTTATGGGTTGATTTTCTGACATATACTGCTGTAAAACTAATCCTTTTTGTTGCTCACGATGTAACAAAATTTAGGGGTTTACCCTGCATTTCTCACAAACAGTAGGGGCGGGTTCGCAGATATACTCGGATTATTCACGAAGATTTCGCTCAATCCGCCCCTACTGACTCTGGAATGAGGTTGCATGAATTGTTGAGAAATCCAGGGTTACGTCCTCAGCTTCTATCAAGGCGCAAGTGTTGTGGCTCTTTTTAAATCCCCCTTACAACACGGAAAAAGCGTTAGCGTAGCGGGACTAATACCAATTCACAAAAAATTTGATTCAGATGTAAACGTCAAGAGCTTTGCTGAGTCTCAATTTCTTAATTTTGAATTTTGAATTGGTATAAAGCCTAGGGCATAGCTGCGCTTAGAGCAAAGCGGGACGTAGCCTATTGCGAATTGGTTTAAACGCCTTGTACTTCGGCTTTGGTTAATAAAGTTTCTGGTGAATTTGAAGTTGAATAGTTACTGGTTTTTACATTTGATACAAAATTATTTTCAGAAGTTTTAACTTTGTAACCTGAAACTAATTCTTGTAATAACAACATGATTGATTTGACATCATTTCTAGCAGCCGCCACGCATAATAACTCTACATTCATAGATAATTTATGGGGCAAGATTTTACTAGCATTTTTGACAACAAACAACTTCTCATGCTCAGTTTTTTCATATTCTTCTCCCTCAATAAACAGTTCCTCAAATAGTTTTTCTCCTGGTCTTAAACCGGTAAATACTATGTCAATGTCTTTATAAACTTCATATCCTGATAATTTAATGAGTTCCTTAGCCAAGTCTACAATTTTTACAGGTTCACCCATATTTAGCATTAACACTTCACCACCACGACCTAACACTGCTGCCTGTAAAACTAATTGCACCGCTTCTGGAATAGTCATAAAATAGCGGCAGATATCTGGATGAGTGACTGTTATTGGCCCACCAGCCGTAATTTGTTTTTTAAAGGTAGGTACTACACTGCCACGACTACCTAAAACATTACCAAAACGTACAGCGACATAAGATTTACCACTATCTTTGGCAGCCTGTAGAACTAACATTTCTGCGACTCTTTTACTAGCCCCCATAATGTTAGTAGGATTGACGGCTTTATCTGTGGAAATCATCACGAAATTTTGAACATCATATTTTAATGCCATATCCAAGAGGTTTTTTGTACCTAGCACATTATTAGTAATGGCTTCTGGGGAATTTAATTCCATTAAAGGAACGTGTTTATGTGCGGCTGCGTGAAAAATTACATCAGGTCGAAATTTTTCAAAGGCGTGTTTAAGTCGCTCTTGAAACCGAATATCAGCGATGAAGGTATGTATACGCGGTGTGTATCCTTGAGCTTTGCCATCTTCTTTGAGTATTTTGATTAACTGTTCTAATTCTTGATGAATATTGAAAACAGAATTTTCTCCATGTCCTATGAGCATGATTTCGGCAGGACGACATTTACAAATTTGACGGCAAATTTCGCTACCAATTGAGCCACCTGCACCTGTAATTAGTACGGCTTTACCTTTGAGAAATTGGGATACCTGTTCAATATCTGTTTGTATTGGTTCACGTCTTAGTAAGTCTTCAATTCTTACGTCTCGAATGCTGTCTACTCTGACGCGACCATTAAGGATTTCATGTATTCCTGGTAAAGTGCTAGTTTGGATACCAGTTGCTTTGCAAATATCTACAATTTCTCGAATAACTGTACCTGCAACTGTCGGCATAGCTATGATAACTTTCTGAATTTGTAATGATTGTATAACATCAGGAATAGTGTAGCGATCGCCTACTACTGAAATGCCGCGAATCTTGGCGTGTAGTTTACGCGGATCATCATCAATAAATGCAATAGGATTGAAACCAAGTTGTGGATTTCTTTGCATTTCTTCTACAAGTCTAATGCCTGCATTACCCGCACCTATAATCAGTACACGCTCTTGCAAAGAAAATCCTATATACTTTTGATTAATCCTCTCTAAAATCCGAATACTAAAACGTACTCCACCTACAAGAAAAAAAGCAAGTAAGCCATCCACTAAGGGCAATGATGGTGGTAATTTAGCTGCAATAAAATACGGCAGAAAATCTAAATTATAAAAGATTAATTTTTGAATAACTACCGTAATACCCATAGAAAAGCTCAAATTGATTAACTCTTCAATGCTTGCGTATCGCCAGTAAAGGTTATAAAAGCGTAAATTCCACAATACAACTATTTTGACTATTAAAAAAACTATTGTGACTCTGCCTAAGTCAAATATATAGGTTTGCAACCCTATTTTGCTATCAGCAGTCAGGAACAATGCTAATAATGGCGTATTAGCAAAGATAACCGCATCAAGAATAATTAAATATTTGTTCCTAAAATTCAGCAAGCCTTGATGAGAGCCACGAAAATATTTTTGCAAGTGCCGATGTAATTTTAAAAATAGATTACTCATTTTGCCACAAATTACTAATGGTTGATAGTTATTTATAGCTTGGGAAAAGAATAAGCTTCACATGAACCTTCTCATCTACTATCTATAGGTTTCATATTTGATTTTTGCAATATCTGTATGTCACTACTTGATCGCGATTTTGTCAGGTAGAGCAGCTATTTATAGATAGTAAGTTTTTCTCAAATAAAACGGGATTGTTAGATATATGTACTGGCAATTATATTTGACTTATTCTTCTCATTAGCTATATCGCGCTAATTTTGTCTATTACGACCCTTAGATATAAAAAATGTGTCAGACTTAATTTAAGACATTATTTTTATAACAGTTGATTACTAATTAAGTCTCGCCAGTTTGGCACAGAATGTAAACACAATGATTCAGCTTCCAGAGTATTGACAAAGGGGACACTTGAGGAGGTGTATCACCAATATAAATAAAAGCCTGTCTCAAGATTGAGACAGAGAAAGCTTAGACCAGTTATTGCCAGAAAAGCTGGCAGAGATAATTATTGTGCTATATTATGTTATGTCGTCTTGTGATCTCAAGATTTACTTGATAGATAGTATTTAAATCATCTCAAACTCCAATTGATGACTTTGCAAAAAGTCATGAGTGAAATGATCTACCACATTGGTATCAGCCAATTCTAAGTTATAAAAATCTACAAAATCATGCTCAAAATATGGCCCAGCGTGCCAAGTTCCCGCATTTAACTTAATAAAACAATTACCAGGAATGCGAAAAGCGGCAATTTCTGCCAACACTGGCTCAACTAAATCATTATAGGGAGGACAAACAGCCATGAGCCAATCCTTCCCCTCTAGAGAACCTAAACATTGTGTACACTGCAAATGACGAGTGATTTTATGAAACTTTCGTCCGCGCTTTTGTAGGTGCATAATATAAAAACGCGGTGTGCCATTTTGTAAGTTTAATTGAGCGTCTTCATTATCAAAAGTTTTACCATCACGACTAGGAAAAATGACTTGCCCATAACGTTGAAAATTCTCTGGGCTAATCCATTGTGCTTGTAATTTTTCTACTGTTTTTGTTTTATTCATATCACTCTATGATTACCATTGCAATTCTCTAGGAATTATTGACTTAGGAATGAGAGAAGCTTGTTTTTCTCTGTCACTAGGTTTTGTGTACCACCAAGCCCAAGCAATAAACACTGCTTGTAAGGGAAGTCTAATTACCTGAAACAAATTTGAATCAGAATAAGGTATGTTTTCAATTTTAATATGATTTATGGCTTGGTTAATATTTGCTGGGAAAACTGCAATAAATAATGCAATTAATCCCCAAGCCGCAGCTTGACTAACAGGCGGGACTAATAAACCAATACCACCCAGTATTTCATAAAAGCCACTCAGATAAACTAACTCCAACGGGTAAGGAAGTTGTGGTGGCATAATTTTTACATAGGGTGCGGGGATAGCAAAATGTGTAATACCAACTATGATCAGAGATATAGCCAAAATGACGCGTAAGAGTTCTTTGTGCTTGTTCATGGGTTGCGGCTGATTGTTAATTTCTACGGCTCTAGTTTGACGCACTAATATCAGCCTGTCCTCACTCAGCAGTGGGAAAATGAGGATATATCTTCCCAAAAAACACTTACGACTTTAGAGTAGTTGAGTAACAAAATGACTTTATAATTTTCAGGTTAGTTTATGACGCTCAATTTTACTCGCCGTCGATTCGTCCTGTATGGTTCTGCTACTGTTGCTACCAGCCTACTACTAAAAGCTTGTAGCCAATCAACAACCCCAGTTGCGAAGACTGGCGACGGAGGATTTAAAATAGCGATCGCACTCCCTGGAGTCATCACTGATCAAGCGTGGAATCAGTCTGGTTATGAAGGGGTAAACCTGGCTAAACAAAAGCTAGGTGCAGAAGTCGCCTATGTGGAACAAGTCGCCCAAGCTGATCAAACGGAAGCTTTATCAGACTTTGCCCGTAAGGGTTATAATTTGGTATTCGCCCACGGTGGACAATTTGACGCTGCTATTGAACAAATCGCCGCACAATTTCCTAATACTTTTTTTGTGGGTGTGAATGGTAATCTCAAAGGTGAAAATATTGCATCCTTGCGAATAGATCATCTACAAGGTAGTTATCTGTGCGGTATTATTGCCGCAGCGATGACCAAATCAAATCAATTAGCCTACATCGCCGGACAAGAATTTCCCGCTACCCAGGAAGAATTGAGAGGTTTTGAATTAGGGGCGAAATCAGTCAAACCTGAGATTAAAATTACTTCTACATTTACAGGCGATTGGAATGATGTGGCGAAAGCCAAGGAAGCGACATTAGCTTTAATTTCTGCTGGTGCTGATGTGATTTATCAGTGGTTAGATAGTGCTTCCCCCGCAGTTTTGCAAGCAGCAAGTGATAAAGGTGTTTATGCTTTTGGGAATACCAAAGACCAGTTAGATATTGCGCCAAAAGCGGTGTTAACTAGTGCTGTGAAAAGGTTAGATGTTGCTATAGCTTATTTAGCAGAAGTAGCACGAAAAAAGCAAATTAAGGGACAGATTTATACAGTCGGGTTGGAAAGACCAGACATATTAAAATTAGGTAATTTCGGTGCAGTCGTACCAGAAAAAATTAAGCAAGATGCTCTCAAAGTTAAACAAGAGATTATTGCTAAGAAAATTTATTTTGAAGATTGTCAAGAAGCGGGTAAAAATACCCGTTGTGCGAAGAAATCATGAATAAATAGTTAGTAGTAAGGACTTTAGTCCTTATTTTATCAGCACTAAAGTGCTGACTACAAACCAGAATATTTATATCCAATTAATGAAATGTCTTTACGATTAGAAAGCATTACTAAGTGTTTTGGCTCATTTGTCGCTAATGACAACATTAGTCTGAGCGTTGATACTGGTAAGATTCACGCAATTCTGGGTGAAAATGGCGCAGGTAAGACTACTTTAATGAATATTATTAGTGGTCTATATCAACCTGATGCTGGTCAAATTTATCTCAACCATCAACTAGTCAAGATAACTTCAACCAATGCAGCAATTAAATTAGGAATTGGCATGATTTACCAACATTTCATGCTTGTGCCTCAATTAACTGTTACAGAAAATATTATTTTAGGTAGAGAAAAAACATTACATTTAAACCTGCGCCAAAAACAACAGGAAATTGCGGCTTTATCCCAGAGTTATGGCTTAGAAATTGACCCCAGTGTTAAGGTTGAAAATTTACCTCTAGGTATACAGCAACGGGTAGAAATTCTCAAGGTGCTTTACCGCCAAGCGAAAATATTGATTCTCGATGAACCAACGGCGGTTTTAACTCCTCCAGAGGTGGAATCATTAATGATGATTTTGCGTCAACTGGCGGCGGCTGGAAATACGATTATTTTTATTAGTCACAAGTTAGAAGAGGTAATCAATCTCTGCGATACAGTCACCGTGTTACGTCGGGGAAAAGTCGTGGCTAATACCCAGACTGAAGCTGTCACACCCCAGCAGCTAGCGGAATTGATGGTGGGGCGCGAAGTAACGTTGCAAGTTAATAAATCACCTGCGTCACTGGGAAAGGTTGTCTTGTCGGTGGAGAATTTGCAAGTGGCGGATGATAGAGGTGTAACGGCTGTGGGTGGTGTGTCTTTTGAAGTGCGGGCTGGGGAAATTTTGGGTATTGCGGGGGTAGATGGAAATGGACAACGGGAATTAGCTGATGCAATTACAGGTTTGCGGCGGGTGAAAGAGGGGAAAATTACTACAGAAAAAGCTATCGGTTATATACCAGAAGATAGGCAAAAGATGGGGTTGGTGTTGCAATTTAGTATTGCCCAAAATCTGATTTTAAAGATGTTTAAAAACTTGCCTTTTTGTCGTTATTTTTTATTACAATCAGCCGTGATTAAAAATCATGCCCAAGTTGCAATGCAAGAGTTTGATATTCGGGCGACTGGGGAAGATATTCTAGTGAGTCAGCTATCAGGAGGAAATCAACAAAAGGTGGTGTTAGCGCGAGAATTGGCGCGAGAACCAGATTTAATTGTGGCGATGCAACCAACACGGGGTTTAGATGTGGGGGCGATCGCGTCGGTACATTCACGGCTATTGAGAGAACGCGATCGCGGTGCGGCAATTGTGTATATTTCTACTGAGTTAGAAGAAGTGATGGCGATGAGCGATCGCATCGCGGTAATGTACAAGGGTGAGTTTGTGGGAATTTTGGACGCAAAAACGGCAACAATTCAGGAGATTGGTTTATTGATGGCCGGAGGAAAGATTAATTCTTGACAATGCCGCTTCCCCAGTCCCCATTTTCCTAGCTACTCGATGTTCCGACTTTACAAGAAAAGGGCATTCTATGTATAGAAAGGAACGTTGATATCGAGCAGCCACTAAACGGATGATTCAACCAAAAGCCCTGATATTTCCTGATGTGCTAAGGCAAATCGGAGGAACCGTTGTTTTGGCGATCGCCTACTATGGGATGGCTGAAATTTCACGCCATCTTGCCTCTACACCCCAAGATGTGACTCCAGTTTGGCCACCGGATGGGATTGCATCTGGGGCTGTTTTGTTGTTTGGTAACTGGATGGGGTGGGGTGTGTTGGTGGGTTCATTTCTCGCCAATTTCTGGGCATTCCGAGATTCAACAAGTTTTTTATCCTTGGTAGTTTCCACCTTACCAGTTATCTTAATTGCGATCGGTACAATGCTAGGGACTCTGTTGGGTGCTGTCTTACTGCGGAAAACTACCAACTATCGTTATCCCTTAGAACGTGTCAAAGATGTATTCAAATTTTTGCTTTTAACTGGCATGGTGGGGCCAAGTATCAATGCAACTGTGGGAGTAGCTTCCTTGGCGTTGAGTGGTAAAGTTCCCTGGACAGCATATTGGACAGTTTGGTTAACTTGGTGGATTTCTAATGTTTCGGGAATTTTTATTGTGACTCCGATTCTGTTGAGTTGGGGACAATTCAGGGAAAAAAATCGACATTCCAACTGGCAATGGTTATCTCTCGGTTCAACATCAGAGGGTGATCTTCTACAATTCCCCAGCAACTTACAGTTTTTAAGATTCTGGTTAATCGTATTAGAACCAAGTATCCTCATCGGGTTGGTTATTCTTGTGAGCAAAGTTGCTTTTGGTGAGGGGTATCATCTGGAGTATATGTTGATTCCGATGTTGATTTGGTCTGCCTTTCGACTGGGACAACCAGTTGCCACCCTGTTGACTTTTATTGTGGCAGCGATCGCTGTCATTGCCACAGTTAATGGCAAAGGTGGTTTTGTGACGGAGGATCTCAATCAATCTTTGCTTTTACTACAATCTTTTATTGGCGTAATTACACTCACAATTCTGGTACTGACAGCAACAATTGCAGAACGAATACAAGCACAAACCAAGCTCAGTTTAGCCTTTGCCGAATTAGCTAGAACTAATGAAACTCTAGAAGTTCGAGTTAACCAAAGAACAGAAGAATTAAATGAAAAGAATACAACCCTGAAGCAAACCCTAGAAACCCTGAAACAAACTCAATTACAAATGCTTCATAGTGAAAAAATGTCTGCATTAGGACAGATGGTGGCAGGAATTGCCCATGAAATAAATAATCCGGTGAGTTTTATTCATGGCAACTTAATTTATCTTTCTGAGCATATCCAAGGTTTGTTGAGAGCATTGCAAACTTACCAAAAACACTATCCCCACCCACCCGAAACCCTGCATAAAGAATTGGATAAATTGGAACTTGATTTTTTACAGGAAGATTTAACCAAGATTATTCAGTCCATGAAAATTGGGACTGAGCGCATCCATACTATTGTGTTATCACTGCGTAACTTCTCGCGCTTAGATGAAGCAGAATGGAAGGCGGTAGATATTCATCAAGGAATTAACAGCACCTTGGTGATTTTACAACATCGATTGCAGGCGACAAGCGATCGCCCTGAGATTCAGGTAATTAAAGATTATGGTGAGTTACCACCAATTGAATGTGATGCTAGCTCCCTGAATCAAGTGTTTATGAGTCTTTTAAACAACGCTGTTGACGCTTTAGAAGCATCTAATCAGGGGCGTTTGTTTGATGATATTGTCAACAACATCTGGATTCAGACTCGTCAAATGGACACTAACCAAGTGATGATTATGATTTCTGATAATGGTGCAGGCATTCCCGAAGAGATTCGCTCTAAACTATTTGATCCTTTCTTCACTACCAAACCTGTTGGTAAAGGTACAGGCTTAGGTTTATTTGTCAGCTATCAAATTGTCACCCAGAAGCATAACGGTAATCTTTGGTGTGACTCCACACTAGGACAAGGGACAAAGTTTGTGATTGAAATTCCTGTAAAAGCTCAGAGAATTGCGTCAGATGCTTCTCTGAAATCTAAATAAGAGTTTGATCCGAAAACGCAGGAAGCTGTGCTGTAGAGCATATTAGCAAATCATCGAACAGTCTATATTATGTTTAACAGATTAACCGTACCCGCACTAATTGCTACTCTCGCTGTTGTACCTATTGTTTCTAGTTGTAGTGCTAATAAAACGCCCCTAAGTACAGAGCAACAAATTTACACCGGTAATTGGGTGGCTAAGGATGGCACGTTTGTCAAAATTTATCTAGATGGTGGTGGCGACTTCAAGACTTCCAATAGTTCAGTTACAGGTGGTGCAACAACTTTTACAGATAAAACTCTGACAATTGGTTTAGGCCCGATTAAAAGGGAGTTTCAAATTACTCAGCCACCTCAAGAAAAAAATGGTGTAGTGACGATGCAGCTTGATGGCATAACTTATACATACCAACAGTAATTAAATCAATTCGCTGTTAAGTTTTTTCATCGGGATTTCACCCCGATACAAAACTTGCTAGTTAGCAGCAGTTATGATGAGCGATCGCATCACGGTAATGTACAAGGGTGAGTTTGTAGCGATGTTGGACGGACAAAGGGCGACGGTTGAGGCTGTTGGGTTTTTGATGGGTGGAGGGAGGGTTAAATAACTTTGGCTGTGTGGGATGAAGTATTATTTTTGCCTCACGCATTCGCCGCCAAGCGTTCCGCTTGCGGTAGGCGCAGAGGCGCAACGAGAGAATTTTCATCAAATTTAGTAATTTTTGTCTCAGAAATTCAGCATTACTCATTAGGAAAATCACTGTAAGCAATATCCAGAATGTGCGAAGCAAAGTAAATTTTTGGACGTTCCTGTATATCTGACTCTACGAGAATCCCAACATTTACTAGTCTTTCAAGGTCAGCGCGCGCCGTAGGATAAGATATGTTACACATTTGTGCTAATTGTGGAATGGTGATGGCTGGTGATTCAAACAGGTGATCAATAAGCCGATTGAGTCTAATGTTTCCATTGGATTGGGAAAGCAACTCCATGTATTGAGTACGGAGGTTGAGCAGCATATCAAAACGCCTGATTGCGTCTCGTGACTGTTCGATAGTCCCACGCAGACAAAAAGCAATCCAATCTTTCCAGTTTCCTTCTGCACTGACTTCAAACAAGAGATTGACATATTCGTCTTTATACCGATCAAAAAAGGCACTTAAATATAACCAGGGTTGGCTGAGTTTGCAATGTTCGTAAATCATTAATGAAAGTAATAATCTACCTACCCTACCATTGCCATCAAGAAACGGATGAATTGCTTCAAACTGATAATGCACCATAAAACATACAATCAAAGAGTCTATATCTTTTTCCTGATGTATGTACTTCTCCAAAGCATCCAAGCAAGGCATGATTTCGTTGGGAGGTGGCGGAACAAATCGTCTGTCTGAACCGATATGAACTTGAGAACGGCGAAAATTGCCCGGATCTCTTTGGAATCCACGAACTCCAGATAAAAGTTCTTGATGAATACTTCGGATAAGGTTTAAAGACAGAGGCCTCTCTTCCAATAAATTTAATCCTAGCTCCAATGCTCTGTTATAGTTCCAAACTTCTTGCCAAGCATTTACAGGATCATCTGCCGAGCGTGGTTCTCTGGGTTCAATCTCAAAAAGTAAAAGTTGTTGGGGTGTAGCATAAGTCCCTTCTAGACTAGATGAACGCAATGCTTCTCGTCTTTGCAAGGGACGCAACAATAAATTATAGTTTGGCATATATCTGCCAACACCATCCAATCTCGCTAGTTCCTCACGCGCTTGAACTAGTAACGACCAAATTTCAATAGGCATTTCCCAATTTTCTGGTAAGGGGTTGGGAATAAAAGACCAATCCTTGCTGCCCTCTACCGATATCTCCCAAAGTTTTCCTGAACAATTCTCCGTAAAGACCGATTTGTCCATGTCTGATATTTATTTTATAAATAAATTTTAATTGTGATAACTGAATTAAAATTTAGGGCATTTTTTTTTAATTCGCAAGATTGAATTAAAGTGTTATATCAGAAATACCCATCTATCCGTTGTGAATTAAAGACTTGAGGTATTTAAAATTTTTGCTCTAAAAATCTATCTTTACGATCTGATAAGAGGATTATTTAATGACTTAAGTATTTATTCTTTGTAAAAAAGTATATATTTTATTTAGGATACGGTAAGTACAATTTGTTTAGAAGGTAAATATAAAGATGGGTTAAGCAAAACTATAACCCATCACAAAAATTCTTAATATATTTACCTGGCTAGTTAGAAGAATTTACAACTAACCCAAGGCGGAATTTAAATCACTCTGTGCTTGTTCTAAGGCGGTTGGTAATTTGCTTGCGTCGCGTCCGCCGGCTTGGGCGAGGTTTGGTCTTCCACCACCACCACCACCGCAGATTTTCGCGATCGCACCCACAAATTTACCCGCCTGTAACCCTTTCTTGTTAACTTCGGGGCTAAAGGCTGCAACTAAGCTGACTTTTCCGGCTTCGGGAACTGAACCCAGGACTACTGCACCGTTACCGATTTTTTGTAATAAGCGTTCGGCGGCGGTTTTTAGGGATTCGGGGTCAACGCCTTCCAATTCGGCGACGATAATTTTATGTTCGCCTAGAGTTGTTGCGGTTTGTAACAAGCTGTCGGATTTGGCGATCGCTAATTGTCCTTTGAGCGTTTCTAGTTGCTTTTCAGCGTTTCTCAATTCGCTTTGTAGGGTGGTGATTCTGTCTGGTAGTTCTTCGGGTTTGACTTTAAAGCGATCGCTTAAATCTTTAACTACTTTATCCCGTATATTTAAGTAGTCTAAGATAGCGGGGCCAGATACCGCTTCAATTCGTCGCACTCCAGAAGCCACACCAGCTTCAGTAATAATCTTAAATACGCCAATCTCAGCAGTATTACTTACGTGCGTACCTCCGCATAATTCCATAGATACACCAGGGAAATCGATGACGCGGACTTCATCACCGTATTTTTCTCCAAACATCGCCACAGCACCCCTCGCTTTCGCCTCGGCTAAGGGTAATACTTCGATTTTGGCGGAGTGGGCTTCAGAAATCCAGGTGTTAATCTGTTCTTCTACTTGTTGAACTTCTTCTGGTGTTAAGGCGCGGGGACAGTTGAAGTCAAAGCGTAGTCTGTCGAAGGATACCAAAGAACCGGCTTGAGATATGCCCTCATCGACGATTTTCTTTAACGCCGCTTGTAGCAGGTGGGTGGCTGTATGGTTGGCTTGGGCGCGACGACGACAAGCCCAATCAATTTGGGCGGTGACGATATCGCCTACGCACAGTGTTCCGCGTTCGATGCGTCCGAAGTGGACAAAGAAGTCGGATTCTTTTTTCACATCTTCGACGCGCACAACTACGCCATCGCCGGAAATATAACCGCGATCGCCGATTTGTCCCCCAGATTCGGCATAGAATGGGGTCTGGTTGAGGACAATCTGCACGTCTGTTCCGGCTTCGGCGGCTTCTTGGGAAACACCATCAACTAATAAAACTTCAACTTTCGCTGTTGCGGCTGGTTGGGTATAACCTAAAAATTCGGTGGCGTGAATATGTTCCGCAAGTTTGTCGAGAGAACCTTGTACTGTTAAGTCGATGGTTTCGTGGGCGGCTTTGGCGCGTTCGACTTGCTTTTGCATCTCGACATTAAAGTCGTCTTCATCAATAGTGAGGTGATTTTCCGCCGCGATTTCTTGGGTAAGTTCCAGGGGGAAGCCGTAGGTGTCGTACAGTCTAAACGCACTTTCACCACTAATCACGGTTCTACCTTGCTTTTTCACCTCAGCGATGATTTCCGCTAGGAGTTTCTCACCCCTATCTAATGTTTTGAGGAAATTCGCTTCTTCGCGTTGCAGTTCGGCTTTGATTGTCGCTTCTCTTTGGCGCACATTGGGGTATGCTGATTCCGAAAGAGCGATCGCAGTTTCCGCCACTTGGTTAATAAATTCGCCTGTAATGCCAATTAATCTGCCATGACGCACCACCCGCCGAATTAATCGCCGCAATACGTAACCCCTCCCCACATTAGAGGCGCGGATTTCATCTGCAATCATGTGAACCACGGAACGGACGTGATCCCCGATGACTTTTAAAGAAACTTTGGTGTTCTCGTCGCTGCTGTGGTAATTGATCCCCGCGATTTTGGCGGCTGTTTCGATAATCGGGAAAATTAAATCTGTTTCATAATTATTCGGTACTTGTTGGAGGATTTGCGCCATTCTCTCCAAACCCATACCAGTGTCGATGTTTTTATTTTGCAGGGGTGTTAAGTTACCTTCGGCATCCCGATTGTATTGCATGAAGACCAAGTTATAAAACTCGATGAATCGGGTGTCATCTTCTAAATCTATATTGTCATCGCCCCGTTCTGGGTGAAAATCGTAATATATTTCGGAACAAGGGCCACAGGGGCCAGTCGGGCCAGATACCCAAAAGTTGTCATCTGCACCCATACGCTTAATTCTGGCTGCTGGTACACCAATTTGATCCCGCCAGATAGCAAAGGCTTCGTCGTCTTCTTCAAAAACGCTGACTACTAAACGTTCCTTGGGTAAGCCAAACACCTCCGTAGAGATTTCCCATCCCCAAGCGATCGCTTGTTCTTTAAAATAGTCACCAAAACTAAAATTACCCAGCATCTCAAAAAATGTATGATGCCGTTTCGTGCGTCCGACGTTCTCAATATCATTAGTACGGATGCACTTTTGGGAAGTTGTCGCCCGCTTAAATTCTGGTGTGCGCTGCCCCAGGAATATCGGTTTAAATGGTAGCATCCCCGCGATCGTCAGCAGCACAGTAGGATCTTCTGGTACTAGGGAAGCACTGGGTAAAATTTGGTGTTCCCTTTGAGCATAGAAGTTAAGGAATTTAGCGCGGATTTCGTTACCGCCGATGGACTGGGGGTTTGAAGACATGGGAAGAAATGACAAACTAATTTTATTTAACGAGTAGGGGTTAGTAGAAGCAGGCAAAAGTTAAGAAAAAAGAATAGTTATTTAATCAGCTTTTTGCCTATGTCATGATAAGGGCTTTATTTACGCCTTGCTGTAATAGGAACTAGAGCCTAAAGTCTAGTATGTTTACGGGCTTAACACCCCGCCACCGCTAACAGCACACTAGTCAACATCCCGCTACTGCTCACAGAACTCTATATATTTTTGCATTTTGTTTCCCTTTGCTGCCACAAATTTGCGGTTTTTCAGCAGTTCTATGTCTGTATGATTTCTGGAATCTGCCTGACAGCAGATGTAGAACTCAACCATCATTGCATAACTACTAATTCAGTTAAACCTTGACTTACGTAATAATTCTTGATTTTAAAGTGATTAATATAGCTATATAAAAATACGTATTACAGGAAATACTCGGTTGAATTTAAATTCAGCATTAAAAATATATCCAGTACGTAAATCTGCAATATCTCAAATCTGACACAAACAATGTATATACACCAGGATTTTCCCCAATGCCAGTAGATTCCTATAAGTAATTTTGACTGATTCCAGGTGCTAATTCATAGGTTGCTGGAACAGTTAACAGTTGATAAGTAATATTTAACAGCCTACACAGAAGAATTTAAAATTTAGATGCGGGGCAAGCCATTTATCTTACAAAAATTTTGATCCCCAATTTTCTTTTACAACTTGCAACATATCCATACACAAATACAATTTCACCACACTGTGGCTTACTAGTTTGATTACCGCATTTACCCAGCTTCACTAGATTATTGTTCGACTAGCTTTTCATAGAAAAAAGAGTGAATATTCCTTCAGGATATTTGCTTGGTTTTTACTCAAATTTTACATCTGTATAGAGGTATATAACTTTACAGTAAAATTTATATTTTTTGTGTGAATTCCATAATAAAGCGATGTTTTTACGCGAAAGCACGTATAGATGTATTGTATATGTGAAGCAAAAAAATATGTATTTTTCATTATTTATACTGATGCTTTAGACTTGAGCATTACTATCATAATTGTATGTATGTAATATTTGATTTTTTTGAAGTTTAAACCATACATTTATGATTGTTTTAAGCTGTCTTAAATAATCACACATTTACAAAAAAAGATATTAATACGATTCCCTAGTAATGTTCAGTATTTTCACTGTTTAAAAAATAAAAAACTGGATTAATTTGTTAATTAAAATCAGTGAATATAATTCGGCTTCCATTATGTTCATGCACAGGTATTAAGAGGATATTAAGCTTTCAGAATTTTAGTTTTTTTGAGTTAAGAATGTATATATATATACAAGCATAATTGGAGAAGAGTAAATCCATAGATTTGGCAGAAATAAACTCAAATATTAGCAAGAATAAAGGCGAAAAGCACAGCAATGAAAACCAGCATTCTGGTCTTTGGAAGTCATGAATTTCTTGCCACGCTTCCTGATCAGATTCATGATGCCAGCACTTTTAATTTAAAAGTGTCTATTGACTTTAATCAGGCAGTGTTGCACATCCAAATTGTGCAGCCAGATGTCATATTTGTGCAGGCAAGTTGTCAGGATAGCATCAGAGTTTGTCGGTGGTTGAAAGAACAAAACCAGCTATCCTGGATACATTGTATTTTGCTAGAGGATCGTCCTCAGCAGCTAATCGATAAAAGCCTAAGCAGTTGGGAGTGGGAGTTCGAGATGATGGCTAATGCACTAAATCAAGGTGCAGATGCCTATATTTGGTTATTAACTGAAGAGACTAATAATCGTCTAACAACTGCCACCAAAATTTTAATTCTCAGTCAATTAACAGTTGGTGTGCGGAAAGTCAAAAAGTATCGTGAGTTGATGAACACAAATGATATTCTCTCAGCGATCGCCCTAGCAGATTCACTCACAGATTTAAATAATCGTCGCGCCCTAGAATGGGATTTACCCAGACAAATCAATAAAGCCCGTAGTCAAGATACTCCCCTAAGCTTGATTATTTTGGATGTAGACTTTTTCAAAAAAGTAAATGATCAGCATGGGCATTTAGTAGGCGATCGCCTGTTGCAATTACTGTGTAGTCGGCTACGTCATAATTTACGTAGTCAAGACACAGCTTTTCGCTATGGAGGAGAAGAATTTGTTGTACTTTTACCCCACACCAACGGTGACGAAGCTTTAACTGTCGCAGAACGTCTGAACCGGATAGTTAGAGAACAAACCTTTGCAATTAACAGTCAGTTACATTTGCAGATCACCATTAGTTTAGGTGTAGCCATTTTGCAACCCGACGACGACGAAAAAGGGATAAATTTGTTACATCGTGCTGACCAGTGTCTCCTGGCTGCAAAAGCATCTGGTAGAAACAGGGTCATTACTTGGGGACAATATTCTCAAGCTTCCAGTTTAGAGACTGTTTCTGGAATCAGTAGGGGTATGGGGGTGTAAGGGTATGATGCTATAGGGGTATAGGGGTATAGGGGAACGAATGAATATCAAGTATTCTTCCCCTACACCCTTATACCTATTTTGGATTTTGGATTTTGCGTTCGCGTAGCGTGTCGAAGACAAAAGTTCTGTAGGCGGGTTTCCCGCCGTAGGAAACTTTTCAAGACGGATTTTAGATTGAAAGCCCAGATTTATAGGCTATTCCAGAAGCTCAAAACAATACTACCTATTACACCTCTGTCACAATAGCTTTTTGGCAGTCTGCAACTGTACCGCGTTGTCTCATCGCCTGGACTAAAGCTTGGTAACTAGACCAGTTTTCTTGTAAAAGAGTTTTCGCTTGTAGGGCGTGAAATCTTTTCTTTTGTTGATAGGTTGATTCTGAAAAACCCAAAACTTTTAACACACTAGCTAACTTGCTTTGATCATCATTACCACCTTCCGCACGTTCATAAACTAAGCTTTCTGCGGCGATCCCCGCCATCCAAACAGTGCAGTAGCGATCTAGCATTTGGGTGGTGATTTTGCCCTGCTGTAGTTGCAAAGCTATTTCTTGATCATCAAAAGTTACACCACCAAGGCCTGATTGTCCTTGTTTTAGGGCTTCCCACGCGCTGAGGGTATAGCCTGTGACGGGAATTCCCAACAAGTGGGCGACTAGGAAATGTCCAGCTTCGTGGTGAATAATGCGATCGCGATGTTGTGGAGAAAATCCCGCAATCCAATCTAACAGCAGCGCACCACCCTTACCTTGCAAACTGAAACTATCAATAGTAGCTATACCCAAAATTGTGAAGGTCGTAATTGCCGGAATTGCAGGGGATAAGTTAATTAAAGGCCCCAACAATGCCGATAACGTCATCAGAAACACGGATATGGCAACTAGATTCAGGGCAGTTTGGCTCATAATGGGGGCTGGGGATTGGGGATTGGGGACTGGAGACTGGTAAAGCAGGGGAAGAATGACTTCGCACTCAGCACTTGAATACTTACTATATTTTGAGCTTAATCTTTCTTAAATTATATTAATCAATGCGTTGCATATCTCAATGTTAAAAATGAAAAAGGAGCTTCAAAATCAAATTTAGTCTTCAATCCCCAATCCCCAATCCCCAACACTGAAAGATGATGACATCACGGGTAAAGTCAATAAGTGAGAATCCTCAAGATTGGTTTTGGCCGTTCTGGTTGGCTTTGCCACTTTATCCCTACTACAAACGGCGGACAATTTGTCAAGAAGTAGTTAAAGATACTATTTGGACATTTGATCAACTGCATGGCATTCTCTACGCTATAGTTCCCATTCGCATGACGGTGATCAAACTAGATGCAGGTGGTTTGTTAGTTTATGCACCTGTAGCGGCAACGTCAGAGTGTATCAAACTAGTTAAGGAGTTGGTCGCTAGGCACGGAGAAGTTAAGTACATTATTTTACCAACTAGTTCAGGTTTAGAACATAAAGTATTTGTAGGGCCATTTGCGAGATGTTTTCCCCAAGCCCAAGTATTCATTGCCCCTCACCAGTGGAGTTTCCCCTGGAATATGCCCCTGAGTTGGCTAGGATTTCCCCAAAAACGCACACAGATATTACCAGAGGATAGTAGTCAAGCTCCCTTTGGTGATGAGTTAGACTATGCAATTTTAGACATTAATTTGGGGGGAGGCGCATTTGTAGAAGTGGCGATGTTGCATAAGCGATCGCGTACTCTCCTGGTTACTGATACAGTATTATCCATACCCGAAGATCCACCCACCATTAGCCAATTAGACCCCTACCCTCTGCTATTCCACGCCAGAGAACACGCACAGCAAACAATAGCAGATAACCCCACCAACCGCCGCCAAGGATGGCAACGCATTTGTTTATTTGCCGTTTACTTCCGTCCTAGCGCGCTGCAAATCACTGGTTTATGGCAGATGTTTCGTGATGCGATGCAAGCACCAGATCACTCACATAAAGCTTACTTTGGCTTATTCCCGTTTCGCTGGCAAGAAAACTGGCAGCATTCATTTAACGCACTGCGAGGTCATGGTAGACCATTTGTCGCCCCTATTTTACAAACTCTGATTCTGCCCCAAGACCCGAATCAAGTAATTGACTGGGCAAATCGAGTTGCCAAATGGGATTTTCAGCAGATTATCGCCTGTCATTTTGATGCACCATTTGCAGCTAATCCTGATCAATTTCGCCAAGCCTTTGCTTTTTTGGAGAACAACCCCTCTAGGATAAATTTGCAACCTCTACTAGAAACAGATATGCAATTCATCAAGGATTTAGAAAACAATCTAGTGCAGCGAGGTATCGCCACGCCAGCTAAGGGACTTTCAAATTAAGAGGGTGTTTGAACTGTATTCGGCTGTAATATTTAGTACATTCATATTCCCCCTAACCCCTAGGGTTAATTGATTGTAATCAGAGAAAAATTAAACTAGAAATCATCCTGACCTCAAGTCTAGTGTGGTGTGAAATTGTCAATGTTGTCTCGTTATACAGTCATCACAAAGGAGTGGTCGTAGACTTGAAGCAATTCCAGAACAATGAACAGAGATTTAGAGAGAGGTTTTCCATACAATTAGCAAGACACTAAAGCATCTAATCTCCCCAAAACAGCCAAATCTTCTGCATCTAACTCCAAGGGTATACCACTGCGAATTAGTTCCGAGAAATCTTCATTAGGAACCATAATTGTTAATGTGTACAATCGACTATTACCTGTATTTCTAATTAAGTGAGTTCCAGTTGGCGGTACTAATAAACTATCTCCAGCTTGAATCGGAACTCTCTTCCCATCGCAAATCGCCATTCCTTCACCCTTTAAGACGAAAAACATTTCTATCGCCCACTGATGGCGATTTGGTGGTGTTTGTCCACCCACATCAAAAATTTCTAAACAGCAAGTCAAAGAAGTGTTAGCATTTGTGGAATCAAAGATAATTGCTAACCGATTCGTATCGTGGGGGCTAATGCGATATACTTGATAATCTTGAGGAGATTTAATAATCGGAATTACACAACGAGTAGCGCGCATTGATCATTCCCCTCCTGTGCTTTCAGGATGATTTATAGCTGTGAAAATTGCTTGTGAATCACTGACAAAACCAAAACATTGTTTGACGTTGTATAACGTTGCTAGCCAACAATAATCGGGAGATGTTGTAGCTGTACAATCTTTAATTAAAATGCAGTCATAGCCTAAAAAATTGGCATCACACAGTGTTGTTAATACACATTGATCCGCATTCACACCAGCAAAAAATAATGTTGTTATTCCTAAATTGCGGAGGATGCTATCTAAAGGCGTATCCCAAAAGCCACTCATGCGGTATTTATCAACACAAATGTCTTCTGGTAATTGGGTAAGTTCTTCAACTACAGCCGCCGCCCAACTCCCTGCTGTTAGTACCTTAGCACTATTTTTCGGCAATGGATCACCCAAACCCACACCATCACCTGTGGGGTTGTAGACATGGCGAGAAGCCGCGCTGATATTGAGTAAGTCGGGACGATTCCCCCAATTAATCCAAATTACGGGTACATTGACTGTGCGTAGTTCTGGGAGTAAATTTTTTAAAGGTGCGATCGCCTGACGCGCCGGAGTCACATCCACACCGATATGCGCTAACCACCCATCAGGATGGCAAAAATCGTTTTGCATATCAATGACGAGGATGGCTGTTTTTGCTAAGTCTAAGCGTAGGGTTTTGGTTTCTGTGGAAAGGATGACAGGATATGGAGTTTTTGGGGGACGGGTGATATCTGCGATCGCCTGATTCACCATCCACGCATTCGGTGCAACTCCCAACATCCGCAAAGGCTGATTCATAAATTGCCATACCCAACAATATTTCTATTTTGTAGCGTGAAATCATGTTGAGAGTTAAATTACTTAACTAAACTTGAATTGAATATCTTGGAATCAGTAGGATAAAAATACAAGCTATTGGTCTATGGCATTAGTTTTAAAGTTTGTAGTTAGGCTTTAGTCCTTTATTTAAGCGATCAATCGCAACTACGAACCCCTCAGCATAAATAAAAGCAATGATCAAATACTATATCACTATCTTTTCCATAGCTTCGGTTATCACAGGGATTTTATTTTTAACTAGTCAAACACTGTTGAGTAACAGTGAAAATAGTGAAAAAGAAACTCAAGTTTCTGGCCAATCAGTCGCAAATGTCAACTCACAAACTGAAAATCCCCAAGATGCCAATAATCTCTTAGCTCAAAAAAATCAGTGGCAACAACAATTAGGGATATTGCAACAAGATTTAAAAAAATATCGCACCAACGGCAATATTGAGCAAGAAATCCGAACACTAAATAACATTGTGATTATTTATATCGAAATCAATGACTATCCAAAAGCAATTGAATATTCATATTTAGCTCAATCAAAACTCAATCAATCAAATTTATCGGCAGAGAAAAAATCTTTCATTGAACCCGAATTACTAATTGCTCTAGGAACTATATATGCTGATCAGGGAAATTATCCTCAAGTTTTAAAAATTACTAGAAAAATAGCTGAAATCCAAAATATTCGCATAGGCTCGCTAACTGCTGGAATAGGTGATGTCGAGCAGAAACCTGGCAAAAAACCAGTACAACAAGATGTCAGAAAAGATGCCCAAAGTCTTTATCTAATAGCCACTACACAACAAAAACGCGGCAAAATTAGGGAAGCATTACGCACAGCCGAAGAAGCTTTAAAAATACTGAAAGCCGGAGGAGAGAAAGAGGGTGAAAGAGAAGTTAGTGAATTTATTAATACCTTGCATCAGCAGTTATAGTTATAAGCAAAATTCTTAAGTAGTGCCTACAAACAAATTCGCCAATTTACTTGCAAGCCAGGAACTGGCTACCCCAGCAACCATTGCACAAACAGGTACAATCAAAAAATTACTAGTGATTCCACTCACATCTGTTGTTGTTCCGAAAAATAATGGCAGCTTTACGATCGCAGATGGGATCAATCCAGCCAGTACAATGGTCAAACCAATGGCGATCGCCTGAAATAAACAAGATGAAGAATGATGTCTGCTGTAAATAGCTAAAATAGCTACTAGGCAAGCTCCAGCGATCGCCCCCGTATAAGCAAAAAAAGGTAGTACAACAGGCAGGAAAATAAACCCCGCAGCTTGGGATTCTATCCATTCAGCGTGAAGCATTTGCAGCCAGAAAATCCCCGACAGCACAGTCAAAATTGCTCCGGCGATCGCTCCTAACAGCACCAGCACCACCGATACCAGAGATTGGCTAGATATAAAAGCAATGACTCCAGCGACAATCAAGGGACTGACAATGAAAACTAGCAGTAGGTAATCTTGCATGGTTTAATCACACCTGTTTTCTTCCTATGTACGCATAAAATAAGATTCGACCTTGCTAAAGTCTAAATTGGCTAAATCACTATCCTCAATAAAAAAGTAAAAATAATCACAACTGTCATATGGGTGGTTAAGTTCCAAGAGCAATTGTCCTTTCGCCTCTCCTACCGTTTCGCTGACATAGGAGTGAAACTCTACTTCTCCACCGAGTTTATTGACACGCAGATCACTTGTTACCTGTCTATCAACTTCAAATTCGTGATAGAGCGTTTTCAGTGCTTCAGGAATATCGAAGGTCTTACCATACCCATCGCGAGTAACACAAAATACACCTAGTTGTACAGAAAAGGTTAATGAGTAAATTTCCTCATACCACTCTCGTTGGTAAGCAAACTCTGCTAAAAAGCTGAAGTCAGTGATTAAGTTATTTCTGTCCTGAATAATTTCAGGGAAGTAGAGAATACGATGTTGTTCAGGACTCAGCTGATCCATCGGCACATCTAAGCCAGAGTAAAACTGCAAAATCCCCTTTCGTGGTAAGTTCAACCCGTCGATGATTGGCAATTCCGCACAGTTTACCTGCATCAGAAACATCATCATCTCACCTGTTTCGCGATCGCGGGGATAGTCTGTTCCTGGCGGTAGGTAAGGGTAGCCTCCAATTTTACTCTCCCAGGGTGCTAAGGGATCTCCATCCCAAGCCGCATTCAGCCATTCAACCTCTTCTCCCACATGGATTTTGATATAGGGTTGCAAGTCGGATTCTAGAAAAGGTCGCAGTGGCTCGAACTGAGATGGTAAATCACGCAGAAGAGGTGGAGTATCCATTGTGTTCTTATTTTTAGAGTCTTTATGGTTTTCAAGCTGTTTTTAATGCAAATTGTCTGCCGTTGCTTTTGTCATTAATCAAGCCTTCTGTTGATAACACAACTGTAAACGAAGAGACAACTAACGTCAGTAGGGTGTCCGCCAAAATACGGATACCGTTAGCGCAATATTAGACAGAATTTCATTAGTCTATCAAGCTGTAAACTCTCTCCCCTGCACCCCTGCGAACACTAATAAAGTACAACAGCTGATTGCGGTTATCCTCATGTATGGCATATAACCGACGAAACCTCGATAAGTTTTATATAATCAATGATTTTCCGCCAACTCAGGCGATCGCTGCCACAACCAATTACCCAATTAATCCTCACTAGCTTACTGGTATGCTGGCTTGTAATTTCTGGATACAGTGCTAATGCCATAACTACGGAATATTTAACCGAACAAGGCGCATTGTTTCGGCAAGCACTAGCATCTGCTAAATTAACGCCTGATGATCTCAAACGAGATCAAAAAGATATGGCTTTATGGGGTGGCGATCAATATCGAGTTAAAATGCTGGATTTGTTTTTTGACAATCCTTGGAAAATTAGTAGTTACACCCGCACCATGAGTCAAGACTTATTAGCGGCTAAATCAGATTTAGCTTTAGTAACTGCTAGTGTCCACAGAAGAATTGATGCTGGTATGAATCCGGCGTTGAATCGAGATTTATTAAGCAAATACCAACAAAAAGTTAAAATATTGGGCGATGATGCCTTGGCTGTGAGTTTAGGTCAATTAACTGGTAAATCTGTTGAGAGTTTCAAAACAAAGCAATATCAAGCCTTACCATCACAATTACGCTCTGAGATAGCCCAGTTTTTATTCACAATACCCGATGTCCTGCACTACAGAGAATTGGGAATTTTGCGATCGCTCAAAAAATTACAATTGGATGCCGACACGACTTATCGTAATGTGGTTGACTACGTACTTCAAACTGTCAACCAAAGCACTGCTCAAGCACAAGATGAGACTCCAGAACAGGTAATTTTAATCGAATCTCTACTTGATAACGTTGATTTTAAATTCCTCAATACAGGAGCTATCTTAGCTATTAGTGCCACACAACGATTGCAGAATCAATTGAGTCAACTAAATTTCAGTTCCTGGTTGGGTGATGAAGATTACATTGTAGATACACCCCAAGGACAAATTGTCATCAGTGGTCAAGGTGATCATGTCTATCCTGCTGGTGATTATTTACTCATAGTCGATTTTGCAGGTAACGATACTTACTCTGGTGGTGCGGCAAATCGAAATATCAGCCACGGTGTCAGCGTCACCATTGACTTAGCAGGTAATGATCATTATTCCAGTCCCCAGGGAAAAGTTCCCAGTTTTGGTGCAGGGATCTTCGGCTATGGGGTGCTAATGGATATGCAAGGTAATGACACTTACGAGGCAGAGTATACCAGCCAAGGTGTAGGGATTTTTGGTACAGGCATTCTGAATGACGCGCAAGGTGAAGACACCTATCGCGGCCTGGCTAACTTGCAAGGTAGTGGTAGTTTCGGCACAGGAGTGCTAATTGATCATCAAGGCAGCGATCGCTATTCTTTATATAGATACGGCCAAGGCTACGGCTTTACTAAAGGAGTAGGGCTACTTTTAGATAGTGATGGTGATGATCATTACGTCGGCATGGAAGATAAATATCCTAATGGTGGCCCCTTCGGTTCAGAAAAACACATTCATTTTGCTCAAGGTGCTGCCTATGGTAGACGCGCAGATTACAATGATGGTCATAGCTGGGCTGGTGGTATCGGGATGTTAATAGATGCTACAGGCAATGACCGCTACGAATGTGATATTTACTGCCAAGGAACAGGTTATTGGTATAGCTTAGGCGTATTAGTAGACAAAACCGGAGATGATTACCACCGTAGCGGAGTCTATAGCTTGGGAGGTTCACCCCACTTTGCTATCGGTATTTATCAAGATGATAGTGGCAGCGATCGCTATAATGTGAGAATTTCTCAGAGTTTAGGTCAAGGTCGTGATTGGAGTATTGGTTGGTTTGAGGACAGTGCAGGCAACGATTATTACTTAGGACATCACGGAATATTAGGTAGTGCCGATGTTAATGGCGTTGGCGTTTTCTGGGATAAAAAAGGTGATGATACTTATCTAACTTTTGCCGAACCCGCCTATGGACAATCTTCTGTTGAGGGTGCATCTGGTTTGCGCCAAATTATGCTCACTTTAGGCTTATTTATTGATGGTGGCGGCAACGATAATTACTTCTTAGTTCCAGAAAAATATAACCAAAACAAGCTGGAGGAAGTAGATATCAATCTGCAAGATTTAGTAATTAACCATGCAGTTGGCAATAATCGAGTTTGGTGCCGTCCTTCTATTCCTCGTAATGTTAAAAGAAGCTACGGTTGTGGTATTGATAATCAATCATAAAAATTCCAAATCCCAAGTTGGTATTATATGAGGTTAATTAAATTCATCAACCCCAAGAATAAAATCAATATAATTAATCCTCCCAACACCCATAACAATTGAGTAGTACGCTCACTTTTAGCGAGAATGTCTGAATAAGAAAGTTCATGATTCTGAATCAATAAAAAGGAGTGGTTACTGAATAAAAAAGGTAATAAACGATTCAAAATTAAGCGTGCAAAAAAATTAATACTCCACAGTCTTTTTTGCAAAATATCTTGATTATATTGCCAAGGATAACTAATTTGTACTAAACGAATTAAGGCTTTAATATCTGGATGTCTTAGGTCTTGATAGCGAGGCAGTGCTTGAGAAATATTATCTTGATTGGTGTTTAATAAGTCCCATAAAATATAGATATCTTCTAAGGCAGAATTAACACCTTGTCCGATGTCGGGAGGAAAACAATGAACTGCATCTCCCAATAAAATTACGGCTGTTCCTTGGTTGATTTCCGGTTTACCCCAGATTTTATACAATCCTGAACAGTATTGAGGCATGGGAAATTTACCCCCTTCACTGGACGTAAATCTAGCTATTTCTTCAGGAAGCATAATTTTTTCTATGGGTAACTGGGGAAAAGCTCGTTTAAAAAAATCTTCAACCTCTTCTTTGGTTTTTAATTGCCAGATGTCATGATCTCCATAGGTAATAATATTTGCCGTTCTTGGCTGTTCCTGATTCTTTAATGGTAATAATCCCAAAGAAATGGCTTTTTTACGTTCCTTAAAAGCGGATCTAATAGCATAAGCCATCGTAGATTGTGATACATCCCCTTCGCTTTCTGATAAAGGGAATTGAGGCGGTAAGGTAAGGACTTTATATTTTAGACCAGCACTAGGAGAGGAAAATTTTTGCATCCCAAATAAATCTGATTGACCTGTCATTTCATTAAGAGTTTGACGGACAATAGAGTTTAATCCATCACAACCTACTATCAAGGTTGGCATGAAGGTCTGTTTTTCCCCTGTGGAAGATTGGGTAACAACTTCTAAACGCTCTAGATTTTGTTTAATCTCTACACATTCAGTATTAAATAGAACCTGAATATTATCTGACCAACGCTGTTGAATTTCTTGATAAAGTAATTGTACAAACGATGCTCTTGGTAGCCAGTAGGCTGTTTTGCGTTGAGAATCGGCAATGGGTAGTTTACTTGTTTTGCGTGTGCCGTCTTTTTGGATAATGGTTAAGTAAAAGTCAGTGTTAGGGACGCTCAAATCAGCGAGTTTAGTAGTTAGCTCTAATAAATCGGTGAATTTCTGACCTCGACCATCAATTTGATAACTAAATGATTTATCTGGTTCATAATAATCTGCTGATGGTCTTTTTTCAATAACCGTAATCTCTTTCCAGCCTCTTTTAGCTAACATTAAAGCTGCACCTAATCCCGCAGGGCCTCCTCCGATAATGACAACATTTTTTTTGTATAAATTATTCATCTGCTGATTGATCATTGGATCAAAAAACGCAAATTTTAGATATTAATTCTAGCACTTTCATTTCTGGTAGAAGTACAACTAAGGGATAATTAGGTTGAGACGATAGGGGTGTTAAAAAATAACGCTACGCTAACACCAACGCAGTGGCTACCCTTAAAAAAAAGGGGACTTTGATTCTTGTTACCCCCTTTTTTAAGCTATGCGTTATCCACATCTTTCTTGACAATCCGAAAAACCTTGTTCTCTCAGCATCTTAGAGACTGAAAGTTTAGACCATTTGGGTTTTAGAATGAGCCTAATTGTAAAATTAAACACACAGGTATAGAAAAGGCATGAGTAAACTTGAGCTTTCACCCAACCTCATGCCTCAATCATCCATTGAGTAAACAGCCGTCATCTCGTCAAACCGTTACTCACTTGCTGTTTCTACAGCCTTGGTAGATTCTGGGATGGGGTTTGTGGATGAACCAAAGGCAACCCGTAAAAAAGGTGGAGCCAGGAAAGTCGTCAAAATTACCATGATAATAATCGACACTTCCAGTGGCTTATCCAAAATGCCGCTAGCTGAACCGATGCCGGCAAACACTAGACCTACCTCACCTCGTGGAATCATTCCAACCCCGATCGCTACTCGATTGATGCCAGGTTGTCCAAACACTGCCCAACCTGTGATCAGCTTGCCGATAATCGCCACGGCGATCAAAAACGTTGCAATCAACAGACCCGCCCGATTCTCCGGTACCGCCGGGTTTAAAACACCGAGGTCGGCACGCGCTCCCACCGTCACAAAAAAGATGGGTACCAGTAAATCGGCGATCGGTTTAATTAATTCATCCAATTCGTTCCGGGGATCTGTTTCATCGAGTACCAAACCCGCAGCAAAGGCACCCAAAATCGCTTCGAGATGAATGGCGTTACCTAAAAATGCCATAAAGAAAGCGAAGATGAATGCTGGAATTACAATATTTCCACGAGTTTTGAGCTGTTCCACAACCGCCACAAAACTTTTGTTAAAGACACCCCCCAATAAAATTGATCCCATCAAGAATGCCGTAGCACTGACAATCAAGTAAATGACATTGGCAACATCAATCTCACCGGTTTTGGCTAAACTTGCAACTACAGCCAAGACAATAATGCCGAGGACATCATCAATTACCGCCGCGCCAACAATGATTTGCCCTTCTTTGGATTTGAGTTGACCTAACTCTGACAATACTTTAGAGGTAATACCGATACTCGTTGCCGTTAACGCCGCCCCCGCAAAAATCGCTGGAATTGCTGCAACATGAAAGAATATCATTAACCCTGCCGTACCTGCCGCAAAAGGTGCTGCGACTCCGACACAGGCGACAACCGTAGCTTGAATTCCCACTTCCTTCAGTTGCCGCAGATCGGATTCTAGTCCAATTTCAAACAGCAGAATAATCACACCGATTTCAGCTAGAACCGAAATCACTTCACTTTGCGACTCAAAGATTCGGGTCAGCGCATCCGGTGCCAATTGATTCAATCCTTGCAACGCCCTCATAATCACTGAGTCAGAGGCAGATAGCCCCCCTTCAGGAAAGATCACCAAGTGCAACGCCGAAACGCCGACAATCACACCGGCTACCAGTTCCCCCAATACGGGCGGAAAATCCAAGCGTCTAGCGACCTCTGCGCCGAACTTGCTGGCCAGATAAATCACTACCAGCGTCAGCAATACGCTAGACAGAATAATGGGTGAATCTTCAGCAACAACAGTCCCCAGGGATGGTATTGGAGCCATGAGAGGGGATATCCCCCCACTGAAAGCAGGAGGCAGAATATTGGACAAAATCATGAGTTTAAAGCAATGAAGGTTAATGGTTTAAGGAAGTTATAAAACTGCGGGGGAATGATACCAAATTGGGATAGGTAGTATTGTTATGAGTTTCTGAAACAGTCTCTGAATCTCGGTTTTCAATCCAAAATCCAAAATTGGTATGATTTCTGCGCGAAGGTCAACTTCCTGCGGACACGAAACGCGCTCACTTAAAAGCCGAGGTCATGGCCTCGGCTTTTGGGGTCTGTGTCGTCTCGATGCAACAGCCGTCTGACCCACAGAAACTTGCACTAATGGCTTGCTTGTTCCTTTCGTGGCACATCATCTCGACTTAACAGCCCTCTGGTCCACAGAAATGTCTCCCGTAAAGTACCTCTGCTTCACAGATATAGATAATGCCAGCATAATCGGTGAAAAAACTAATTGCGACCTTGTCGGCAATCTTCTCTGCCATCTCCCTGGTTTCGGTGAGTACCTCGAACTTGACATTGGAATCGGTGTCAGAAACGTTGGGTTTACCAGTAGAGCGCACGTTGCGACTGCCTTTACCGCCAGTATCTACCACTGTATAACCAGTCGCCCCACATTCATCAATGATATGGGCGACCTTTTTCATCAGCACCTTTTCCGTGACGATGACGAGCTTGTTGGCATGCTTGGCCATGTTACTTACCTCCTTACACACATGTATGTATATTGATCTACTTGGTCTGCCGGGTCAAGGGAGTGCTGACAGACCGCGATTCCGTCTGGGATTAGCCGCCGATCGCCTGAGCAAGTCCGAGGAAGAACGGTATACACAAACCGATCGCAACTGGCGTACCGATGGCTGTGGACGCTCCTATATAGGCGGATGGATTGGCTGATGGGATACCGGCTCGCAAGGTGGGCGGGCCTGAGATGTCAGAACTAGAGGCAGCGATCACAGCCAGAACCACGACACCACCCATGCTGAATCCCGCCAATTTGTGGGCAATCATACCAAGACCGAAGGCAATTAACCCATGCACAAACGGTGCCACCAAACTATACACAACGTACCACTGAGCTACCTTACGCAGTTCTCCAACCCTTGACCAAGCCTCCATACCCATGACCAGCATCAAGATCGAAAGTAAGCCACGAAAAGCAGGATCATAGAAGCTTTTATAGACACTTTCCGGTTGGGCGAACAGTCCCAGGGCAAGACCAAGCAACATTGCCGATAGGGCAGGGCCTCGGAGGCTTTCCTCGATAATTGGCCATATCTTGACCCGATTATCGCCTTCCCCTTTCTGCTGGCTGAGATACTCCTGCCGACTGCTGGGATAATCTTTTTGATCGGGATAATCACCAGCCGCAACAAGCTGATCGCTGAAAGAGTGGGCTGCTTCTTTACGCTTCTTCTTGTTGATGTAAATGTTAGCCACAACAATCGCAGTTACGAGCGCGGGGATATCCATGAAGGGATAAAGTGCGCCCGCCCATGCCTCGTATGCCATTTTTTGTTCGTCCAGTACCGTCAGAGCGGCAGCCATCGTAGAGCCACTCACGGCACCAAACAAACCCCCAGTAGCGATCGCATCAACAACTTTGACCTTCGGCAGCTTGGCTAATGTATAGCGCGCAATGAATACAATCGTAATCCCTGTTATGACAGCAAAGATCATGGGAAAGACCATAGCCGCTAGGTTGGAATTGCGGATCGCAATTCCACCAGTCAGACCGATTTTGGTGAGCAGCATGAAGACGATGATCGAACAAATCGCCTCTGGAATTACCAATTCGCTACCAAGGGCGGCAATGACCATCCCACCAATCAGAAACGCCAGCGTTGGGGACTGCAACTGCTTAATAAAGTCCGTGAAAAATAAGGACACAAAATCCACGAATACCTCCTTGTAACTCCTTTGATGAGGAGTAGTGAAATAAATAAACTAAGTGAACTCTCAACAGTTAAAGAGAGTAAGAGTGATGCATTTCACCTCTACAACACAGCAGGGTCGTTTCATTGGTAGTTAAATGTATTTTTTCAATGTCATTGGCGATAAATCTCAGGGCAGAAGGAGGTAAATGAACGGTAGATACAGCAAAGTAGAACCAACCCTTTTGATAGAAAGGATAGGTTGTAGATAAAAGTCGGCTGGAGAATGGAATCTATCATCTGCGATCGCCCACTCAAAGGAGTATCAACAGCAGACTGCCGATCATGATTGCCGAGCGACTTTAAGCTTTGAAAAACTAAATCGTAATAGTTAAATCATTTGGATATTTTTAACTTTACGCTACTTTGGGTAGTAATACTTACCTGGGTGAGCAAAAAAAAAGTTTTTGTATATATAGAGATTATTCTATGGTTTTTAGATTACTGACACTGCAAAGCCATTGATCGGGGGCAGCAGCCAATGTAATTTGAAAGTTGACATTGAAAAGATTTGAGCTATTTTGAAAAGTCGGGTTCACAAGCTTTTACCCACATCAGATCATCTACGTGATGCCATTGAAATTGTTCTCAAACAAGCAGCGTCCTAAGCAAGATGGCTACTGTATATCACTACAGCTAAATGAAAGTGAAGACCTGCGGTAGTATCGCTACACCTGGTACAAATTGATAAGCCATAACGGTTTCTAGTAGTCCACCACACAAATTATGACAAGTCATAGCTCCCCGACTTTTTTAAAAAAGTCGGGGAGCTGAACACCCGCAACCTGTCAAAATCAATCGGGTGGAACACTAAGTATAGTTCTTGCCGTATGTATTATTTCCCAATTAGTAGCTTTTAATACTGTTTTACCCGAATTACTTTACTCATGATCTGTTGCAGAAATTCGTTGAAACAGATACCCACTCCCCCTGGCTGTCAGTATGTATTCTGGATTGTCTGGGTCTTTTTCCAACTTTGAACGCAACCTAGAGATATGCACATCCACTACACGAGTATCTGCGTTTTGTTCTGCGTTGTAACCCCACACTTGCTGTAAAATTTCCTTCCGAGAGAAAGATTTGCCACTGTGGCTCATCAGTAACTCTAATAAGCTGTACTCTACGCCTGTTAAGCGAATCTTGTCATTACCTCTGTAGACTTGTCGCTTATTTGTATCTATTTTCAGCGTATCTGTTTCAATTACCCCAGAACTGGGAACACCTCCACTATTTGCTTTATTACCTCGCCGACGTAATATTGAGCGGATTCGTGCTTCTAGTTCTTTGGGCGAAAATGGTTTAACTATATAGTCATCAGCACCCAATTCTAAACCAGTAATGCGGTCTGCGACATCTGACAATGCTGTCAGGAGAATAATGGGAATATCAGATTCTTTGCGTAGTTCTTGACAAACACCGTAACCATCTAACTTTGGCATCATCACATCTAGAACTACTAAATCTGGCGAACACGAGCGAAAAACTGTCAATGCTTCTTCACCATTGCTAGCCGTTACGACATCGTAGCCAATCATTGCAAGACGAGTCTCCAAAATTCGGCGAATACTTGCTTCGTCGTCTACCACCAAAATTTTTTCTGCACTACTTTTCAAATTGCCTACCGCTCCCTCAAGGCAATAACTTTAACTCATCACTATCATCCCCAAGTAGATCAATTTTGCCAGTCGTACTGCAACATATCTTAATTAAAACACTGAGTCATTAAAATTACATTTATAGTATTGTGCTGATTTTAGGTCACATCCATATCATGGCAAAAATGTAATTAAAATCACCATCTATCTACTTAAAAACAATCTCTTAAATTATGAACAGTAAATTAAAAACTCAACTCAGTTTGTGGAGTATTGCCATCTTGACGGGGATAGTGGGAATCGTCAATTTGTTATCAGCAGTTACTCCTAGTTTAGCCCAGAGAAATCATTGGTTAAAAGAATTCCTGCCTTTTGAAGTTCGGGCGACTGGTCATATCTTTGCAGCATTGACGGGATTTATTTTATTAACATTAGCTACTAATTTATGGCGTAGGAAAAAAGTAGCTTGGATAATGACTATCTGTCTATTAATTATTTCTATAATCAGCCATTTAATTAAAGGATGGGATTATGAAGAAAGTATTTTATCTGGCGTTTTATTAGTGCAATTAATTTGGATGCGCCGTCTGTTTACAGCACAATCTGACCGTCCTTCAGTGGCGCGGGGTGTGCGGGTATTGATGGGTGCATTACTGTTTACCCTCGCTTACGGCACAGTGGGATTTTATTTATTAGATGGCAAATTCACCGAAAATTTTAATTGGGGTGAAGCTATTTTGCAAACCTTTGCCATGTTTTTTACAGAAGATAATTGGGGGTTAAAACCCAAAAGTCAGTTTGGGGTATTTTTTGCTGATTCTATTTATGTTATTGCCGCTAGTACAATCACATTTGCTGTGGTGATGTTGTTACAGCCAGTATTTTTACGCAATCCAGCTACCGTAAAAGAACACAGAAAAGCTGAAGATATTGTACGGCAATATGGACATTCTTCTTTAGCAGCGATCGCACTTCTAAATGACAAAAGCTATTATTTCAGTCCTTCTGGCCAGAGTATTATTGCTTACGTTCCCAAAGGTAGAGGTGCGATCGCTTTAGGTGATCCCATTGGCCCGATTGCAGACAGAAAAGAAGTGATTGTGAGTTTCCAAGCGTTCTGTCAACGCAATGACTGGTATCCAGCTTTCTACCAGACTTTACCTGATCATCTTGACCTATATACCTCGTTGGGGTTTAGAGTTCTCAAAATTGGTGAAGAGGCGATCGTGGATCTGAAAACTTTTAGCTTACAAGGTAAAGCAGGTAAAAACTTTCGCTCATCCATTAACCGTTTAACAAAATCAGGCTATCGAGTCAGTTTCTATCCACCACCAATTACAGACACATTATTACAGCAACTCAAATCAGTGAGTGATGAATGGTTAAAAATGGTGCAAGGTTCAGAAAAACGCTTTTCTGTGGGATGGTTTGATGAAGCTTACTTACGAGGCTGCGAAATAGGCATTGTACACAATCCCGATGGGGGAATCGATGCTTTTATCAATATTATGCCCAAATACCAACGTAACCAAGGAACTATTGATTTGATGCGCCATCGTCAATCAATGGAAAATGGCACAATGGATTTTTTATTTACATCCCTACTACAACATCTGCAAAATCAGGGTTACGACAGTTTTAACTTTGGGTTATCTGCATTGGCGGGAGTAGGGGAAAAACCAGAATCACGACGCTTAGAGAAGGGATTGCGCTATTTATATGAACATTTAAACAGTTTTTATAATTTTCAGGGATTACACGCCTACAAAGACAAATTTCATCCCCAGTGGGAAGGACGTTATTTGATTTATCCCAGTTTAACTGCTTTACCTGATGTGATTGTGGCACTAATTCGCGCTGATTCAGGCGATCGCCTCCTTGATTATTTCCAACCAGGCGCGTAAATGAGCAACATTAGCCGCTAAAGCTAATGTTGGCTCACCATCAAGATTTATCAACCTCAAACCACTTATCATAGAGTGCTTGATAAGTGCCATTTTCCTTTAAACTCAGTAAAACTCTATTGATTTGTTTACGGTAGGGACTATCATTAGGCAAAACAATGCCGTAATTTTCCTCACGGAAGATACTACCCACTACCTCAACCTTCCCTTTACCTTCATTGGCAGCATAAAACAGCAGTACCGGCGAGTCAAACACCACAGCATCTGCTTTTTTACTCAGTAAAGCCTCATAAGCCTGCTCAATTTTGCCAACTTCCTGCACCGGAATTCTGCGTTCTTTGAGGTAAGTTGCAGCCGTACTACCTGCGGTAGTAACAACAGTATGACCAGGTAAATCACTTACACTTCTAATATCTCCCTGTAGCTGCTGCACAGTTAAGGAAGTAGTAGCACTGGCTGTAAAGTAGGCAACAAATAAAACACCGATAAACATCCAGATAATGGCGATAAACCTACCAATAGCACCTTTGGGCATTTCATCGGCTTGAGTCGCTAAAGTTGCAGCCGCCCACCAAGAAGCCTTGAAAATCCCAGGAATGTATGATTTAGATATCATCCCTTCGTCATGATTCCGTTCTGATAACCAAATTACATGAGCTGCAAAAATAATTAACACCAACGCCAAAGCAATAACCTGCAACAAAGAAGCAGAGAAAAACAGTTGGAAAATATTCGGAACACCGCCACCGCCATTATCAGAATTTCTCACCATGATTTGTAAACCCCCAGCAAACATGGGTAAAGAAAAATCAAATTGCTGTTGGCGTTCGGCAGTAATGGAGATAGCTGCAATCCCGACATTGGCTTTACCATCTTTCACCGCAGACAGTAAATTTGCCACATTGGGATATTCCACAAACTGATAATTTAAACCTATTTCCTTAGCAATACTTTGCCAAAGGTCAATACTAAATCCTGATAGTTTACTTTTATCCTTATCTGCAATCACAAAAGGTGGGATGATTCGTGTTGCCACTAACATCTTATCTGTAGCGGTAGCTGTTGGTGTTGATGTTGGTGTTGTCGGTGTTGGTGTTTGAGTCAAACCTGGGTGCAATACCAAAAACAAAACTAGTATGAAACTTCCCAACCCCAGACTAATATGTGGTATTAATGAACGCCTACCTTTGTGAGTAGTAGGAGTGACTAATCGCCTAAAACTATTGATACATAGGCGAAATATTCTAGCGATCGCAATGAGCATAGGCATATTCTTGCAGTAAAATCCAATACTCCTTTATAGTGCAATGCTTACCTATGAGCAACAGAGGAATTGGGGATTAGGGATTGGGGACTGAGGACTCGGAAGATGGGGAAGTGTGGGGAGTGTGGGGAGTGTGGGGGGAAAGATTTCTTCCCTATCCTCCCACACCTCCCACCCCTCCCACACTTCCTGCTTGCCCCATGCCCAATGCCCTAAAAACACTTTTTTTACTGGGTACACTGAAAGACAGAGCATATGATCAAGCTAACTACTGTTTAACAATCATTCCAAGGTGGAAAATATGATTAAAACAAGTTACGCATTTGACCCAGCTATCTTAACTGTCGGTTCTTCATTAAAAACAAACGCGTTGCTGCGCTTTCGGGCTGATATACCAGAGTCTCCCCGACGGGATCTTAACCTGTCCCTGGTAATTGACCGTTCTGGTTCTATGGCAGGCGCGCCTTTATTTCACGCACTCAGGGCGGCTGAATCTGTGGTAGACCAACTAGAGGCTAATGATATCCTCTCAGTAGTTGTATACGATGATGCTGTAGATACGGTAGTTCCACCCCAACCAGTCACTAATAAATCTGCGTTGAAAAATGCTCTGCGTCGGGTTCACGCAGGCGGTATTACTAATCTATCTGGGGGATGGCTCAAGGGTTGTGAATATGTCAAGCAGAAACTTGACCCACAAAAAATTAACCGTGTACTCCTACTCACCGATGGTCACGCTAATATGGGGATTCAAGACCCCAAAGTCCTCACAGCTACAGCCGGTCAAAAAGCTGAGGAAGGTGTAATCACGACTACGTTAGGGTTTGCCCAGGGTTTTAATGAAGATTTGCTGATTGGAATGGCGAGGGCTGCTAGTGGTAACTTCTATTTTATTCAAAGTGTTGATGAAGCCTCGGAAGTATTTAGTATTGAATTAGATAGTCTTAGAGCCGTAGTCGGGCAGAATCTCAAAGTCACCTTAGAACTAGCTAATGGTGTGAAACTGGTTGATATTTTAAGTCTGGCTAAAGTCAGCCAAAATCAAAAAGGTCAATCGGTAATTACTCTAGGAGAACTCTACGAGGGTGAAGATAAACTTTTAGGGTTAAGTCTGGAAGTCTCGGCGGCTCAAGTTGGTGAATTACCTTTGATGAAACTGCATTACAGTGCCGATGTGGTGCAGAATAATGTCATTCAAAGTGTGTCAGGTATAACCGATGTGATCGCTAAAGTCGGTACAGTTGAGGAATCTGCTTTTGCTGCTTCTAGTGATATTCTCCTTGACTTGAGCCGTTTGACTATTGCCAAGGCAAAAGAAACTGCCCTTGATTTAGCAGAACATGGTAAGCATCAAGAAGCTGAGAAAATCTTACGTTCTCTAATTGAGGAATTGCGAAACAAAGGCTTGAATGAGAACTTTGAAATTGCTGAGGAGATAGACCAACTAGAGTATTTTGCTAGCCGCATTGCCCAAAGAACTTTAGGTAACGCAGGACGTAAAGAACTATTAGATCAAACCTATCAGGCGATGAACCGCACCCGTACTGATTTGGTGGGTCGTGGCGTAACTGTGGGTGATGAAATATACGCTATGCCCACCGTCAATGATGTGGGTTCTGGTGTGGAATTACAGTGTGTGCGGGAAGGTGGTAAGCTGCGGGTCAAAGTCCTGTCTGCTGGTTATGATGCTACCAAAAATGTGCAATTTCCCCGCGCTATTCGCGCAGAGGGGGCGCGCTATGTTGTGGAAGGGGTGGAACTGTCAACGGATGGTAGTTTTTATCGTGTAACTGGTCAAATTAACCGTTTAACTAAACCTGGCGAAGCTGATATTTTCGTTGCACCCAGACAATCAAGGTCTGTGAGTACAGGTAAAGCCTCTAAAGGCCCTGCAAGTGCGGCGGATTTGCCTACTACTGACACTGTCAATGATGGCATTTTGGTGCAGTGTGTCAAAGATGGCAGCAAGTTACGGGCTAGAGTGGTTTCTGATGGGTACGAACCTGATTGGAATATGCGTTTCCCTCGCTCAGTGCGTGAGGAGGGAATGCTCTATGTTGTAGATGAGGTGAAAACTGGCCCTGATGGCAAGTCTTATATTGCCTGTGGCGAAATTAAACGTTTCGTACAGCCGAGTACGACTAATGTTTCTTAATTTTGAATTTTGAATTTTGATCAAGCTTCAATTAAGGGCTGATAATCATTGGGGTGGTCAAATCCAGCAATCCAGGCGGCTGCTTGATGGCAAGTCTGCATATAGGGGGGAACACGTAATACATGAATGTGTCCTGTGGATGGGCAAATGACCTTTAATACCATGAGGGGTTCGTCATCCTCGAAAGGAATATAGATGAGTTGGCGTTCTCCTCCGGCATCGCGATCGCGGTGACGGATTAATCCTCCCACTTGCTGGATAAATCTTTCGTATCCCACACGCTCAATCAGCACACGACGTAATTCCACATTCTCTGTGTTGAGGATATCTTGCCCAGTGATACTATCTCCAGCAAAGGCGATTTTGTCACTAACTTGTACACCCCGCCACCGCAAAATAAAACCATGTCCAGGTTCTAAACTAGTAATCCCACTTCCGGCTAACTCAATCCAATGGGTGACATGAAGACCTATCGGAAGCTGAGTTAAATTGACACAATCGCTAATATCCAAACTTTCACAGGTGAGATTTTCCGGTAAATGGTAAAGCTGTGGCGCATCGCTTAAATCCAAATGACCTAAAACCCGCATCCCAGGCTCGGCGCGATGCTCAAGAATCAGTCGGCGTGCAAGTTCAGGTGATACAGGCTCATTACTGACTTGTGGTTGTTGTTTTGTTACTTTTTTGGGTATACGCCCATTTGACATTAATCTGAGCATTAATCTTCCACCTCTACATAAGCATCAGGACGATATTCCCGTTGTTTCCAAACACGGTAAATACCTGGGGGTAATTCAATTGCCCGATGCTCTTCATGAATCAACGTCGCGCCTGTTTGTTTCACCTCCAGAAACATCTCATTTCCATGCGCCCATAACTGTACAGCATGAGACGGCTGGACACGGTGGCTGTGTCCTGTGACTTCACCATGAGCAAGAACAGTACCTATACGCTTTTGGGCATGATTGGGTATAGTTCCTATCCGTCTTAGTAGAACGTCACCATGTCTATAAAGGGGATTAGCTGAATTAACTGGAGAGTTTTGACGATGATTCAGCATATTTACGCAATATTTTTGGTAATGGGGAGGAATAATTTATTATAGTACATTAATACTAAAAATATCTGGTGATTTTTTGTTATTCTCTCCCTAGAACCCCGACTTTTTGAAAAAGTTGGGGTTCTGAACACCCGCATCCTGTCAAAATTAATGGGATATTTCTCCCTAACCCCTGCGGGTGAACGAAATTTTATGTGGGATTTCTAGCTACGTATCCAAAAAATTACCCTTCACACTCCCCACACCTCCCACACCTCCCACACTCCCCACACCTTTTTTCGCTCACCTGCCCCCTGCCTGAAGTCCCTACAAAACTTCTGGTGGGGCGATATCGTTACCGACACGAATACCAGTTGGGGTAGTTTTAATTCCTGGTTTATTAGTGGCTCCTGGTTGAGATTTTGGCGAATCGGATACTGACGGAACAGGAGAATTTACCGGATGCTGATTTAAGAGATTGGTAGTGGCTGGTGGTTGAGATAGATGGGATAATCCCCCTACTGCTCCAGCAACCAAGGCTGTATAACCTAGATATAAATGTAGTGGGCGAATTTCCCACCTCAAATCTAAAGATGGTTTCTGAGGCTGACACCATAGGGGTAACATTGATTTGACTCTATCAAGTTGAGGGAGAGAAGCCGCTAAAATTATCCCATTCATTCCTAGTGCGTTACCCATGAGGCGGATGCAGTCACGCAAATATACATCCTCTGAGAATAGTTCTAAGTCAGCATTTTCCACGGCTGCCATCTGGGAAATCGGAATATGAGTATATATATGTAGTTGTGCTAAAGTTTTATTTTGCAGTTCACGGGCTTGTTTGAGTTGTGAACCGACTTGGCGCATAGCCTCTAGACGCTGTTCTTGTGCTAATTGCTTGACTAATTCAGCTTTGGTAGGTTTAATGTTGGAAGTTAAATGTTGAATAAATTTACTAATTGAGTTATCAGCAGTATTATTTGTAGCTTCTGTAATTGTAGAAATACTAGTATTTGTATTTAAACTTGGTTGGTGTGTAGTTGATAATGCCTGTGTTGGCAAATCAGATAAGTTATGATCATCAACTTTTACGACATTGGTTGAAGTATCGGGATTATCTAGCTGGGGGAATTCTTGAGAAAACTGTTGAAATGTTAAACCTATGGCTTCTCTACCTAAAGCTTTACATAACACCTTAGCTTGTTCACCAGCATCACCTAATAATGTTTGTAATCTGTTTACTATGCGACGATAAACTTGACTACGATGCAGTTGAGCTTCAATTTGACCTAAGAGCGATCGCAATTCATCTTGAGAAAGGGTAATTACCGACTTTCCCGGCATATCTAATAAATATACAGACGCAGTAGACATAATTAAAATAGATTTAAGTACGCAAACCAGATGATCCTGTATATTTTCTCCCCTCGTCCTAAAATAGATCCGGACGTTTCAGTATTAATTTGCAGAATTTCTCAACACACGATACAGATGATGGGGATTGGGGATTGGGGACTGGGGATTAGGAGACAAGGTAGACAAGGTAGACAAGGTAGAGCAGGGGGAGCAGAGGAAGAAAAACTAATGACTAATGACTAATGACTAATGACTAATGACTATTGACTATTGACTATTGACTATTGACTATTGACTATTGACTATTGACTATTGACTATTGACTATTGACTATTGACTATTGACTATTGACTATTGACTATTGACTATTGACTATTGACTATTGACTATTGACTACTAACCTTTGACTTCTCCACAAACTCTTCTATCCATTGCAAATATTGCTTTCCTGCTAATTGTGCTACGTTGTTATGTCCTGCACCTTCAAATAAAATTATTTTTTTGGGTTCTGGTGCAACAGCATATAATTTTTGACTCATAAAAGATGGTACTGTTTCATCAGCAGTACCATGAATGAATAAAACTGGCATTTTTAATTGGGGTAGTTTCTGAATAGATTCAAATCGCTGATTTAAAATTAAATCTATCGGGAAAGCACGAAACGTATTACGATAATCGATCATTTCTCGGATAGATGTAAATGAGCCTTGAACAATTAAACCTGCGGCTTGGGGTTGTTTGACTGCTAAATCAATTGCTACTGCACCCCCTAAAGAATGACCATAAATAAAAATATTTTTAGGGTTGATTTTTCTTTGATTTACTAAGTAATTCCAAGCAGTTGCAGCATCTTGATAGACGTTCATCTCTTCAGGAAATGCACCTTCACTGCGACCATATCCGCGATAATCAATTAATAGTACCGAAAATCCTAGTTGGTGAAATCTGTTGGCATGACCGACGTTAGCACCAATATTTTCACCATTACCATGCAAATATAATAAGACTTGATCATTTTTAGATTTAGCTGGTATCCACCAAGCATGAATACGTTCTATACGTCCTGAATTAGCTGTTACAGGTAGCCACACATCCTCATAGGACAGACTAAACTCTTTCGGTGTAACTTCAATAACATGGGAGGGAAAGAAAATAAACCGAGTTTGTTGGCGTGCGAGAAATATACAGATTGTCAAATAAGCGATCGCTGCTACTGCTGTGACTAAAGGTAGCAATTTGAAACACATTTGTAATATAAGCGGCATTTTTTTAATGATTGTGGACATAGTGTGGTAGTTTCACAAAACTTGATGCAAAAATTATTCTGGAATAACTAAAAAAGGTTAATATTTTCCGATTAGAATTTCTCATTAAAATTAAAATCAGTTAAACCCCTTACTATTTTAGGCAAAAGTAATACTATTTACTTTAGTTCAGTAGTCTCACTGGTGAATAGTCAACATTAGCTAAAACTAGGAGCATGCCATGACGCTATTAAGTCAAGCACAACAAGAGAAACTACTTGAAATAAGTAGAGATTTACGAAAAATCAGAGAGGAAAAATCTATACGTCTAGAAGAAGTCGCTATCAAAACCAATATTCGATTAGCATTTCTCAAAGCTTTGGATGCAGGCTATTTTGAAGAATTACCAGAACCCATATACGTCCAAGGGTTTATCCGTCGTTATGCAGATATTCTGGGGTTAGATGGTAGTGCGATCGCCAATTCGTTTAATGTTAATGCTTCGTCATCTCCAGAGTCGCCTCAAGATGTCAAACACGAAGATACCAACGTAGACAAAAAGCCTAAAATTCGCATACCTCTTGTTGTCCCTTATGTTGTGTTGATAGGTGTTGCTTGTACTGGGCTAATTTACATACTTAATCCTAAACTCATAGCTGAATCATCAGCAAGCAAAAAAGGCTCATCATCTACTCAGGTAGAACAAGTCTCCCCATCATCTCCAGAATCTCTACCACCAGATCAAACTATCTCTCAAACACCCGCACCCATAACTGCCGCGTCACCGCTTTTGCCTGAAGTTACCAATAATTCCAATCTGAAAATTACTTTAGAACTCCAAGGCGAATCATGGTTACAAGTCAAAGCAGACGGTAAAACGGAGTTTGTCGGTAATTTAACCAAAGGAGAACGCCGCACTTGGGTAGCTCAAAAAGAGTTGACTGTGCGTTCTGGTAACGCTGGTGCTGTATTAGTCGCTGTAGATAACCAACCCGCACAACCCCTGGGAGGACAAGGAGAAGTTAAACAAGTAACATATAATGCGGAGAATAATAGTGAACAGTCAACTGTCAATAGTCAATAGTCAATAGTCATTAGTCAATAGTCATTAGTCAATAGTCAATAGTCATTAGTCATTAGTCATTAGTCATTAGTCATTAGTCATTAGTCATTAGTTAATAGTCATTAGTCACGTGTCGCGGATTGTAATGCAAACAGGTACTCTTTTATAAGCAGGTGTGCCGCTTTGTGGGTCAATTTTTGCTGTAAATAAGACATTAGCTTCAGGATAAAACATGAAAGCTACACCTTCACGAATTGCTCCACAAATAATCTCAATATTGTCTAATTTTCCCTTATCACCTTTGACTGTGACTCGTTGATGTTCCTGAAATCCTGCTTTTTTTACATCCAAAGGATTCATTAAAATACAATGCCGATGGGGCATTCCTCGATACTTATCTTCACTACGATAAACTACAGTATTATGCTGACTGTAACTGCGTCCTGTGCCTAAAATAACTACAATCCCTGGCTGATTTTCTCTTACTCCAAAGGCTGCCTTATTTGGTGTAGATAGTTGTGGTAGAGGTGTCACAAACATCTGTGCTTTACCATCTGATGTGGGAAATTTTGGTTGTTCTAAAATTCGCCCTTCAATGCAAAATTCTTGTTTTGTTCGGTCAATCGTACCAATTTTTTCATAACCAGGAATGGTTTTAGCAATCAATTCTCTGACATAAACTGTATCTTGGAGTCTGCGCCAGTTTATAGGGGTTTCACCATGTAAGCGATGAGCAATTTCTGTGATGAATTCTATTTCTGAAATCAAGTCAGCATTCGGTGGTTGCAAATGACTTTTACCTTCATCATTTAACCGCACAAAGTTATTACCTGATTCCGTTGTAGTTTTGTGGGGATTTTCAAAGCGATTAAATACAGGTAAGATTAAAGTGTGTTTTTTACCTAACCCGTGAAAATGTCCTAAATTTGGCTTAGTAGATATATAAAAAATCGTTTCTATTTGTGATAATGCGTGTTTTGCTTGCTGCAAATCGGGGTTAGCTGCATAGAGATTTCCACCTAAACATAATAGTGTATCTATCTTGCCTAATTCTGCTGCTGTGATTAAGTCACGGGTATGATAACCAGGAGTTTCATTGAGGGGTTTTCCTAATAATTGAGATAGTGCTTGTTTGATTTCTTCCTGTAGATTGACGGTGACACCCATTGAACCAAATCCTTGGACGTTAGAATGTCCCCGAATGGGCATTGTACCCGCACCAATTTTACCCGCATTCCCTGTAATTAAGGCCGTATTAGCAATACTAAAAATATTGTCTACCCCGTTAGTTTGTTGGGTTATACCCATTGCCCAAGCAAAAACTACACGCTCTGATTTCCCAATTATATAAGCTGTGGCTGTAATTTCTTCTTGAGATATACCACAGGTGTTAGTTATGTCATTCCAGGATACATTCTTGGCGTAGTCTATAATTTTTTGCCAATCATTTGTATAAGCTTGTAAATATTCTGTTTTGATTAATTTTTGTTCAATTAGGGATTTTTGCAAACCCACAAATAATGCCACATCACTACCAGGAATTGGTTGTAAATATAGAGAAGATATATCAGAACCACCTGTGAGCAAAGATTTGATGGGGAATGCAGGAGAGGCGAATTTAACTAAACCGATTTCAACTTGAGGATTAACAATAATAACTTTCCCGCCTCTTTCCCGTAATTTAATTAATTCATTCATTAATCGGGGATGATTGGCGGGTGCATTAGAGCCGATTAAAACAATACAATCACTGTGTTTGAAGTTTTCTAGACTCACCATTGATGTACCTGAGCCGAAAACCTTTTTCAAACCCACAGTTGAGGGTGCGTGACACAAATCGGAACAGTCTGCTAAATTATTGCTACCGAGCGATCGCATGAATAATTGTAATAAGTAAGCCGCCTCATTAGAAGAGCGTCCAGAACTATAGCTAGCAAGGCGCGCTGGTGGTACATTAAAAGCTTGCGTAGCGATATGATAAACTTCTTCCCAGCTAAGGCGTTGATAATGAGACGAACCTGATCTGAGAATCAAAGGATAAGTTAATCTCCCCAAGCGATCGCACTCTTGAGAAGTCAGTTTTTGTAGTTCACTAATACTATATTCAGAGAAAAAATCTGGTTTAATTCCTGGTTGTAATTCTGCGGCGATCGCCTCTACACTTTTAGCACAGCGTTGTAGATATTCTCCCGCTTCATTAACAAATCCCCCCTTCTGTCCACCCGTACCCCAAGCACAGGATAAACAAGCACTTTTATGATTCAGAGTTTGCCATAATTTTAATCCCTGGGGTGAGAGAGTTTGTTCGACCCAATACTGAATCACAGGAAAACCACCGCCAGCCAGAGAGTCAGAACTGCTTTGAGATAAGTTATCCATAGTTAGCTCCATCTCAACTCGTTTTATTCACTATATTGGCATAGTCCCACCTTGAGAACATGGGGGAGTATAGGGTTACACCGCTTTGCTCCGAATTCAAATCACCTTACTGTTTCATGAGAAAAAACACTAGACAAATAATTTCCTTGTGATATAATTAGAAATCGGTGAGTGATTAAAACAAACTCTCGAAATTGCCAGCATAGCACAGTGGTAGTGCATCCGACTTGTAATCGGAAGGTCGCAGGTTCAAATCCAGCTGCTGGCTTTAACTAAAAAACGCCGCACAACCCCTAATTGTAGGGGTTTTCGCTTTTCTTAGCGTACCCATCTTCGGAATTTAGCACAATATTATTGTGCTAAATTCCCTCAAATTATGCTCAAATACAGAAAAGATTTAGCTCAGGATTAGCGCAGTGAAGTGGACTATTGAGGCTGTTAATGAGAGGTTAAAAGCAGGCAAGGTAGGCGTAAAAGTTGAGCAAAGGGGCGATCTCGCTTATCTCTGAGAGCTACATTTCCACCCAAGCCAGGAAGCGGTAAAGATAAACCCTATCAGCAATATTTGGCACTGGGCATCTACGCCAATCCCGCAGGACTGCAACGGGCTGAAGCGGAGGACAAGATAGTTGGTGGGTTGTTGGCTAGAGGGGAATTTGACTGGGCAAGATATTTAGGCGAAGAGAAAAAACCGCAGCAGACTTGTGGGCATTGGGTAGAGAAATTTAAGCAGGAATACTTTGCCGCCAACGGGGATTGGTAAAACTAAGGCAAGAATCGCATTCCCCTTACCTCCTGAGTGGGTGCAAGAGTGGAAGTTATGGGAAAACAAAAAACCCTCCAAAGTGAATGTTGAGGAGGTGACGTGGAAGGATTTGGGAAACCGAGTTTACAAAGCATTAAAAAGATATGACGTTAGTTTCCCGACTTATGATCTTCGCCATGCTTATGCTATCGGCAATCTCTAGCACCATCTGAGATAGAAACAATATCAAAAGAACTGGAATCAGATTTACTAGAAGAAAAGCCACTTCAGATAAAAATGAATCAGACAAAATATTATAAAATTTACTAGTATTTTTTTATAGAGCATAAAAAAGGACATCAAATTCTTGTGAATAACGCTTTGATGTCCGAAATTAATTTACCGTAATTACCTTGTTAATCCAATGTTCTAAATTGATAAGTTATGCCCCCCATAAGTCGTTTTTGGTCTATCCGTTCTTGGGTTATGATCACGTCTTGGATAGTTGCAGATTTTTGGGGCGTTATCTTGATAGTCATTAAGATTTCTTGATTTGGTTTCAAATCAAAAGGTTGGTTAAATCCAAACTTATCTAACTCGATTTTCCAACTTTTTGGAGCATTAAGTCTTGCAAACTATTAACGTTAAACTTCTCCAAGCGGCCTTGCTAATAAATGGCCATTTTGACTTAATAACTCTGTAGAACAGAGTATCAATTCTCCTATGCGTAGAGGGAGAAATCAGAAGCAATCAGAGAAGGGTTGCCTGTCAGGGTTGCAAAATGTCCACCTGCATCAAGCGTTGCCGCAAAGCCAGAGGCACTGCCGTTGGGGTTGTAAAAAAGTTTACCGTTAGAGGAGTTGTAAACAATAAAGGCACTGCTTAGTGCAGCAGCAGTATCGCTGTTGACACGCGCAAATTCGCTACCTATGCTAAAGCCTGTACCCGCAATACTTCTTAAGGCAGTGAAGGTTCTTTTGCCCAGGCCAATCTTATCTCCTTCGCTCCGGCTAAAATCAGTAATAGTATCTATTCCTAGTTCTGAAGCTCGGAATTGCCCAAAGAAGCTACCAAAGAAAAACTCATCCGCCCCTGTCCCTCCTGTTAAAATATCATTGCCGTCCTCTCCCATAAGCAAATCATTACCTTGACCACCGAAGAGAGAATCATTTCCGTTGCCACCGGCTAAATAATCGTGGCCCGTATCTGAGTCAGGAGCGAAGAGTGAGGAGAAATCGCCGCCATACAGAGTATCATCACCATCGCCTCCATAAAGAGCATCATTGTCTTGACCCCCAAAGAGAATATCTTGACCAGAACCTCCCAAAAGACTATCTCTACCTTCTTCGCCAAATAGCCAATCATCTCCACCCCCTCCATGTAAGTAATCGTTTCCAGCACGACCATAAAGAAAATTGTTAGCTGAGTTTCCTAGAATGTTGTTCGCCAACTCATTGCCAGTTCCATTAATTCGCGCTGTCCCAGTTAGCTCTAATTCTTCCACATGAGCAGGTAAGGTATAGGTAATCGAAGAGAAGACCCGATCAAATCCTTGTCCGGCAAATTCAACGACCAAATCCCCACTATTATCAACATAATAAGTGTCGTTGCCTAGGCCTCCTCTCATTTCATCTTGTCCTGTGCCACCATCAAGAATATCGTTTCCACTACCCCCGTCTAAGTAATCGTTGCCTCCTTCTCCAAATAGCCAATCATCTCCGTTGCCTCCATAAAGAAAGTTTCTAGCTGAGTTTCCTCTAATCTGATTTGCCAACTCATTTCCCCTTCCAATCAGTGCTTCTGTCCCAGTTAGCACTAAATTTTCCACATGAGCAGGTAAGGTGTAGGTAATCGAAGAGTAGACCAAATCAGTTCCTCCTCCGGCAAATTCAACGACTAAATCCCCACTATTGTCAACATAATAAGTGTCGTTGCCCGCGCCTCCCCTCATTTCATCTTGTCCTGTGCCACCATCAAGAATATCGTTTCCATTACCCCCGTCTAGATAGTCGTTGTCTCCTTCTCCAAAAAGTAGATCATCACCGTCGCCTCCATAAAGGGAGTCATCACCATTACGTCCAAACAGGGTATCATTCCCTCCGTAACCATAGAAAATATCTCTGCCATCATTAATGCTAATAAAACCGAAGTTTTCAGGGTCTCTACCAACTTTATAGTCAGAGCCGGAAGTTCCATACCAGTAGTTAGGCATTGCTTTTTCCTCACATTTGATGATTCTGAAGTTATTAGAGCTAATTTTTTTCGCTCTCAGTTTCAACAACAGATGAGACAAGCAAAATATTCCGAAACTTGCTCAAAAATTTTTACCTGGCATGAAAAAAGTCATCAAAACCTGACTAATAGAACTTTGGCACCCATTCATTCCCCAGTGAGTGCATAAAATTCAATACTCACATCTATATAGCAAGTGTTTTTAACCTGAAAAATACCAGGTAAATCTGGCACAGGTACAGCAGGGAATAAATGTATTATCTTACAATACATTTTGGTTACATAGTTGGGGGTTGAGATAATATACTCATGCAGTCACAACCAGTAGCAGAATCGCTTACACCTCTAATAATTGATGCCAAGCATCAAGAGCTAATTACCAAGATTGCTCGTAAATATACTAGAGGCAGTTCGGTATCGTGGGAAGATGCAGCACAAACTGCTATGATGAAAGTTTACGAAGCTGTGAAAGCTGGGAAGTTTCATCAGGGGGGAGTTGCAGAGTTTCAGCGTTGGGCTACAGTGGTGGCGCGATATGAAATTATTAACTTTGTCAAAAAAGAACGTTTGCGTAACCACCACAGCCTAGATGCAAACATTTTTGGCACAGATTTATCTTGGGTAGAAACAATTCCTGATGAATCTAACTTGTGGGATGCTGTCACCCGTGCAGATTTAATGAGCAGGGCAAAACAAGCCATTATTGATCTAGATTCGCATTATAGCGATCGCGGTTATCTGCAATTATGGCAGCTTATGGTTGCAGGCAAAACCCAAACCCAACAAGCGTCTGCATTGGGAATTAGTCAAGGAGAAGTTTCCAAGCGTTGGAAGGAATTAGTCGGGCGTGTCGCTATAGAATTAGGGTTACTGGAAGCCGAAGCTGTTAAACATACACAACAAAATACTCAACTCAAACATACTCGTAGACGTTCCAAAGCTACATGGTAAGCCTTTTGTTAACTCTTTGAATAAATTTATTATTTGTTGGCATAGAATAATCTGCTCACTTGTTAACACAATTAACGCTCCTTCTATATTGGGCAATGTCAAACTATGCGTAGAGAATGTGAAAAATCTAAATCTGCTAATATGCGAAAACCTTTAGCATCACCGCAACCTGGACAAATCTGGGAATTAAGCCGTCAGATACGATATTATGGGGAATTTTATCCAAATGAGTCACATCAACTCTACTCCAGCCAGGCTCAAAGCTTTTTACAAGGAAAAACTCCACCCCGCTATGTGATGATTGTGACTGAACCAGAAGCAGAGATTGTTTCTGTAATGGTATTATCTGCGGAAACCAATTTTATCTCCAATGTTGATGTACTTATACCCGCAGATATTTCTGGTTCAACACAAGATTTATTAGCTGAAACCTGGCACATACAACCGATGCTTGTGGATAATTTATTGCAGCCAATTGGCAAGCGGTTATCTCGTGATATTTATGACAGCTTACTAAGTTTAGGAGATTATTTTCATGGTTTAGCTAATCAGCAGCCAGAAACTAATTATCTGGAGCAATTGGGGTTAATTTTAGGCGCGAATGAAGCTTTAAAAAGTTCTGAAATATCCCTCTTTCACCAACGAGAAGCAGCTTGGAGTGATATTTTAACAATACCAGTAGCAGTTTACCACACTTATCTTAAAGGTGTAGAACTGACCAGTCAAATTTTGAAAGAGCAATTACAAATAGAGCAAGAGTTAGCAGAATTTGAGTTAAGTCAAAATAATTTACTATCTAAGTTCTTGAATAAAACCCCTACTATTCTTAGTCAGTGGGTACAACATATTTTTGCAACAGAATGGCAGGCTGTTTCTACATTACCAAACTTAGCTCTAGCAACGCGCAGTTCATCAGGTAACTTGCAAAACTTTCCATCAAACCCCGATGAAATTGCATCACTCATTCAGCAATTATCATTTGTGAATGACGAAACACAACGCCAAAGTGCAATTAAGCAGTTAGGAGAAATTGCTGTCGGTAATTCTGAAGCAATTCAAGCTTTGGTAAATCTGTTGCGAAGCACTTCCGATGATGAACTGCTGTGGATAGCTGTAGAAAGTTTACGAAAAATTGACCCAGAAAACCCTGCTGCTGGTGTCAAGAGAATGAAATTGATTGATTTAGGTATGGAGATTGCAAGTAAGACAGTAGCTTTGGCTGTAGCTTTTTTACAAAAAATTGATGGTGATGTTAGTGTACTTTTGCAAGTTTATCCTACAGGTAATGATGATTATTTACCACCAGATTTAAAACTAATATTGCAAGATGATTCTGGAGAAATATGGCGTGAAGTCACCGCTAGACGTGCAGATGTTTGTATCCAACTGAAATTTAGTGGTGAAGTGGGAGAAAGATTTAGTGTACAAATTAGCTTAGGAAATACTAATTTTAGTGAAAACTTTGTGATTTAAAAATTGACAATACCTAATTTCTGGAATGCGTACATGACTGCACCAAGGCGAGTTTGAACGCCAAATTTATGATAAACATTCTCCAAATGTTTCTTAACTGTACGATGACTGATTGCCAACTGTGTTGCAATTTCATGCGTCGTGCAATCCCTCGCTATCCAAAATAGCACTTCTGCTTCCCGCTTCGTTAATCCCAGCATTTCTAAAGATGTGAGTGAAAAACTATGAGGCTGAATCTCTACCAACATTAGGTAAACTCGTTCGAGTGTCGCATGATAATTTAGTGTCACTGTCAATCGACTACCATTATGTTCCAGATAAAGAGGGTGCAAAGGAGAAAAAATTTCGTTTGATTGTATTAGTATAGATAGTTGCTGATTTACCCATCGTTGCAGGATATCAGGTAGTGCATTTGACAGCTTCGATAGTGGACAATATTTAGCTAGTAATTTTGCTGCCTTTTGGGTGATCAATTCTATTTGACCGTCAATAGATAAAGCAATTAACCCTACTTGATCGATAGCCTGATTGGTATCGATAAGTTGCTCTTGTACTTGAGCCAATGTAGCAATGTTCTGGTATGCTTGTTCTAAGTGTGGACGAATTAAATTTAGAATCAAGCGATCGCGCTCATTGAAGTTTCGGCGATCGCGGCAGATTGATAACATTAAGTGATTTTGTCCTTGATGAAACCGATCAGCATTCGCTATATAGGGAATCTCAAAGTGAATCCCCATTTGATCTTCCAAGCCAAAGGACTGAAAAAAAGCATAAAAAGCTTCTCTGCGTTGAAATTCTGACTCACTCAAAAAATCGGAAATTGCCAGTGCTTGTCTATCCAGTGTTTGGAAATAATATTGTGAAACTGGATGAGTCAAAAAATTTTGACGTTGAGATGTAAATGATTCCGCCGCCATACCGACTTCAGGATGGGGGAAGGTATACATCCGGGGTAAGAATGGTGTACCTCGGATGATGAAACTAGTTATTGCGAATGTTTCTGCACCTACTAACTTTGGTAAAGCCGTGAGTATTTGTATAGGCAATCTATCAATACTGCAAGAAGCATAAACCGAGCGCAAAAACAAGATAATTTGCTGCAAATCATTGTCTGACAAAATTTTCACAGTGTTTATCAGTAAAAATTAACTATTTTACAATTCACTACGGCGATCGCCGTATTGTTTTCGTAAAAATATTTTGTCATTCTACTATTCAGTATTCTTCCTAAACATGATCCTACTCACAAATGTTTCCTAACTTTTCTGGCAAAAATCTTCAAGGTTGTGACTTTAGGGGTCAAAATCTGACAGGTGTAGACTTTAGTAACTCTGACATTCGCGGAGCAAATTTTACTAATGCTATTCTGAAAAATGCGAATTTTCAAAATGTCAAAGCTGGATTACCTAAAAAGCAATTCTTGGGATTAGTCTTGGTAACATTATTAATAAATATAATTTTAGGATTAGTGTCAGGATTTGCACCAGTATTTACGGGTTATTTACTTTTTCCATACTCAATTAGTCCAGACAATTTTTTTGCTACTATTGTAGTTTTAAGTATTTTTATAGTTTTTGCTATTACTACTACTTATAAAGGTTTATCACCTGCGTTTTTTGCTGTTGCTTGCGCTGCTATAATCTGTGGTTTTGTATTGGGAATCATGACCGGTGAAATTGTCGGTATTCCCTCTGGAATAGTCGGTGTTACCGTCACTACATTGATTATTTATGTCATGTTAGTAATTATGGTATTTCTAGTGACAGTAACTGAACAAATTGCCGGGATGAATATAGCTATTGTGGCTCTATTTCTCATATTTATAGATAGTATTATTGGAGCTATAACTGGTACGATAATTGGTGTTGAAGTTGCTAAAGTATTGTCAGGAACTAACAGGCTGCCAAACTTAAAAGTGCAAGCAGTTCAAGAAGCTGCGATCGCAGCTACAGTTGGTAGTGTTGCTGTAATATTATTCGTGAGTTATATCAGTTGGCGAGTCCGTGCTGGGGATGAAAAGTTTGTCTGGATAAGAAAACTAGCTATTGCTGTCTCTAGCATCGGTGGAACAAGCTTTCATCAAGCAGACTTAACTGATGCTGATTTTACTTCTGCCAAGCTAAAAAATGTTAACTTTAGCAACGCCAAACTCATTCGTACTAATTTTCATTTAGCGAATTATCTTTCTTTAGCCAGAGTAGATAACACTATTTTAGTCAATCCAATAGTTCAAGATTTAGCTGTTACTAAAAGAGGTACTAATAAATCTTATATCGGCTGTAACCTCAAAGGTATTAATCTAGATTATGCTGACCTGAGTTATGCTGATTTAAGCGAAGTAGATATGAGTAACTCTACTTTAGACTGTGCTAATTTAGAAGGTGCAAATCTGACGAAAACTCAAGCATTAGGTACAAACTTTCACCAAGCGACTTTAACAGCAGCTTGTTTAGAAGCATGGAATATTGACAGTACAACTCAACTTGATGGGGTAATTTGTCAATACGTTTATCTTTTAAATAACCAACAAGAACGTCGTCCCAGTAGTGGAGAATTTGCTGCTGGAGAATTTACTAAACTCTTTCGAGTAGTTATCAATACTGTTGATTTGATTTTTCGTAATGGGTTAGATTTAGAAGCTTTATCTGCGGCTTTGTCGAAAGTAAAAATAGAGAATGAAGGTATTCCTTTAGCTATTAAAAGTATTGAAAATCAGGGTGACGGTGTGGTAATCGTACGCGTAGATGTACCAGAATCGACAGATAAAGCGAAAATCCACGCTTCAGTTACTCACAATTATGAATTAGCTCTCCAGCAGATAGAAGCAAGATATCAAGCCGAATTAAAAAGTAAAGATGAACAAATTAGTCTTTATCGCCAACATCAAGCGGATTTAAAAGAATTAATTCAAATTATAGCTCCCACCGCCAAGAAATCCACCCAGGAAAAGCTAGTAATTTTAAAATTGGGTCAAGGGGATTTAAGTACAGGATTCCCAGTTATAGTACAAATTAGTAGAGAAGGCGATCGCCCATATTTTGAATCTCATGCACAATTACCGTCAGCCTCCGAATTAGTTTTAGCATACTATAAATGGCAAGCTGCATATTTCCATAGCTTACAAGGAAGTTTGCGAATCAAGTTTCCAGAAACACAAGTTACCAATATTAGTCGGCGAGAATTATTTAAAGAATGCGATAAATTAGCAGATAATTTGAAAAAACAAGTAAATTTATGGTTAAACTCAGAACTATTTCGTCCTATTAAAGAGCAACTCCTAGAAAAACTAGATCCGTCAGAATCTATTCGGATACTTCTACAAACAGAAGATAGCCAGTTACGGCGGATACCCTTGCAGATTTGGGATTTTTTTGAACGCTATCCTCATGCTGAAATGGCTCTTTCTTCAACTACTTATGAGAGAAAAGAAAAGTCTATTTCCTCAAAACCCCATGTCAGCATATTAGCGGTATTGGGAGATAGCACTGGTATTAATATTCAACAAGACAAAGTTTTACTTGAACAATTACCTCATGCAGAAATCAAGTTTTTAGTAGAACCACAACGCCTGATGCTCAATGATGAACTTTGGATGCAACCTTGGGATATTTTATTTTTTGCTGGTCACAGCTTTACTCAAGCTGAACGAGAAATTGGTCATTTTCACATCAATGACTCTGATAGTTTAACTATTGCCGAGTTAAAAAATGCTTTGACGAAAGCTATTGAACGAGGTTTACAATTAGCAATTTTTAACTCCTGCGATGGTTTGGGATTAGCTACTAATTTAGCGGATTTACATATTCCGCAAATGATTGTTATGCGCGAACCAGTACCTGACAAAGTAGCACAGGAGTTTTTGAAGAATTTCCTTGCAGAATTTTCTAGTAGTAAACCTTTATATCAATCAGTACGTGAGGCACGTTTGAAACTACAAGGTTTGGAGGATGAGTTTCCTTTTGCAAGTTGGCTGCCTATAATCTGCCAAAACCCAGCAGAAATTCCTTTTAAATGGCATTTTTAAGCAATTATTTTTTAGTTATTTTACTATACTAGTTAGGTCGTTTCTATTGGTAAACAAACCCCAGTTTGACAACCTACCTCCTATCAAGCTTATCCCTGTTGTGTCACTATCGCGGTAGTATAGGGATGTCAAAACCTCAAAACGAAGACACAGAGTACGGTAGAGGCGTTCGTGCAGCGTCACACGACGAAAAAATTTTCCAAGAACCAATTAGCTCAAAATTAGCACTATGATTTTTACTAATTCCCTCCCACTTGATGGATTCTGCTTTTTGCCTTTCATTCTCTCCGACTTGTAATCGGAAGGTCGTCGGTTCAAATCCGACTGCTGGCTTTATTGTACAGTTGTTGTACATTATTCAAGAAACGACATTTAATGTGTGAATGTACAGCTGTACCTCGCTTGAGTTGGCAAGGAGCAAGTACGCACTAAAAGGCTACGTAATTACTAAATAATGAACTATGAAAGCTGACGCAGAAAACTATGAAAGGCTCACTTGTGAAGTAGAAACTACTTTAAAAGTCATTGGCGGACGCTGGAAGGTTTTGATTATTAGAGAACTTTTATCAGGGATGAAAAGGTTCGGTGAGTTGCAGCGTTCTCTACCAGGAATTACACAGAAAATGCTCACTCAACAATTACGAGAATTAGAAGAGGACGGAATAATACATCGAGAAGTATATGCTCAAATCCCCCCAAAGGTAGAGTATTCTTTAACACCTTTAGGATTAAGTTTACAACCAATTCTCTATGCAATGCACGAGTGGGCTGTTAAGCATTTTTATCAAAAGAAGGGAATGGGGAATGAGGAATAGGGCATTGGGAATATTAATTTAATTAGACTTGAGATACTCAATTGCTGCTTCTAGCTTGGAAGGATAACTTTCAGCGAATCTTTCAAACCAAAGTCCTTCAACAGATAGAGGATCTAATTTCGCTAGCCAATCTTGTGCTTGTTTTTTCAAAGCGGCTTTTTGTTGAGCTTTAATTTTTTCTTGTTTGATTCTTTCTTGTTCTAGTTCTTGTTGCTTTTTCAGTTCCTCAGCTTGGGCTTGGGCTTCAATATCAGCTTTAACTTCTTCTAAAATATTATCTATAAAAGAATCTGGTTTATTGGTATCTCCTAAAAGATCATCTAAGAGAGAGTTTGCTGAATTTATAGGCAAATTTATCGGTAAATTCGTAGACGGTATATCTAAATTAGGTTGTGGTGATTGCGTCTGTTGTGATTTTTCACCACTGTATTCCGCTTTAATTTGCTCTAACAATTTATCAATAGAGTCCATAATTATTAGTTATTAGTTGTTAGTCATTAGTCATTAGTCAACAGTCAAGATTTCTTCACGTAAAACCTTAAACCCCTATACCCTTACACCCCTAGACCCCTACACCCTTACTTCTTAGTCAGTAATTGCATTTAATAGCACTTCTGACAGGCTCATATCTTCCATATCTTCCATTGTAATGGTGTCGCAAATATCAAATTTTGCGCCAGCACTTTGTAATTCATCGTCCAAAATTTTGAGGAAGCGAGATGCTTGGGGGTCTTGACCGACTTGAATGAAGGAAATGGCTAATTCTTCATCTCTATCCATCCGTCGGGAAGCTTCAATAATGACCTTCATTACTGCTTTGCGATCATCTGGTTCGCCGTCAGTCACAACTAAAATTGTTTCACCATTGGCTTTGGTTTGACCAGATGCTTTACGTTGAAAATAATCATCTGTGGCGTGTTTTAAAACTCCTGCTAAATCAGTCGTTCCCGCAGGATCATTTTCCATAAATATTTGCGCTACTCTAGCAGCCGTAACGTTTTCATAACGCTTAAACCTGCCAGAAAAGACATATACAGTAATGCCATCTGGGTCAAATTGTTCGCACTTACTGGCTAAAGCTAGAGTAGATTCTTGAGCTGTAACCCACCTATTTCTACCACCCTTTTGATCGGGAGTAGCCATGCTACCACTTTTGTCAATAATGAGAGTGTAATCGCGATTGTCTAGCATAATCTTTATTTCAACTCATAATTAACAACTAATGACTAATGACTAATGACCAAAGACTAATCAGTAATTGCATTCATTAACACATCTGCAAGACTCATCTCTTCTAAATCATCTAAGGTGACAGTATCGCAAATATCGAATTTAGCCCCTACGCCTTGTAATTGGTCATCTAATGCTTTGAGAAATTTTGTAGCTTGGGGGTCTGAACCGACTTGAATCATGGAAATAGCTAATTCTTCATCACGTTCCATTTGGCGTGTAGCACTAATAATAACTTCAAAGACGGCTTTGCGATCGTCTGGTTCGCCATCGGTGATCACTAAGATGGTTTCACCATTAGGTTTAGTTTTACCGGCGGCTTTGCGTTGAAAGTAATTAGTGGTTGCATCCAGAAGGACACCTGCTAAATTGGTTGTTCCGGCTGGGTCATTTTCTTGAAATATTTGGGAGACTTTAGCGGTGGTAACGCCTTCATAGCGTTTAAACCTACCAGAGAAAACATATACAGTGATGCCATCTGGGTCAAACTGTTCGCACTTTCTAGCTAAAGCGATAGTTGATTCTTGGGCAATTTCCCATCTGCTTCTACCACCGGCTTGGTCAGGGGTAGACATACTGCCGCTTTTGTCGATGATTAGTGTGTAGTCGCGATCGCTCATCATAATTTTCCTTCAATTTAGTATCCTGTCGTTATAAGTCTAGTCTAGGTCTCTTACGTACTGACAGGCTTTTTAAGCTTTCGTATTAATTAGAAATTACACATATGTCTTATGGGGTGTGCTAGACGGCTCAAATGCTTTCAAATATCTGCCAGTTGCGTCATTGCTGATTGCAGTGATAGTTTTTGGGGAAATTGCCTAGCGTGTAGATCAGCATATCTACCGCCTTGAGCAAGCAATTTATTATGCGTGCCAGTTTCTTGAATGCGTCCTTGTTCTATGACTACGATTAAGTCTGCATTTTGAATGGTTGAAAGTCGATGAGCAATCACCAAGCAAGTACGATGTTTGAGGAGTTGTTGTAGTGCTTGTTGAATTAATTGTTCTGACTCTGTATCAAGGGCAGAAGTAGCTTCGTCAAGTATAAGGAATTGGGGGTTTTTAATCAAGGCTCTGGCGATCGCTAGTCTTTGTCTTTGTCCTCCCGATAGTTTCATCCCCCGTTCCCCAATTACAGTGTCATACCCTTGGGGTAAGTTGATAATGAATTGATGAGCATGGGCAATTTTGGCTGCTGACTCAATATCTGCATTTGTCACCCCAGGTTTACCATAAGCAATATTGTCTTTAATGCTTCCATGTAAAAGTAAAGTTTCCTGAGATACAATCCCCATCTGACTGCGTAATGATTGTAAAGTGACATCGCGGATATCTATACCATCTATGAGAATTGTGCCTTGTTGGGGGTCATAAAAACGGGCGGCTAAATTGGCTATGGTACTTTTCCCCGCGCCGGAAGCACCAACTAACGCCACAGTCATTCCCGGTTGGATATCTAAATTAAAGTGATGAATCACCTGTTGACCGGAATTATAGGCAAATTCTACACCCTGCCAACGGATGTTACCTTGAATTGGGGGCAGTGCGATCGCATCTGGTTTTTCTTTTACTTCTGGCTGGGTGTCCAACACTTCATAAATCCTCTCTAGTGCTGTTGCACCTTTTTGAATAACGTGCATGACTTTACTAAACCGTTTCGCTGGTTGATTGAGATGATTTAAATAAGCTAAAAACGCTGTTAAATCACCTATTGTCATGTGTCCGCCAATTACCTCCCAAGCACCATAGGCAAGAACGGTAATAAAACCCAAGTTATTCATGAAATCTATCACGGGTGCAAAACCAGACCACAAACGCACCGCCCGAATATTAGCATCCATATTTTGCTGATTATATTCAGAAAATCGGTCGATTTCGTAACCTTCGTTGGCGCAGGCTTTGATTAATTTAATATTAGTTAAAGTCTCTTGTAGATGATTATTAATTTCTGCACCTTGCTTTTGTACTTCTCGGTAAGCTCCCCGCATCTGTTTACCAAAAAACTGTGCGATGTAAACCATTATCGGTAAGGTGATTAATATTAATAAGGTAAGTTGCCAGTCGGCATAAATTAAATAAATAACAATAACTATAAAAGTGAATATTTCGGCAATAATTTCGGCTACATCTGTGGTAATTAGTTTTTCTAAAGCATCCACATCTTTTGTTACCATTGCCATTAATGCCCCTGTACGCTTATTTTCAAAAAAGCTGAGGGATAAAGTTTGGAGATGCTTGTATAACTCATTTCTGATATCAAATAGGGTTTTTTGTCCCACTAGAGACATCATGTAATTACGAGCAAAATTTAAACTCCCAATCAGTAAGGTAATCACTGCAATCCCTAAACCCAACCAGGGGAGTAATTCAATTTTTCTTTGGGGGATAACTACATCTATAACATAGCGGGTAATTTGGGGAATGATGACTTGGAGAAATGAGAGGAAGAAAATTGTACTAGAAGCTAATATGAGTTGAATTTTGTGTTTCCAGACATAAGTAAAAAAGCGTTTGTAGAGTGATATTGCAGATAAATTTACTTGAAATTCTGATGAGTCTTTTTGAGCAATTTGGCGGATGAAGTTGGCTTGCATGGTTTTTTGAAACGCAAAGGTAAGCTGAGGTTTACGCGGATGTACGCTGAGGTTTAGTTTTGTGGTTGCGTCCCCACCAAAGGGTAAAACCAGTGATGGATAATGCAGATGAGATGATACCAATTAATATATATAGTCCCATTGTTGCTAGTCCGCCGTAATTACCTGTATGTATCGCATCCATCCAGGCTTTTAGTTGTTCTACTTTGGGGGTGTTAAAGAAGTTATCAATGCTGATAACTTCGCCAGTATATTGATTGATAAATACAAAACTTTTTCCTTCTGGGGTAATTTCGTGAGGTAAGCGAAAACGTATCCTGACGGCAGCATTTTCATCTTTTGGGGTATGTAAAATTGTTGGCTGTCCTTGAGGAAGTGCGTTTTTAGCAGTTTGTAAAAACTGGTCTAGGGTTAATTGTGAGTGATTATTTGATATGATAGAAATAGGCGGTGTAATTTTTGTTTGTCCTGTCATCCAATAAGCTAAACTTTTGATGGGTTTATCAAATACCATCACACTACCGCTAACAGCAATTAAGACGAGAAAGACTGCTGATAATACTCCGGCTACTTTGTGGATGTCATATTGTAGTATGCGCCATTTTGCTTGCCAACGAATTTTAAATCCAATAGAGAATTTTTTCCAACCATTCCACACAATTAAACCAGTCACAGTTAATATCAATAACGATACACCGCATACACCAACGATAACAGCACCCACTTTACCTGCTAGTAAATGAGTGTGTAATTGACTGACAATTTTGATCATGGGTGTATCACGGGGATATATTCCTAGTAATTCTCCTGTATAAGTGTTGATATAAATATCTGATTTGATTTTGTTGGGATATTTAATCAACACATGGAATGGCTGATTAACAGTTTGAGGAATGGTAATAGATTCTAGTTTAGTGGTGGGATATTGTTGATGAATAATTGCAGCTACCTGTTGTAGTGTAATTTTCTCTTTTTGGGGTACAACTTGGTGAGTTTGCAGGTGTAGTATAGGGTTAATTTCTTTATCAAAAACTAGAATGCTACCTGTCACACAGATAACAATCATCAACACACCGACAATAATACCAATAATTCGATGAATAGCAACCATAGGGCGTTGCATTAACTATACCTCCTGTTGGATTTGATGGTTAGCTGCAATTGTTGGACGTAATACTCGTAATAATGCCGGATAAGCTTCTCTGGCTTTGTTGTAAACTTTTACAATGTTCCCCAAGGGTTTAGAAAGGAGATTTAAATTACCCCAGAACAAAACTAAATCTCCAGCTTGAATTTCTTTCGGTACTACACCTATATGAAAAGCTGAAGAAAGTAAAACTAATACTAAAAGTCCAAACCAAGTTAATAAATCCATTAAGATTTCTGTTCCCGATTTGAACATTTCTAAGTGGATAGTATGGCGAAAAAATGACTCTTGATGCTCAATTAACTCTAATTTTTTCGCTTCGGTAGTAGACGCAGCAATATTTTCTTGAGCCGTGAGCATTTTCAGACTAGCTTTTTGAATAAATTGACCAAAAATAAATCCTATTAAAATCGGTGGAATCACAGCAATTAATAAAGCTGGTAGCCATGCTGGTGCTAAGGTAAGTTGCCAAATAACTACTGATATAGTCTGAGAAATAATTTTCCAAGAGTCTTTATGAATAATATCTAGTCCAGGTTTAGCACGGTTGCAATGATAGAGAATATGAGAAATATCTTCAGCATCTCGTTCTTTTTCTCGTCTTTGTAAATAGGTGCGCTGTAAACAAATAATCAATCGAGTTTCAAAAATTTTATCGATGATTTTGTCACCTAATTTAATTAAACCTAATCCCAGTAATAAACCACCAAACACCACAATATAATTCACCAGAGATGAATTAATTTCTATATCACCCTTTTTAAAATCGTCTACAACCTTTTTACCCATCCAAGCTAAACTAGGTTCTAAAGCTGCAACTACAATAGTAGATATAATTGCGGCTGCTAACCACTGGGGATAAGTCAGCAACACACGCAACATATCTACAAATAAAGACCAAGCCGGATTTAATTTGACTGATTTATTCATATTCATGTAAACATAATTTTGTAGTCAGCACTTTAGTGCTTAGAATATCAGGACTAAAGTCCTTACTACGAGTCTAATTTTGGGAATGTGGTAATACTTTTCCATCAATATCCAGAGAAATTACTTCTACTACTTCACCATGATTCGTTCGTCTACCAACTCCATCTGCTTTAATGCGACTACCGATTTTAGCCACTTGATCTAATTGTTTAGCTAAGGGTTTAACTAAATGAACTTGTGTCCCAGATGTTAAAATTGCACCCCGCAGTTTACCATCATCATCAACTAACCAATGCTGCACCGTATCATTAATTTTGATTAAAGTTAAACTATTTTCATCTACTTTATGCTTACGTTTTGGCTTACCTTTTTTTGTTACCACTGCTTTAGTTTCAGTATTAGTAATTACATTTCCTTCTATCTCTTGTCCATAAACGCTAGGAGTACCTAATTTACCTACAACTTCTACTGTATCCCCTGGTTTAATAGCAGCTAATATTTGCTCATGGAGATGGGGAGGTAATGTAATTTGTTTAGCATTATGGAGTAAAATTCCATTTACTAAACCTTCTTTATTCAACAGATAACGTTCCACATTTCCAGTATGTTTTTTCTCTTTTTCTCCAGGAAGAATCCCCACAGGAGAATCAGAATTAGTTTTACTAGTAAAGATTTGGTGATATCCCCATGCACCTACTATTAAAGTTACAGATGTGACAGCACATCCTAGCAAGGCTAGTTTTAATTTAGGATATTTTTTAGTAAACTTTAGTTGCCATTTTTTTTGTTTTTTAGCTTGAACTAAGTCTAGAGCTTGCTGAATAAATTCAGCCGGAATCTTAGCTTCTTCTCCAATTAATATTAATTCTTCTAGAGAATATTCTTGCTGTTTTTGGGCATATAATTCAGCAGCTAATTGAAAAACTTCTGGGGCTAATTCTCGATTAATACGTTGTTCTGGATTGTTCATGATTATTAATTCATAAATTTTAGTTTGTAGTAAGGACTTTAGTTCTGATTTTATAAGCACTAAAGTCCTTACTACGAACTTAATCAATGCAGCAATTTAAAATTGCCATGACAAACTAATCCCATACAATCTTTCTGCTGTTTCCCTCTCTATACGTGAATTTTCAAATACGCCTGTAGAACTGAACACAGTCCTGTCTTTACTTCTTTCAGCCGCTAATAAGTTTTTACCAAATAAACTCAGTTGCACATTATCAGCTAACCGAAAAGCCATGTAAGCATCTAAACTGTTTTCTCCAGCTTGTTTAGTTACCTCCGTTTTTCCATCTTTAAGTTCTCTATTTTCAAACCCAGGAAGAATGTTATAAGTTAAACCGAAATTCATTCCCCATTCTGGAATTACATAATCAAAACCTAAGTTAGCGACGTATGCAGGTTGTTCTTTAAAACGGCGAATTTCTCTAGTTCTTTGGTCTTCTACTTCTGAACCAAGGAAAGAAACGTTACCAAATAAAGTTAAGTTTGGTAAGCCGAGAAAAGGTGTGCGGGTTTGTACATCGAGTCTCAAACCATAAACTTTGCCATCGCCTACGTTTCTTGGTGATTGTTCAAAGCGATTGTTTTCAGGGTTGAAATTGACTTCATTTTCAATTTTGTCATCTACCCACCGATAAAAAGCATTTAATCCAAATGCACCAGTATTATTTCCCCAAGATTGTTCAATTCCTGTTTCTAAACCTAGGGAAGTTTCTGGTTTGAGTAGAGGATTTCCAATCACATCTGGTTGGAGTAAAGTTCCATTTTTGGTGTCGCGGAAGGGAATGAAATCATCAAATTTAGGACGGCGAATTGTCCTAGCTGCGCTGAGGCGAAAAACTGTTGTGGGAAACACTCGATATTTGTAATGCAATGACGGGTTAAATGTTGTTCCCGATTGTTCAATTGTGCTACTATCGCCGGCGGTAGCTTTGTTGTCTACCATCTCCATTCGTAACCCGGCGGTGAGGGTATGCTTTTCACCTAGGCGAATTTCATCTTGAATGAAAACATTGAGTTGATTTTCTTCAATGGTGTAGATGTCTTTGGGTGCAGTTCTCTCTACAGCAGGGGTGAGTGTGGGGACTGTTTGCTGTTCGGTGGTGATTTTCTTTTTCTCGCGATCGCGCAAACTCCCCTCGAACCCAACTATAATTTTGTGGTTCTCCCACGGCTGAAAGTTAAAGGTTAATGTCCCTAGTAATTCTTCGTCTGTTTTCGTCTCTGATTCCCGCTTAATCGTACCTGTATTTCTCCTCTGGTTTAAAGGACTACCAGCAGCATTGCGAAAAGTATTGGTGATACCCTCGGTAATTTCTACCTTGTCTTTGGTTTCATCGGTACTTTGAAACAACAAGCCCAATTTCATGTCCGCAGTCGCACTGAGTTGACGTTCCCAACTACCACCTAAACGCCAACCTGTAATTGTCTTATCTTCGTCAATTTTGACGGTTTGCTCTTGCAGTTCTTGCAGTCTACCACTAGGAGCAAAGAACCTTTGATTATTGACGTTGCGAGTTGCGTCTTTCTCTTCCTCGGTTTGCAAAAATAGAGGATCAAAAGTCAAGGTATCTCTTGATGAAACCCGCCAGACAAAACGGGGTGCGATGCTAATATCAAGCTGACTCTTGTCCTCATTTTCCCGTTCTGTTTGAGTGGGGCGATTCTGAATATCTAAGGTTTGCTTAAATTTATCCTTGGGTGCTTCCCGTTGCTGAACTCCCGCACTGATTAAATAACTAAAATCTCCCTGTTTATCACCATAAAGTAAGCTGACACCACCAAATGGCCCTACTGTTTCTGAGGTTGTCCCCGTAATGGTGAGGTCAGAAATCCGGCTATCTGGTGCTTTCTTGAGGATAATATTGATAGTCCCCGCTACACCTTGGGAATTTTGGGTGGCGGTAGGGTTACTAATAATTTCTATTCTTTCAACAAGACTGACAGGAATCCTGTCTACTTTAAACTCTCGGTTTTCACCACCATCGGGGAAACGCTGACCGTTAATTAAAATTTGGGTGTATTCTTTGGGTAAACCCAATAGTCGCACATCTTTATCTTCCCCTGGGGGGCCTCCTAACACTACACCAGGTTGACGACGCAGCACCTCACCCACAGTTCTGTAATTAAACCGTTGAATTTCTTTCTGATCGAGAATAATTACTCCTGTGGGAGATTGTTGACGTTCTTCGATAAAGTTCACCAGTGGTGTACCAATTACATCTAGTTCAATATCTGCATCTTGGTTGGCTTCTGGTGTCTCTGGTGTATCCTCCGTGTCTTGAGTTAATAACTGGGCGTTAGTGGGAGGAAGTTGTATATCCTTGAGGTGGGGAATCTGATCGTTAATTTGAGGCTGAGTCGCTTTAGGTGTGACTTTTTCTGTCTCAACGGCTGAAACGGGAGGAACAGCAACGGCTACCGACATACAAAAAATTATCAACAATTCTCTGTTGAAAAAAATCAGATTGCTTTGCATACTAGAAGATGAAATCAATAAATTTTCGGGCAAGTTGACAGCTTGCCTTTTTTTCTGACTTGAATTTGTCAGAAAACCAATAATATTTCTCAATTAATCTTGAGAAAAATCCCGATTTATAGCTATTAATGACAGTTAAACAGCACAAAATGACTAGCTATAAATCTAGTAATTTGTGATGCTAATTGACGTATTCAATAGCAGTTAATTGAGAGTTATTGGCGATAAATTTATCATGATTAACCTCTAGAATGCAACTGTTTATGTCTTGATGTATTAATGCTTCAAAAAGATTTCTCAATACATAGACACAAAGCAGAAAATATTGAGTTTTAATTCACAAAAAATCAAGCATTAGGAACTGTTTTTAGTTGTGTAGGTTGGCGAAGACTGCGGAAGTATAAGCTACCAACTATCAACCAAAACAGCAGATAAGCGATCGCCTGTACAAGATATAGTTTTTGGGTATAGCCAAATAAGGTTTTGAACAAAATCCCTGGAAACTGTCTATCAGGTAAGATTCCTGATAAATCCCAAATTTGAAAGCCGAGAAGACAAGATGTATTATCTAGTCCGCAAGTATAAGAGATAGTGGGATTGATGTGGTTAAATGCAACAGCAGCAGCATCCAGATGTCGCAAAGCCGAAATTACTAACCCAGAGACAATTAATAGCAGTAAGACACCCATTGCTTGGAAAAATTGCTGCAAATTAATCTTGATGCTCCATTTAAATAGCAGCATACCAATTAACACTGCCATACCTAGTCCGGCGATCGCACCCAATACAGGTGTCAACCCATCTTGAAACTTAGCAACGATAAACACAGCCGTTTCCAAGCCTTCCCGAAAGACAGCGATAAAAATCAGGCTAAAAATTCCCCAAGCGGCGTGGTGATCTTGAACTAAAGCATTTTTAACAGCATCGGTGATTTCTGCTTTGAGGAATTTGGCTTGTTTAGTCATCCAAATTAACATCCAACTGAGCATAGCGATCGCAATTACACCCAATCCCATCTCAAATAATTGCTTGAACACAGGTGCATAGATATACTCAGATGTCTGCAATCCTTGGATACCTAAATTGAGTAATAAACCAACCGCAAAACTAGCTATGGCGGCGGTAACAATGCCTAAATATACCCAACGGTGCAGTTTTTGTTGTTCAGCTTGCTGTAGACAGGCCAAAACAATACCCACAACTAAAGCAGCTTCTACACCTTCTCTAAAAGTAATCAAAAAAGTTGGTAATGCAGCACTCCAATTCATAGTAATTCCTATGGATTACATTACTTCTGTAGGAGAACCTGCGGGTTGATTGATCTTTGCAGGCTCTTCGTTAGTGCTGGTAGCTGATGGTTCTGGTTGGGGATGTGATTTTTTAGCTTGATGTTTGTGTGCGTCTTCAGTCTTAGCTGCAATCTCGTCTTTCTTGGCGTGGTGTTTGGACTTTTTCGACTTATGTTTATGTTCTTTGGCTTGATGTTCTGAAGGTTTCGCCAAAGCTGCTGCGGGAAAAAGTAGTGTAGCAGTTGTTGTTGCGATCGCTATTACTTGTCCTAAAAAAACTCTCCGGTACATAGCTTGATAACCCTAATAGCTCTACATACCAAGAGTTTGGCAGATAAACATAACAGAAAAATAACACCAGAAATTTATCGCTGTTCTAACCAAGCCTGTAAATCAGCCACACAGGTAAAATCTAACAATGCCTCACTCAAATCCTCCAACACAGGTAAAGGTAAACCAGTAATTGAAGAGCGCATTTCCTCAGAAAGTTCGCCAAACCGCTTAGTTAATTGTCGAATGACGAGTTGAAGTGTTGCTTCCTCCCGTCCTTCTTCCTTGATTTCGCGGTAAACTCTGGTTTCTTTGAGCGTGATTCCCAACATAGACTCAACCTCCATTCTGCTTAATCGTTCAAACTTGTACACCATAATTGTTGTGATCATCTCCATTATGGCGCGACTGGCTGATTCAGTGACTTCCTGAGTTGTTCTGCTTAATAAATACTTAGCCGCTTCTGGTGCTTGTTCTTCCTCTACTGTCGTCAGTACCATTAGGGCTACCCAAATAGGTAAAGAACGAATATCACCCAATTCATCTAAATAGATTCTATGTACTTGTTCACCGTTGAGTAATGAGCGATGGGGATGAATATCCCTCTGTTCGGTAGTGCGCGATGGGTAGATAATTACTGCTTGCCAATCAGTGAATCTATTGCGGTTACGATAGAAATATAGCGAAGATTCTGCAAATACTCTTTCGTAAAGCTGTTCATCTGTTTGGAATTGTACTTCGCAAAAATATACAACTCCTGCACCTTGATTTTCTGGTGGGAGAAACACACCATCAATTTCAAATCTGGGTTCTTTGACAGCTACCGAATCGAATCGGTAAGCATCTGCATTACTTGGGGGTGTTGCTAGTAACTCAAACAACAATGTAGGAGATTGTTGAAACAATTTGTAAAAGATAGAATCTCGACGCATGAAGTCATATTTATCACCTACTCAAAATCTTACCAGTCAACAGTTAACAGTTCAATTTGAAAGCAAGACCCCTGACCAAAATCACTAGTGACGGTAATTTTACCTTTGTGAGCTTGGATAATTTGTAGTGCGATCGCTAAACCCAAACCAAAGCCATTATGTGTTCTATGCACATCACTACGATAGAATTGCTCAAAAATATAAGGTAAATCGGCTGCGGGAATCCCTGTACCGTTGTCTTTTATTTGAATCTTCACACTGCGGGTATCTTTGATGAGTCTTAATTCCACAGTCCCACCAGGAGCAGTATATTTAATCGCATTGCTAATTAAATTTAATACAGCCTGACGTAATAAATCTGGTTCTACTAATACTTTTACTGAGTTTTGTGGTAAATTAATTTGTAAATGTAATTCTTTTTCTTCACAGTAAATCAATTGTTCTTGAGCCAAATTATCGATTAACTCTACCAAATCGATATATTTAAGCACTTGAGGATTTAATTCTCCTTCATGCCGTGCCAAAAATAATAAATCACTCACAAGATTGCTAATAGTTTTAGTAGTTTTAATAATCGTATGCAAACGAGAACGAGCTTCACACTCAGGCTCTACTAAAGTCATTAAACCTAATTGAGCATGGCTTAATACTTTCGCCAGTGGGTTTCTCAGTTCATGGGAAGCGTAGGCGGTAAATCGATTGAGTCGTTCATAGGATTCATAAATCGGCTGCATAGCCAAACCACCTAACACCCATCCTGTCACAGCGATCGCCCCTATTCCTAAAGGCACACCAACAGCTAATAATAAGCAAAGTTGTGTGAGTGTTTCTTGCACAGGAGTCAGGGGAGAAGCTATTTGTAAGTATCCTAACAATATTTCATCCTGTAATACTGGCAGAGTGACTTGGCGTAACCATCTCTGCGATTTCGCGCCTACTTCTCCACTCTGTATTTGTAATGTTTCAAATCCTGGGGAAATTTTGACAAATTCGGGGGGTTTTTCCTTCACAAACAACAATAACTTACCTTCTGGAGAGTACCAGCGAGCGTAAGCAATTTCACTTTCTAATCTTTCTATATATAAAGTATTACTACCCAATAAAGGAACATCATCAAGTTTGACACGCCATTGACCTTGTTGCAGACGATAGCGAATACCCGCAGCCATCACCCGACTTTTACTATAAAGTTCCTCATCAAAGGCTTTTTGGCGGTCATGAACTACACCAATATAAATTCCACAGGCAAAAACTACTAAAATACTCCCCATAGAAAGAGTAAACCAACGTGCTAAATTACGACGACTGCTGTGAAATATATTGGACATGGAAATCTTTTTTATTTTTGAAGCAATAAGTAATCGGTATTACTCATTACTCATTACTCATTACTCATTTCATTAATTGACATCTAATTTAATCAAACGATAACCTAAACCATAAACTGTTTCAATCCAGTGATCTGCTTCTAATGGCTGTAAACGTTGCCGGAGTCGTCGAATTTGCACAGTGATAGCATTAGTTCCTAAGTCTGTATCCCATGTCCACAAAGCTTGCTCTAACTGGTCACGGCTGAGAATTTGTTGGGGATGACGCAAAAAGTATTCTAGCAATTGACATTCACGCACAGAAAGTTGGACTTGTTGCTGTTGTCGTTGTGCTGTGTGGGTATCTAAATTGAGTTGTAAGTCAGCAAACTTTAATATTTGGTCTTGCCAAACAGGGGATCTTCTGGCTAAGGCGCGCACTCTTGCTAGTAACTCCAACATATCTACAGGTTTTACAAGATAGTCATCTGCACCTGCATCTAGTCCCTTGACCTTATCTGCAATACTGTCTTTTGCAGTGAGCATCAAGACTGGAGATGTTTTCCCTATATAGCGATACTGTTGACATAGGTAAATCCCGCTTCCTGTTGGTAGCATCCAATCTAGAATGAGCAAGTCATAATCTTGTTGAGATATTAAGTCGGTAGCTAGTTCGCAGCTAGCAACCCCATCAACAATGTGTCCGGCTCTTGAAAGCACTGTATTGAGAGGTTCTAGGAGTTCTAGATCATCCTCAACTACCAATATTTTCATGACGACTATCAAAACCTTACAGGCAACGATGAGAGTATTTTCTGATAATATTGCTGATTATTCTCAATAAATTATAAATTTTTTGTGATCTATGCCTGACCAGAATCCGCTTTTTAAGGTGTGGCAATCTCTAAAAACCAACAGTTATAAAACTACGCTTTTGGCTTTAGGATTAGAATTTTGGCTACCATTACCGCTAATCGGAGTCAGTATTTGGTTGGGAGGCAAGAGTATTGCTAACCAAATGTTAAGTCACAAATACAACACTAATTCCTATTTAGCAGCCAATAACCAAGTGAAGGTGAATTTATCTGTTGCAGTATTAGCGATTAAGGCAGAGATTAAGCAAAAGGGAGGATTTACAAAGGTTAGTATTAGAACTTCAGACTCAGCTATCAAAAATTTAGAAATGGAATTACCTAGCACAGATATTACTGCCATTGAAGCAGGGATCATTGAAGAGTTGGGATTAGATGTCACTACAGTTAAACGTATTACCCGTTACCAATTCGTTGAATAGTATCTTTTGATAACTATAGTAATCAAAGATACTATTAGACTGCGATCGCTCACACCCTCTGTTTCAGTCCCCAATCCCTATCACCAGTCCCCAGCCTTTCAATTTTGGATTTGGGATTGGCGATTTTGGATTGGATTCAATCTAAAATCCAAAATTCCTAGTCCCCAGTCCCTATTCCCTAGTACCTATTCCCCAATCTCCTTGGGCAGACTACAGAGTCCGTTATAGATTAGTAAGTGTATCTGTATCACCTGACTAATTCGGGCTTGGTCTTTCACAGCGAAGGGTTTGGAAATGTTTACTTCGTCAGAGACTCCTATTATTGGGACAATTTTATTAGTGGCTTTTGCCATTTTAGGTTGGGGCTTTTATCGCGCCAGACCTTTTGGAAAACTGGGAATCTTAGCCTGGTTGCAGTCGGTGGTGTTAATGACTCCCTGGCTGTTATTCTTCGGTTTGTTTGCAGCCGGAATTTACATCAACATAGTCGGAATTTTATTCTTGGTGGTCGGTTCGGCTGGACTGTACATCTACTTGGGTAAACAATTACGTGCTGCTGGTCAAGATGCTATCCTCAAGCAACGCGCCACAGACAGGCTAACGGCGGCAGAATCCTCCTCTGCAACAGAAAATCCTCCACAACCAGCAGCCGTGGTATTGGAAATCATGCCAATTCCAGAAGAAGACTTAAATGTGATTAGAAGTGTTTTTGGCATTGATACATTTTTTGCCACAGAAACGATCGCCTACCAAGAAGGTGCTATCTTCAAAGGCAATCTACGCGGCGAACCCCAAGAAGTTCACACTCGTTTAACTGCGAGTTTAAAAGAAAAGCTGGGTGAGAAATATCGTTTGTTCTTAGTGGAAAACAACGATGGTAAACCTGTAGTGATTGTTCTTCCTAGCAGCAACGACCCACGCCCCGCCATGTTAGCGCAAAAGGTCTTTGCAGCTATTTTGGGAATCGCCACTGTTGGCACTAGCCTAGAAACAGGGGGATTATTACTCAATTTTGATTTCTTGGCGCATCCCGAAAGGTTACAAGAGACTTTACCCATCGGTTTGGGCATATTTGCCATTTTAATCGCCCATGAAATTGGGCATTGGTTACTGGCGCGTCGTTATCAAGTACGTCTTAGCTGGCCTTTCTTCTTACCAGCAGTGCAAATCGGCTCTTTTGGGGCAATTACGCGCTTTGAGTCGTTGTTACCTAATCGCACCGCTTTATTCGACATTGCCGTAGCCGGGCCGATCGCTGGTGGTATTGTATCTTTACTGATGTTAATTGCCGGTTTGTTGTTATCTCATCCTGGCAGTTTATTTCAGTTACCCAATCAATTTTTCCAAGGTTCGATTTTAGTCGGTAGCCTAGCAAGGGTGGTTTTAGGTTCAGCATTGCAATCACCCTTAGTCAATATTCACCCCCTCGTAGTAATTGGTTGGCTAGGTTTGGTCATCACTGCTTTAAACTTAATGCCAGCCGGACAATTAGACGGTGGACGTATTGTCCAAGCCATTTACGGACGCAAAACCGCCAATCGAGCCACCATAGCCACGTTAATTGTCTTAGGTTTGGTAGGCTTGGCGAATCCTCTAGCATTATATTGGCTGATCGTGATTGTCTTCCTACAACGGGACTTAGAACGCCCCAGTTTAAACGAAGTTAGCGAACCCGACGACGCTAGAGCCGCAATTGGTCTATTAGTATTGTTCTTAATGATTACCACCCTTTTACCCTTAACTCCTGGTTTAGCAGGTAGGTTAGGAATTGGGTAATAGGGCATGGGGCATGGGGCAAGCAGGAAGTGTGGGAGGGGTGGGAGGATAGGGAGGATAGGGAAGAAATCTTTCCCCCCACACTCCCCACACTCCCCACACTCCCCCATCTCCCCAGTCCCAATTCCTCAGTCCCCAATCTACGCTTTCCACCCTGTCAACAAGTTAGGATACTTAGCTGGTTTGGGGAAGATTTTTTGTAAGGCTGTCTGACGTTCTAGAGGTTGTTCTTTCGCTAAGTTCCACAGGGTTTCATAGAAGAAGAAGGAAACTCCGGCGAAATTGCGATCGCGTGTTTTTTGGACTTGGGTTTGTATTTGCTGCATGGTAATGGGTTTATTTTTTAAGCCGGTTAAAATTCCCACACTCACGGGTATATGTTTCTGGGCGGCTTTGACTTCTGGATACTCTAATTCCTTGACGAAAACATTGAGATCATCACGGTAAATCTGCAATACCAATTCTTCAACTAGCCCCATCCGTTCCCACTTTTGCCAGTCTGCAAGGAAGAATTCGTAAGAAAAACGCTGTGGGTTGGGTGCGACGGAAACTAAACAATCTTTTTTCGCGGCTTTGATGGCTGTAAATACTCGCTTCATGAAATCAGTGATTTTGCTGGCTCGCCAACGCACCCATTCTGGATCTTTGGGATTTTTAGAAGGTGCTTGCCCACGGTGTTCTTTTTTGTATAAAGCTACGGTGTAGGCATCATAGCCGAGTTCTGAAGGTAAGCCAAAATGGTCGTCAAATTGAATACCATCAATATCGTAGTTTCTGACGATTTCGACGATTAAATCTTGGATGAATTGCTGTACATCAGGACGAAAGGGACTTAACCATACACGGTCATGTGTACCTTCTTTGACAATGCGTGTACCATCACTACGATTGGTGAGCCATTGGGGACGATTTTTGGCTAAGAGAGAGTCAGCAGGAGCCATAAAACCGAATTCAAACCAGGGAATAACAGTTAAACCTTGCTTGTGTCCCTCAGTGACAATTTCTTTGAGGATATCTCGCCCTTGTAATCCAGGGGTAGGATCAAGCGATCGCCCAATCACTTTTGCGGCTACTCGGCTGGGATAAAGTGTATATCCCCAATTCCATACTGCTGGGTAGACAGTGTTAAAGTTCAGTTCATCTAATTTTTGCAAAGCTTGACGCAGGCGATCGCGCCCAAACAGCACATCACTATCAATATTCGTTAGCCACACCCCTCTCAATTCTGTGGCTGATGATGAGTTAGGACTGATTTGGGCGTTTAAAGGTAACGATAAAATTACCGTAGCCACCACAGTTAAAACCCACATCACTGCTAAAAATACGGGCTTATTTTTTTTGGTAAAATTATGTAACAAAAACCTCATACACCACTTTCTAAGTATTCCATAAAATTTTACATGAGCAGGAAATAACTTAGTTAAATGGACGTGTTCAATAGCTAAAAGTTGCTCTGGAGAAGATTTATAGACAAGGGTAAGATTCTGGATACGGTGCTATCAAGATAAATCTTTATCTTGTTTTTACATTGTTATTTAAAAATTTCATATTGTTTATCTGTTAATATCGATACATTCTCCGCATATTTGTTTCGACAATGTGAATAATACAACTTATACTTGACTGTTAATGTATATTTATGATTATGCTATGTATTAACGAGTAAATCTCGATTTACCTACTGAGTGATACTTAAACAGTAAATAGCTTGTAAGTAGTAATTTTACGGTTATGCTGACAGCTTTTCACTTAAAATCGCAAATTTAGTAATGAAAACCTTGAGTAATTCACCAGATCATCTTGCACAAACAACAGCAGCCACTCAGAGATTAGAGAGGGCAATTATGCTGGCTGCGGGTGATTTTGCGTTGATATTAGCTTGTTGTAACTCGCCTCAAAAGCAACAGCAGATTTTAAATTTATTAACTCCATCTTCAGCACTAAAGATACAAGAGATTGTGCTGCAAGCGACTGACGAAACACTATACACAACCATTCAAGATCAAATTGGCAATCTTCACCCAGACGTATTGATGATTACGGGTTTAGAATCTGTAGTGGCTATTAACCAACTCATTGCTAGTACCAACATCATGCGGGATGAGTTTCGTAAATCTTTTCATTTTCCAGTGGTGTTATGGCTCAATGATGAAATCCTCAGTAAATTAGTGTGGTTAGCACCTGATTTAAAAAATTGGTCAGCTAACACCATTCGTTTTGATTTCCCCCAGCACCAGTTGATTAATAATCCTATTCTGATTGCTTGATATTGACACTCCCCACGGTGAACGCGGGGAATTCTTGGGTTCACATTCCCATCTTTTCCCGCAGCATTCTACATCATTTATCAACTCAAATTATATTAGAATCATTATCCCTATTCCTACTTTGCAAACTGCTAATATTCCGGCTAGTAACATCAGCACTAATCCCCCATAAAATTAAACCTAAATAATCAGAGAAAGGTCTAGAGCCAAAGGTGACACCGTTATCTACATATAACGAACCAAGACCGACTAAAGATAAACCTACCAGTAAAGTCAGTGATAAAAAAGGTCGGATGAGAAAAACGGTAGCACCGATGCGAACATCATCAGAAACACCAGATATTAGTATGAGTAAATCTTGCATACGGACTTCCCATTTAGAAGGGTTGGGTAAATCTTGAGGAGAAACTGCATCAGCACGAATTAATAATTCATTCACACTACTGGCTAACTCCAGAGGTAAAAAATTTTCACTTAATTTCAGACTATCTTTACCATTTATCTGGTAATAGAGATTTGCTAAATCTTTCATCACTGCTTGCATCAATCTATTAGCAGCAATATCATTTTTCTGAGCTATGAAAACACGAATTTTAGCAATATTATTATGTAACACTTGCAGTATCTTTTCTAAATTAGACTCATTTTCCATCTCCATTAATTTATTTTCTATTTCTCGGAGCTTACTTAAAGCCTCTAGTCGTGATTCAATAGCATCTATTTCAGCAAAGGCTTTATCAATTTTTTCCCATCGAATTAACTGTTCTACCCAATCAATCATCCGTTCTAATATTCTTTGGTCATCTGGGTGTTCTACTTCTTTTTTAATACGAGATTTGAGACGATAAACTGCTTTGATGGCTCTGGTAATATCACCGCCAGATTCTTGCATATATTTAAATAAACGTCCCAAAAGCACACCAAAAATTAACACCAACAAAGGTAAAATCGGCCCAGAACGCATTTTTAAATCAACTGGAATGATTAATCGTTGATTTTGTCCTGACAATGTTAAGTAAATTGCTCCGATGTAACGGTCTGGGGGAATAACACAGCGATTGATATTGAGAGGTAAACTGATAATGCGATCGCTGGCTATATTGATATCCCCTTTGGGTAAACTTACGGCTTGTGTGGTGATTTGGTATCCTGTTTGTTCACCTTTGAGGATGACTTTACTATCAATGATGGTGACTGGTGCTTGGGTAGGGTTATCAAATTGCAGTTCCCATTGATTTAAAAATGCACTTGCTGGCAGTAAACCCCTAGCAATAGAACAATCAATCCAACCCAGCCAACCATCACAGTTGACTAGACGCAATTGTATCTGTTCTGTGTCACCGACAGGAATCAGATTTGGCCTAACTTTGGCAATTACCTCAACGGGAATCGTTTCTACTGGCTGTTGGGATTGACTGGGAAGAAATATTTGCACTGTCCCTTCATAAGTTCCTGGTAGGGTAATATGATTTACCCGCACTTGGAAATCTTGGGGAATTCCTGCTGACAGTTGTGGTTCACCGATGATGGTAATTTGTTGACGGTTGACGATTTCACCGCCTTCTTTCCGGCGCAAATCGGAAGTTAAAAATACAACTTTCTCAATATTTTCACCTGGAGCAGTCAAGCGCAAATTGCCAATTAAAGCACTTTCTTCACCTAACCAACCAGTAATCTGAAGTGATTGATTACTAGGTTCAATAACTATATTACTAGCCGCCTGTACTGCGAAAGGATGAGCAATTACCACCACAGGCAATAATATAGACAATATCCAATATTTCATAGCTATTCTCAGGATTTAGAAGCTGTTATCAATCTTGCGAGTCTTCAGCCCTGAAAATATCTGCACAGTAAAATTACTACCTAGAACACCAAATTAACTATTTCGAGAATAACCCCTCCTTTGCAAAAAAAGAGAAGTTTTGTTCCCCATTCCCTTGTAGGGAAGGGGGTTAGGGGGTTAGGTTTTTAATGATGAATTGATGTTATGGTACTGAAGCAACTCGCCACAATCACAGGACTTTCCATCATCATCAAGTACGACTTTGTCGTGCGATCGCTTTCCTCAATTCGCAGTGAAAAAAATACTTAATAATTCAGTCAGTCCTCAACCTTCTAGCACCTAATTAAATTCTAATCCAGTTGGACGAAGATGTGGGACTTTTAGGCAGGGGGCAGGGGAGACAAGGTAGACAAGGTAGAATTTCTTACCCAATGCCCTATTCCCTATTCCCTATTCCCTATTCCCTATTTACTAGTCATACAACCAAGTATTTGAAGAAAAATCATCTTTTGATTCATTTGTCTGCACTACCGGATATTGTTCCGGTGTGCGATGAGATTTTCTATAAAGAACTGGTTGATGGGGTTTTGGTTGTTTTGCCTTTTCTTTTTCTTGTTGTTTTTGCAGTTGTGCTTCCTGTTCTTGTTTAACAGATTTATTTTCTTCTATTAGTTGAGAATTCGCTTCAGCAAGTTGCAGTGCAGTTTGTTTTGTTTCGTGGAGTTCTTTTGTCACTCTTTCTACCGTCGCTTTTTGTTCAGCTAAGGCTGATTGCAAATTGGCTATTTCTTGCTGAAGAGTTTTTTCGTTTTGTTGAGATGCAGCTAAATCAGCTTGTAACTCCTTGATAGTGACTTCTAAATCGGCTTTGGTGGGATTGCTACGTTTAGTAGCTGATGCTTCTGCTGTTGGTTTTGTATCTTCTTCTACTGCTTGAGCCGACACCTCAATTGTTGGTTCGCCGGCTGAAGGTTCAAATTTTTGTGCTTCTGCTTGAATTAAGTCAGAAAGACTCTGTTTTCTAGCCATTATTTCCTCCAATCACGCTGTATTTCTTCTGCTACGCGGCGGTAGTCTGATTCCGCCTCTCTAGCGTTTTTGCCTCGCCATTGATGAATCGCTACACCCTCCAAAGCGGCTCTTTCGTGGGCTTTATAGATCCGAATGAAAGACTTGCAAGCCGGAATTCCTAAACGTTGGAGAGTATTTTGAGCTTCTATTGCTTCATTTATACTCCGTGTATCGACTTTTGTGAGTAATACCCGATGGGGAACGCCAGCAGGAACTACAGCCGCTTTGACTGTTTCAATCAAGGCGGCTAAATCCATAGCGGCTGGAGGTGTAGGTAACACTAGATAATCTGCGATCGCAACTACTGTCGTCAAGGCTTCTGAGTGCAGTGCCGGCGGCGTATCTACTACTACTAAATCGTAACCTTGGATGGTTTTCAACCGACTTAAAAGTTGGGGATTGGTTTCTTGGGAAAGGTCAAATCCCATACCATTTTGATTGCGCCCAAACCACCAACTAGCTGAACCTTGAATATCTGTATCAACGAGAATAACTTTTTTCTTCTTCCCAAACTGAGCAGCTAAATTAACTGCGGTAGTCGTTTTACCGACTCCTCCTTTACCGTTGAGAATAGCGACGATTTTTGGCACTGCTGACTCCCGACCCTGACTTACATGAATATACCGCTTTCTTTAATTCAAAATCCAAAATTGAAATTTTCCGAAAATTATTTTTTTAGAGTTTAGGGGATTGGGGATTGGGGACTGGGGACTGGGGATTGCGAATTGCGTTAGCAAAGCGGGACGAAGTCCATTGCGTTAGCGTAGCGGGATGTTCGCGTTAGCGTCTCGGAGAGAAGTCCATTGCGAATTGCGGATTGCGAATTGCGAATTGCGAATTGCGTTGACGGTTTTCGTCTCCAGCTACGAAAAAAATCGTAACAATAGAAGGCGATAGCGATGAACTCTAATTCAGATGATGGTTACTTACAACTTACCCGACGGGCCGAAACTCCCTTATTTTGTGCGGCTGTTTAAATTCATTACTCACCCAACAGAGTATTTAGAAGATTTTGCCCGTGTTTATGGTGATAATTTCACTATCTGGAGACAGAATAAGGAAAATCAAATAGTTTATTTCAGCCATCCCCAAGCTTTAGAGCAGATTTTCACAGCTGATGGTAAATACTTTCAAAATGGGGGAGGGGGCGGTCTTTTAAAAGTTTTGTTGGGTGATAACTCTCTGATTTTATTAGATGGCGATCGCCACCAGCGTCAACGGCAATTACTCACCCCGCCTTTTCATGGTGAAAGAATGCGGGCTTACGGTCAAGCCATCCAAGAAATCACCCAACAAGTCAGCAGCGAGTGGGAAATTGGCAAACCCTTTAATATTCGTAACTCCATGCAGGAAATTACCATGCGCGTGATTTTGCGGGTAGTTTTTGGCGTGGATGAGGGGGAAATGTACCAAAAATTGCGGGGGTTGCTGACTTCTGTTTTAGATTTAATGGGTTCTGCTGTGTTTTCTACAGCCCTGTTTTTCAACTTCATGCAGAAAGATTTAGGCGCGTGGAGTCCTTGGGGGCGAGTGCTGCGCCTCATTCAACAAATTGACGAGTTAATTTATGCGTTAATTGCCCAGCGTCGCACGGAATCAGGGGAAAATCGCCAAGATATCCTGAGTTTATTAATCTCGGCTCGTTATGAAGATGGTCAGCCGATGTCAGATGCCCAATTACGTGATGAATTAATGACAATGCTAGTTGCAGGACATGAAACCACCGCTTCTGCATTAACTTGGGCGTTTTATTGGCTTGACCAATTGCCAGATGTGCGCGAAAAGTTATTACAGGAGTTAGTTACCCTTGGTGTTAATCCAGAACCTAGTCAAATTTCCCACTTACCTTATTTAACAGCAGTTTGCCAAGAAACTTTGAGAATATATCCTATTGTCTTGGCTGGATTTTTAAGGATTGTCAAATCGCCAATAGAAATTATGGGTTATCACCTACCCAAAGGAACATTAGTAGTTCCTAGTATTTATTTAGCCCATTACCGCGAATCAGTATATCCGCAGTCTAAACAATTCCAACCAGAAAGATTTTTACAAAGGCAATTTTCCCCTTACGAATATTTACCATTTGGCGGGGGGAATCGTCGGTGTATAGGTTTGGCTTTTGCTCAGTATGAAATGAAAATTGTTTTGGCGACAGTTTTAGCTCAATATCAAGTTTCTCTAGTGAATAAACGTCCTGTGCGTCCTGTGCGCCGTGGTTTAACCTTAGCTGCACCAGCCGGAATGCGAATGGTTGCAACACGGCAATTAATCTCCGTAAATACATCTGTAACAGTGTAAACACCGTAGTTTGACGATCGCTCTAGGCGAATGATGGCAATTGCTTCTACCCTTAAAATAAGAGGCAGGGGGCAGGGGGCAGGGGGAAATTAAAGTTACAAACCGAACTACTTTCTGCTCCGCTAACACCCGCAAGTGGCGTAATTTTTCTCCCAGCTCCCTTGCTCCCTGCTCCCTTACTTTTTCATGGCGATCGTGAACTGCGTAAACCAGCACAGATGAAAAATTCCTCACCTCACCGCCCCCGATTTTTCCGCTTCTCCATCAGCAGAAGCAGAAAATCTCTGTTACTAACTTTGAGTTGGATATTGCTGTCAATTGGTACGTCAATTCTGATTATTTTGACACAACCAATAGCACCAGCCCCCGCCCAAACGCCAAATACTGAAAATAGCACCCCAGCCAACTCAGAGACATCATCAGACGAAACACTTCGGGATACACTCAGGCGATCGCGTCAATCTCCAGATACTCCCCCACCTGACCCAGCAGAAATCGCTCGGTTGCTCAAACTCCAAGAAGCCGACAAGCTATATTTAGCAGGTAAAGTTGCCGAAGCGCAAAAGCTTTACCGCGAAGCCAAAGCACCGTTTAACAAAACAAGTGAAGCTGCTCCAGAACTCAAACCAGCCATCACTGACCCCTCCCTACTTTCACCCGCAGGTAGGGTATACTGGCGCGAAGCACAAGACGGTATCGCTAAAAAGCTGCAAACCAAAGCTCTAGTACCTCTGCAATTATTAGTTGAGCAGAATCCCGAATTTATTCCTGGTCATATCCGCTACGCTGAGGTTTTAACTCAATACGATCGCACTAAAGAAGCATTAGATGTTTTAGAACGGGGTTCTTCGCTGTACCCTGACCAACCAGAATTAATTAAAGCGAGGGTGACAGCCTTAGCCAACGCCAAGAAATGGATGGAAGCATCCATCGCCGCCCGTCAATTTGCCATTCTTTACCCCCAAAATCCCCAAGCGTCGGAATTTAACGAACTAGCGGAAACCAATCTCAAACGTTACAAATCGCATATTCGCTCAGAAATTCGAGGTAATGTGATTAGTAATGTGATTACTGGGGCATTAGGTTACGCCGTTACGGGTAGTTTATTGGGGCCATTTTCCGCCCTGGATTCGACGATTTTGCTGTTACAGGGAGAAGGTTCTATCGGGGAATCGGTGGCAAAACAAGCGAAAAAACAACTACCTTTAGTCATAGATGAGCCGACCTTGGCTTATGTCAATGATATTGGGCAGAAATTAGCCAAAATCGCAGGTAGAAAAGAATTTAAATATGAGTTTTTCGTCATTCCTGAAGAAGACCTCAACGCCTTTGCTCTTCCTGGGGGGAAAATATTTATTAACGCAGGTGCGATCGCTAAAACTAACTCCGAAGCCGAATTAGCCGGATTAATCGGACACGAACTATCTCACGTAGTTTTATCCCACGGCTTTCAACTAGTTACCCAAGGTAATCTCATTTCCAACGTTACCCAATATTTACCTTTTGGCGGCACCATCGGACAACTATTTGCATTAACTTACAGCCGCGAAATGGAACGACAAGCCGATATTCTCGGTACACGCTTAATAGTTGCTAGCGGTTATGCGGCTGATGGCTTGCGTAACTTAATGGTGACATTAGATAAACAAAAGAAATTTAGCATTCCTACTTGGTTATCCTCCCACCCAGGCGGAAACGAACGAGTCGATTATCTAGAAAAAATGATTACTCGTAATAGTTACAACCGTTATGCTTTTGAAGGCGTAGAACGTCACACAGAAATTAAAGCTAGGGTGAAGAAACTGCTCAAAGAGAGAAAAGAACAAGCAGAAAAAAAGCAACCAACTGATGAATCAAAAGACAAAATTTTGCGTCAATGAAAATATTAAACCAATTCGCAATTCGCAATTCGCAATTCGCAATTACGTTTTGTAATGGGGACTTAAAACCCAGTGATCACTGATAACTGATTTAATTCCCCATTCTGTGTCCACTGGAGGAGCATTTTATGTTGTCAAAAAGCTGGAATTTAGCCTGTTTGGGTGGTTTGGGTTTGTCTTTGTTGTTAGGTAACGGTGTGGCATTAGCTCAGTATGATACATCTAGTGATGTAACCGTACCAACTGTACCTTCAGGTTCATCCACACCCACAACTACCCCTACTACAACTACACCTTATCCCACAGACACCAACGCCACCAATACACCTAATGCTGTCGGTGGCGCAAGATTTTTCTGTCAACAATATAACGGTCAATACACCGTCATGTACCAGCCAGAAAGTCAACCCGGACAATACTTCCCTTGGGCTGCGCCTGGTACTTTAGGCGGTGGTTGGAATCCCCAAGCACGTTGTCAAACTATTGCTACCCGCCTAGAATCATACCGCCCAGATGGACTGCAAGAACTCCAGATTAGTCGGGAAAATAACGAAAATATCGTTTGCGTCACCACCGAAGCCAATTCTAGATGTCGAATTGTGCTAACCGTACCTCGCAACAAAGACCCCTACACAGTTCGTAATAGTATTTTCCAAAACCTCACGTCTGCTGATAGCGGTCAACAAACCACAGCAGTCAACACCTATACTAATCGTGGCGGAGACGAACTATATAATATAGGTCGTACCTTACTAGGTAGCGGAAATCAAGTCACTTCCTTAAGAAGTGGAATTAATCTCAAACCTTACCTTGATGTAAAAGACGGCGGAACAGGTACAAACTTAAGAAACGGTGTAGCCATTCGTCGTTCATCTCAAACAGGCGTTCGCTTAAATCCCAATAAATTCCGGTAAGGATGAAACAGGGTAAAAGTCAAAAAAAAAGCAATTATTAGACCTCTTGCACGAATAATTGAACACTCCGAATACATAAATTCCAGAGTTATCTTTCTGCGTTCTTCTTTGCGTCTTTGCGCCTTTGCGTGAGCTTTTAAATAGTATTTTTAGCAACACCAAAGTATTTATGCAAGAAGTCTATTGATAGGTAAATACTGTTCACATCAGACCACAATAGTCATGAAACAATGCAATCAAAGCATTGTTTCATGACTTTTTAATTTTTGCCTAAATGTCGTTTCAAATCGCGGATAGCTGCGCTGGTGTTACGTTCATAAGCTATCTGCACACAACGAGCAATCAAACTTGCTAAATCAAAATCGGGAAAATAGCGGCTGTAAGTTTGCAATTGATATTCTGCACCTTGTAATTGATAAATCAATAATTGTTGTTTTTTGAAAAACCAAACTTCAGGCACTTTAAAAGGAAGATAATCCTGTATATCAGAATAACTGGTGACATCAATTTCAATCACTAAATCGGGTGGAGGATCTTCTCCCCAGTCAATGCGTTTTTTACCAGATACCGCTTCCCAATTGTCAATATAAAAGCAATAATCTGGCTCAATTCCGCTTTCTTGGGGTAAGCTCATAGTGACGGGGGTAAACGCATCATATTCTCGCCCATTGTGGTCTAAAAGGGTTTTAACAATATCAGCCAGTAGATTAGCATCTCGGCCATGTATTGGTAATGGCGACATCAGCAATACTTCTCCATTGCGATATTTGAGGCGCGGAATTGAACCATCTCCCCGTTGTTCACACAAACGCTGATACTCTTCCCAAGTCGCAGGTAAGCGCACCACAGAACCAGGAGGTAATTGAGTTTTTTCTGGGGAAACGAGAGCAAACATGACTGATACTTCCTTTGACAGTCGCTTCCCTTCATGATAGTGGCTAAAGTCTGGAGAAAATAATGAATGCGTCGGAACTATTTACGAATGAATAACTTTAACCATTTGCTAGCAATTTCTTAATCTAGCTGGGATAGGTTGAAATTTAGCAATCCGAATAAATACTGAATTAAGGTCAATAGCTGGTTGTCTGGCAATTGCCTTAATTTTCTGTGAGGGTTGAGCGATCGCCTTTTATGTAAACATACACCTTTAATTACCTAAAAGCATGACACTTACACTTCCAACCCTCTTCACTTCGGATGTTAGAGGTGGTATTTGTGCTGTCGTTAGTAGCCCAAATTCTTCGCTATCCCATGAATTAATGCAGATATCTCACGTTCATCTACTCATCACGAATTCTGTCAAATCAAGCCCTAGATGAAAAATTAAACGCTGTCGTAAATCTTCCTAAATTTGCAAATTTTAATTGCTATTATGACTAACTCAACAATTCGCTTTTCTCAATTTAACGCGTCTCTCAACCGTAATGCTGAAGGTCAGCTAGTCAGTGATTTATCTACTCCTGACAACACCCAAGCCAAGGCTGTGGCGGAAATTATTCAGCGCAATAACCCTGATGTCCTGTTAATTAATGAATTCGACTATGTTGCAGCAAATCCTTTAGAGCCAGTCCAATTATTCCAACAAAATTATTTAAGTGTCAGTCAAAATGGTGCAACCCCAGTTGAGTATCCCTATGTTTATATTGCACCTTCCAATACAGGAATCGCTTCAGGATTTGACTTAGATAATGATGGCTCAGTTGGTGGTGGAAATGATGCTTTTGGCTTTGGCAATTTCCCCGGACAGTTTGGGATGCTGTTGTTATCAAAATATCCTATAGACACTGCCAATATCCGCACCTTCCAAAATTTCTTGTGGAAGGATATGCCAGGAAATCTGTTAACTAATGACCCGACGGTAGATAATCCTAATACTGCGGTAAACGAAAATCTCAACGGCTTTTATTCACCAGAAGAAATTAATATACTGCGTCTTTCTTCTAAGAGTCATTGGGATGTACCGATTCAGGTGAATGGTGAAACAATTCATGTTTTAGTCAGTCATCCTACACCCCCAGTTTTTGATACTACAGAAGACCGCAACGGCAAACGCAACCATGACGAAATTCGCTTTTGGGCAGATTATATAACTCCAGATCAAGGTGATTATATCTACGATGATGCGGGGAATATAGGCGGTTTAACGGCTGGTTCAAGTTTTGTAATTATGGGTGATCAAAATGCTGACCCTTACGATGGGGACAGCTACGATAACGCCGTTCTCCAACTGTTGCAAAACCCCAATATCAATACTAATTTCATTCCTACTAGTCTCGGCGCACCCCAGCAAGGGGCTTTACAAGGTGGTGCAAACGCCAATCACCAAGGGAATCCGTATTTTGACACGGCTGATTTTGCTGATACTACTCCTGGTAACTTGCGTGCAGATTATGTTCTACCCTCTACAGATTTGCAGATTAGCAACTCAGGGGTGTTTTGGCCTGTGAATAGCGACCCAACATTTGCACCTGTAGGAACTTTCCCTTTCCCTAGTTCCGACCATCGTTTGGTGTATGTAGATGTAGAAGTAGGCGCGACACCAGCAGGTAATACTATTCCTGAAGCGGAATTTGTAGAACAAGCAACCTTTCCTACAGGTTTTATTCCAGCAGGTGCAGCAGGAACAGTTAATGGTGTACCAACTCAGGTAGGGGGTTTATCTGGTGTTACTTACGATGCGGTCAATAATGTTTATTATGCAATTTCAGACGATCGCTCGCAAATCGCCCCAGCCCGTTTTTATACGTTTACTAACGATGGCGAGGTGAAGTTTACCAATGTCACCACCCTTAAAGATATTAATGGTAATACTTTTCCCGCCCTCAGTCTTGACCCTGAAGGAATCGCTTTAACTAAAAATGGGACAGTATTTATCTCCTCTGAAGGGGAAGCAAATCCTAATGCTGGTCGTGTGAGTAACCCTTGGATTAAAGAGTTTAGCTTAACTACAGGTCAGGAATTACGCTCATTATCTGTACCTGTGAAGTTTTTACCAGTCGTCCAAGATACTAACAATGATGGGATTGTCAATGCAGGTGATACGCAGACATCAGGGATAAGAAATAACCTAGCTTTTGAAAGTTTGACTATTTCCCCTGACCAAAAAACCTTATATACAGCCACCGAAAACGCCCTATTTCAAGATGGTGCGAGGGCTTCTTTAACTGGTGGTAGTCGTTCTCGGATTCTGCAATATAACTTAGTCAGTGGTCAGCCAGAAAAAGAATATCTCTATATTACCGATGCGATCGCAGATGTTCCTAACCCCTCCACAGGTGCAGCAGATAACGGTTTAGTAGATTTATTAGCAATTGATAATCGCGGTACTCTTTTGGCTGTAGAACGTTCCTTTGCTCAAGGTGTGGGTAATACCATCAAAATCTATGAGGTATCTTTGCAAGGGGCGACAGATATCAGCACTATTGACTTTTTAGCTAGTCTCACTGAAGCAGAATTAACAGCCCTCAGACCCGCTAGCAAGCGTTTAGTATTGAATTTAAACGACCTCGATTTACCGACAGGTACAGATAACATTGAAGGGATTACTTTCGGCCCCAAATTAGCTGATGGTCGTCAATCAATTGTCTTGGTGAGTGATAACAACTTCAGTACAGCCCAATTTACCCAAATCCTTACCTTAAGTGCAGAGGTGATTCCCACCGTTACCCCGACGGTAGAAACTCGCCCCGACTTATTTGATGATGACGATGCTAGTATCCCCGAAGTTGACCAGAACGCGGATGCTGATGACCCAGCAATTTACGTTAACGCTAGCGACCCCTCAGCCAGCATTGTCTTGACAGTAGCGAAAAATGCAGGTTTGCGGGTTTATGACTTGTCAGGAAATCTCCTGCAAACCTATAACCCTGGGGATATCCGCTACAACAACATAGATTTGCAGTATGGGTTTAACTTGGGTGGCGAATCTATTGATATCGCCGTGGCGAGCGATCGCAATAACGACAAGCTGGTAATCTTTAAAATTAACGCCAACCCCACCACCCCCGGTCAATATCTGGAAGACATCACCGATAGCAGTATCGGGACTCTCTTCCAAGGCGCGCCTTTTGCACCACCTTACTCAACATCTTCCCGCAGTGCTTACGGTGTGGCTATGTATCGTAGCCCCATCACTAATGATTATTACGTCTTTGTCAATCGCCGCCAAACTGGGGATGTTGCCCAATTTAAACTCATCGACCAAGGTAACGGTAAAATTGGCGCGGAAAGGGTGCGGGAGTTCACCATCCCCACCGAGTCAGGAATTGACCCCCAAACCGAGGGAATGGTTGCTGACCAAGAAATGGGTTATCTCTACATCGGTCAAGAAAATGTGGGAATTTGGAAATTTGACGCTGAACCCAACGGGCGCAATACCGGTAAACTCATCGATAAAATCAAAGATTTGGGCGGTTCTTACCTCACCGACGATGTGGAAGGCTTGACTATTTACTATGGACAGAATGGTCAAGGTTACTTGCTGGTATCTAGTCAAGGTGACAATACCTTTGCAGTCTACAACCGTGGCGGTGATAACGAATATTTAGGTAGGTTCGCTGTCGGAAATAATGGCTCAATTGACAGCGTACAGGAATCTGACGGTGCAGATGTGGTCAACGTCCCACTGGGGCCAAATTTTCCCTATGGTTTATTCGTCACTCAAGACGGTTCCAACGACCCCGCCAGACTGGTAGAAGATGATGGCGAACTGGAAAACGTCAACACCAATTTTAAATTTGTTCCTTGGGAAAATATCGCCCAAGCCTTTACCAACCCCTTAATTATTGACACCGACAGTTACAATCCGCGTAATCCCCAAGCGATGATTCCACCCAAATTAACACTCAAAGGTTTCGCCGTTCTTCCTGCTGACAGCTTTGCAGCAGGCCCACCATCTGGTAATTTCATCACGGGTACTACCAACGGTAGACCGATCCCATTTGCTAGCCAACCCATCCAAGGCTTTAGCGCAGTCCAAGTAGCTGATGATAATTCCTACTGGTTCTTATCCGACAATGGTTTTGGTAGTAAAGCCAATAGTGCAGATTACCTGCTGCGGATTTATCGCTTAGACCCCAGTTTCCAGGGTACAGAAAACGGTGACAAATCCGTCAATGTCTTAAGTTTCATTCAACTATCTGACCCAGATCAGAAAATACCCTTCCAGATTGTCAACGAAAATACTAGCGATCGTCTCCTCACGGGTGCAGATTTCGATATTGAATCCTTTGTAATTGCGGAAGATGGCACACTTTGGATAGGCGACGAATTCGGCCCCTATCTGTTACACGTCGATGCTACAGGTAAATTATTAGATGCACCCATCCCCACACCCAACATTACCAATCTCAAGACTCTGACTGGCGAAGCACCGTTAGTAATTGGACACCGAGGCGCAAGCGGTGAACTCCCAGAACATACCCTGGAATCCTACAAGTTAGCGATTGAACGCGGTGCGGATTTCATCGAACCCGACATAGTGACCACCAAAGACGGCGTATTAATCGCCCGTCACGAACCGAATTTAATTAACACTACCAATGTTGCAGACTTACCACAGTTTGCAGACCGCCGCAAAACAAAAGTTGTTGATGGGGTGGCGGAAGAAGGTTTCTTTGCAGAAGACTTCACCCTCGCGGAAATTAAGACTCTACGCGCCAGAATTCAACCGAGTTTCCGTGACCAAAGCTTTAATGATTTGTATGAAATTCCCACACTGGCTGAAATCATCGCTTTGGTAAGACAGGTAGAAGCCGATACAGGTAAAAAAATCGGCATCTATCCCGAAACCAAACACCCGACTTACTTTTTACAGCAAGGCTACGATATCAGCCAGAATTTAATTGATACTCTCGTAGCTAATGATTTTACTGACCCATCCCGCATCTTTATTCAGTCTTTCGAGACAGCCAATCTCAAAGCTTTGAATAATGTCATTATGCCTGCGGCTAAGGTTGATATACCTTTAGTGCAGTTACTAGACGCATTTGATGTTAATTTAGATGGTTCATTGCAAGAGGTTCGCCCCTACGATTTTGTAGTTAGTGGTGATACTCGCACCTATGGAGATTTACGGTCAGCCGCAGGTTTAGCGGAAATTGCTACCTACGCCGATGGGATTGGCCCTTGGAAGCGGATGATTAGATCAGTGCAAGGTGTTGATGCTAATGGTGATGGTCAAGCTGATGATGTTAATGGGGATGGTTTAGTTAACGACGCAGATAAAACCCTGACTCCACCCACAACTTTAATTCAAGAGGCACACGCAGCTGGCTTATTTGTCCATGCTTACACCTTCCGTAATGAAGGCCGTTACTTAGCAGCAGACTACAACAACAACCCCGAAGCTGAGTACAGAGATTTCATTCAGCTAGGTGTTGATGGCTACTTCACAGACTTTCCAGGTACAGGCGATCGCGTCCGTGATTTGTTGGCGGGTGATTTTGTGCGATCGCCTGATCACCCCGATTTCCTCACCGAACCATCTAATCCTAACCTGTCTCGCTCCCGTGGCTTTGAAGGGATGGCTATCAGCTTAGATCAGCAAACCCTATACCCTATGTTGGAAGGGACGGTGACTGGTGATCCTGCTAATTCCCTACGAATTTATGAATTTGACGTTGCATCTAAGCAGTATCAAGGTTTAGTCGGCTACTACTACTTAGAAAATCCCAGTCACGCCATTGGGGATATTACTGTTATCAACGAGAATGAGTTTCTAGTCATTGAACGTGATAATGGTCAAGGTGCGACGGCACAATTTAAGAAGTTATTTAAAGTTGACTTCTCGAAGAAAGACGCAAATGGTTTTGTCAGCAAGGAAGAAATTGGTGACTTACTCAATATCGCCGACCCCAATGATTTAAACGGCGATGGTAACACCAAATTTACCTTCCCCTTCCAAACCATCGAGTCTGTAGTAGTGCTGGATGAAAAAACCATACTCCTGGCTAACGATAATAACTATCCTTTCTCTATCGGTCGTCCTCCAGGGATTGACAATAACGAATTCATCATTCTGGAACTAGACCAACCCCTCAATATTCCTACCCCAATAATTAGTCTCACTACTACCACACCAAACATTACTGAAGGTAATTCGACACCAGGAGTTTTCCGCATCTCGCGTGTAGGAAATACCAGCAAATCGCTGACAGTGGAATACACTGTAGAAGGTACTGCTACCAATGGTAGTGATTACAACAACCTCACAGGGAAAGCCACCATCGCCGCCGGACAAACCTACGTTGATATTGCCATTACCCCTGTTGATGATGCGTTAGCAGAAGTGACGGAAACCCTAATTCTTAATGTCACTGATGGCAGTAATTATGATTTAGGTGCTAACGCCTCTGCCACCATCAACATCCTTGATAACGATTTCAATAACATCAACGGTAATGGTAAACGTGACCCCATCATTGGCACTGATGCCAATGACCGAATTGTCGGTGGTATTGGTCGCAAAACCATCACTACAGGCGGAGGTTACGACGAATTAGTTTACACCAGCCTGCGAGAAATGGGTCATACCATCACCGATTTTGAGGTAGGTAAAGACAAGATTGTGCTGACACAATTACTAGATAGCATCATCCGTGGTGGTTATCAGGGAACTAATGCGATCGCAGATGGTTATGTACGCTTAGTCCAAGGTAGCACTCCTAACACCACCTTCGTGCAAGTTGATAACGGCGGACTTCCCGGCCGTGGCGTTCTCAGTCCATTCCTAGTATTGGAAAACGTCACCCCAGCAGCGATGGCTAATCCTGATAACTTTGTGTTTTAGGGACTAGGGAGAAGGCAGGGGGGCAGGGTGCAGGGAGAAATGGGGAAATTCTTCTCCCCCCTGCACCCTGCACCCTGCCCCAATTCCTCTTCTATGCTTTTCTCAAAACCCAATTTCAATGGTCAAACTGCGAATTTTGCCGGTGTCGGCTTGGGCTTTGTCTGCTACTTCTAAAGTCCAGTTACCTTGGGGAATTTTGCCTTTGAATCCTGCTAGTTCGGGGACGTTGATTTCGTCATAGGTTGTTTTGATGTTATCTGCCGCACCACCGAGGCGATTATGCAGAATTACTGGTGATACTCCCGTTTCTGTGGGGGGAATGAGGGTAACAATTAAATCTCCTATGTAGGTATGCTCAATGTCTACCGTTACTTTGATAGATTTAATGGGGTTGGTGTTAGCGATCGCTAAACTAAGTGTAGATGTCTGCAAATCTTGAATGGGGACATCCTGCACTGCTGTGAAAATGCCCACTGGGTCGATTTGGGGCGGGGAAGCTAATTCTACGGCTTTGAGGGCATTGACGCGACCGTAACCGTAAAAAGGGCTGCGTCCGTCAGCATCATAATTACCGCCACTTTCATCAATGCGATCGCAAGAGCGTTTAATGATATCTTTGACTTCATCCCAGCGTAAATTCGGGTTACGGGAAAGAATTAAAGCCGCTACTCCAGCTACCCCAGGACAAGCACTAGAAGTACCACCAAAACTATTGGTATAGTTGCCTGCTTGGTCGCCCTGGCTAACAGTGCCATTATTGTAACCAAATCGTCCGGTGCGATCTGTTGTCCAAATGCCGGGAGTTTGGGAACTGTAGCCGTTATTGCTGGGGAAAGCGCACCAGACGGCTTTACCAAAGTCACTGTAAGCACTTCTTCTGTTAAAGTCATTACAAGCAGCCACCGCAATTACTTTGGGATAGCTGGCGTAACCGTCGTTATCAACACTCTCATTGCCATTTCCCGCCGCAAATAAAATTACACAGCCTTTGCCATTACGCCCTTTTGTGAAGGCGTATTCCATTGCTAACCGTGTAGAGTCTGGGAGAGGGACTTTTTGCAGGTGGCCGGGGTCGGTGGGTTCCCACCAAATCCCATCCGGTGGCCCCCAACTACAGGAAATCACATCTGCACCATTTTGCGCCGCCCAGACGAAAGCCTCAGCTTCATCTACGGAACCCAAGGCTGATACAAAACGAATTGGCATTAATTTGGCTTTTGGTGCTACACCCGACGCGCCGAAGTTCCCATCCCCACAGGCTACCCCTGCACAGGCTGTCCCATGATTGTCTGAGTTACCTGGTCTGGGGTTATTGTTTTTGCGTGTTACATCCCTGGGGGCGACAATCTTACCGGAGGAACGAAATTCCTCATGGTCAATATCTACACCATCATCAATAATGGCGATAGTTGTACCTGCACCTTCACTTAATTTCCAAGCAGCTTCTACATAGGCATGAGCATTAATATTCTTAGCATTAATGGTGGTTTCCTTGAGATGCCATTGCTGCGGGAAAGCTTGACGTTGACGAAATTCTCTGACTAATTCAGGATGACAAAGTTCTACTGTTTCTTCATTGAGTAGTGTTTCAGCGAGGTCAAATATCGCTAAACCCGTATTAGCTGGCGCACTCACGAAATAAGCATTACGGGCATATTCTAGTTGACGTTTAATCGTCAAATTATAACGTCCTAAAACTGCCTCACAGGTGCTAGCTTCTTCTTCATCATCAAACTTGACAAAGAGGTTTTCCGTGTAGATTACTGGTTGTCGCGACTGCGGGTCAATCAATACCCGTCCGGCAAATTGGATTTCTGGTTCTTGATTTAAAATTTCCTTGGCTTGATCACGTAAAGCACCGTCTTGATTTGGTGCTTTTAATTGCAAAACTTCTACACCTGCTTGCCGAAATCGCGTTACCAAGTCAAACTGATTGAGGATACTACGGGCTTCCGGTGATACAGATGCTACTTCAAACGGGCGATCGCCTACAAGCACACTGCGGTTTTGAGTACGAACTACAATATGATCCTCACTAATGACCAGTTCATACTGTTCACCATTCTGTCCGCCATAGCGAACCTGAACCATAAATTAATCTCCTGAGATTTAGTTAAATCTAAGCCTCTGGCTAGCGTGTGCATATCTGGAAAGCATCACCCGCAAGCCGCAGCTTAGAAAGCATTTAGTATTAACCACTAAATACAAACTAGCCCCCGATTTTTCCAGAATATCTGCCCAAAAAGTTACAAAATGTAAGTAAAAAGTAACTTTAGCCCACTTTCTGCCGTCTATACAGACAGTCCCTATTCCCTGTTCCCTGTTCCCTGTTAGTAGAATTGAAGCAAGATGATCGAATTTTTTCTCCAGGCTTATTCTCTACCCCTAATTGCTGAAGTGAGATTTTCATCAGACTACTTTAGTGAATATCCCCAACAAATTTCTGTTGGCAAAGATGCGGTGAGTTTATTTAGCCAACAGCCTGGATATTATGCTATACACTACAAACAACCAAATACAGCCAATTCCACCGCAATTTTATTGTTGAATGAAGGTAAAATTGCTGTCTTTGCAGGTGAACCACCACCGACAATTACAGATACAATCAGCCCCGTTTATACCTTACCAGGGGGTTTACTAGCTGTCCCCACAGGTTTAGTCTTTATTCGCTTTCCAGAAAATATTGTCGTTGAGTCACAACAAGCAGCTATTCAGCAAGCAGGTTATGAAATTGCTCAAATTTTAGCTTACGCGCCTCATGCAGCTTGGTTAAGTGCTAAATCAGGTAAAATCAGCGATGCCTTACAAGGAATTACTCAATTAAAAGCAATATCAAATATAGAAAATGTCGAACCTCAATTATTAATGGAAAGAAGACAACGTTAAGAAACTCATAGCAATTCGCAATGGACTAACGTCCCGCTACGCCTAAGCGCAGCTATGCCGCAGGCTTTACGCAATTAAAAAACTTAGATGCAGCAAGGATTTTAGAGTTTACATCTGTATCAGGTTTTTCGTGAAATGGTATGACTGATAGCGATCGCCTGACTGTAAATCCAACAAATGTTACTTCCAAACCCCCTGTAATATATAACTTTCTTAATTTTGAATTGTGAATTTGTATTACGCAGTATCAGAGTCGGAAATAGGGTTTTAGGGTTCTAGGGGTATAGGATGGTATACCGAACTTTTCAATTACGGTTTCTACTACAAAATTATTTTGTCAAGTATTTGCAAAAAATATTTACATAATGTTATATTTAGTTACATAACAAGCAAGGGAAACAAAAACATCATGAACAAAGGCTTTACTATGAACGAACTTGGCCAACTCAATAACTTTGCAATTGAACCGAAAGTGTATGTAGATCAAACCCCAAGGGTAGGTTTTACTGAGTATGCAGAAAAACTCAATGGACGTTTAGCAATGCTTGGCTTTGTCGCACTCATCGCTGTAGAAGTGATCACAGGACAAGGCTTGATTGGATGGTTAACAAACCTGTAGACAATTTTGACTCACTAAGAATTTTGTCCACTAATAATAAGGAAAGAAATTTATGAGAACTGATTTTGATTTTCCCAAAAAAGATTTAATCGGCCCTGTTGTTTTTCGTCCTGAATTTAACGAATTTAAAACTATCAATGCTAACGAAGCTTGGTCATTATTTTTCAGTGCAGGTCAGGATGATAAAGGATTGGGAGAACAACCAGAATTAGGTAGATTTTTCACTAACCTTTTAATTGCTGTAGGCGTAGCAGGAACTATTTGGGCAAGTGTCTTTAGCAATTTGGGATAAATTTAAGCAACTTATTAGAAGTCTTAGTTATCTTGACTAAGACTTCTTTTAGTCATTATTGTCAAAAATATATATTTTCTAGCATTGCTACGGTAACTTATAGCTAGCAACGCGTATATTCAATTCGCCGCTTTGTGGATTGTGGCTAAATACAAACGCGCCTTCTTCCCTTTCTCCTCCAGATAAAAAATCAATTTGTTGTTCTCCTGTTTCTTCTACCTGGCTGCTAACTTTTAAAGTGGCGATAATCTGTACTGATTCAGCCGTTTCTCCACCAGAGTTGACAACTTCAAAGGGAACATAAAATTGACCGTTGACTTTTCTAATAGTTTGCTTTTTATTGACAGAAATAATTGGTGGTTGATTTTTTTTCGTTAATCCAAATATATCCTACTAGACTAATAATAATTGCCAGGATAAATAAGGAGATGCTCAAAGTTATCCACTCGGCTGGAGTGCGTTCTGCTTTTGATTCTGATCGACTCATATGGCTAACCTACCTGCTGCACCGCCAATAGTTGCAGGTAGTCCTAAAATTAAAGTATTTTCTAACCACATACTCCAAGGATTGGAGAAGCTTAATTTATGAAAAAACCACAGCATAAAAGCACTGGCTATTAACGAAACTAAATAAGAAATCACTGTTTCACTTAATGGTCTTTGAAAAATACCTTTTTGCTGTTTCCGCTTTTGCTGATCAGAAAAACCTGCTTGGAAAACAATTGCATAAGAAATTACCAAAGATGCTGCAATAATTGCCAAAAGCCACGGTGCTGAAACCGCAGCTACAATCATAGGCACTTCATCTGTAGGAGCAATATTAAATGCAATGACGGTTGCACCAATTAGAGTAGCACCTAAATCTGCAAAAGTGGCGTTCAAATTACTCGGTTTCTGGTGATTGTTGTGACTGGATTCTTGATTATTATTACTTTCGCCTAGAAATTGGTTAGCTAGTGCGACACCGAAAGTAAAAGGAACACTTTCAAAAATGATTTTACCAATCGCTTCTTTTAGGGAAGTTGCAATTGTGATTTCTCGTAATAATATCAACATCAAAGCAGAACAAATGATGCCAATAGCTATTGCTTCTATTGTATCTGTGATGACTTCATAAGGTCGTTGACGACGTTGAAGTTTACGAAATCCTTCTGTTTTATTGAGTAGAAACACCACAACAAACATTAAAGCGATCGCACTCATCATTAGTTGAGCTTTGACGAGCGATCCTACCCACCAAACTTCCATAGTATATAACAAGGGGATGCCAAATAAAAAACCTCCACAAGCACCCCGAACAATATCATTTAGCTCACTTTTAAAAATATTCTGCTGACGCTTGAGTGCCAATCTTACTATTTCCTTTGCCTAACTCATGATGATTAAACTCTGATATTTTTATTTTTTATTCATCTCTCTGGGGTAATTAAATTATGAGACAGGTAATCTATCTAAAGACAGTTATCTATTAGCCCGTTAAATACACAACTGAATGACCACAGACTAAGAAAGTAAAATTGATGACACATCATTGTCATAGTAATGACATATGCAAGTAATTAAAAACCGAAAATTTTATGAAAATTAGCTATTTTCTGTCTTTAGTCAGACTTAAAACCACTTGTTTTTATTTATTCTACGTAAATAACGGCACGATTAAATACACATATAACAACACAGATAAAGCAATTTATCTGTGTTTATTTAAGTTTTTACGTGTCTAAAATCTAGGTTGGCAGCTTACGCTACCCTAGAAAGCAAAATTATCATTTAGAGGTTACTATGTCAGAATTGATTCAGGCAATACTGGATAGTGAAGAAAAAAGTGATTTACGTTGCTTTGTGAGCCAATTACGCCAAAAGGAACAGAATTATTTACTGCGTAATGACATCTTGAATGAGTATAAAGAATACTGCACTAAATTTGATAAACCAGAGACGTTTTATACTTCTTCTCATTTGGGTAAATTAATTTACTACACCCAAGAGATTATTCAAGAAGATTCAAATTTGTGTTTTATTATTCGTGCCAAAATTGCGAGTCAAGAAGTGTATCGACTCACAGCAGACTTAGATGTAGAAGCGATGACGGCACAGGATTTATTAGATTTGCGCGATCGCTTCGTCAATAAGTTTCATCCCCAAGATGGTGATCTGCTAGAGTTAGACTTTGGCCCTTTTTACGACTACACTCCAGTCATTCGCGACCCGAAAAATATCGGTAAGGGTGTACAGTTCCTCAACCGCTACCTCTCCAGCAAACTATTTCAAGATGCAAGACAATGGCTAGAAAGTCTATTTAACTTCCTCCGCCTACATCACTACAACGGTGTCCAACTATTAATCAACGATCGCATTCAATCACAACAACAACTCTCACAGCAAGTTAAAAAAGCCATCAACTTTGTCAATGACCGACCCAACGATGAACCCTATGAACGCTTCCGTCTGGAATTGCAAACTATGGGTTTTGAACCAGGTTGGGGTAACACAGCTTCCCGTGTACGAGACACCCTAAATATTCTCGATGAATTAATCGACTCACCAGACCCCCACACCCTAGAGGCTTTCATTTCTCGTGTCCCGATGATTTTTAGAATCGTCTTAGTATCGGCACATGGTTGGTTTGGACAAGAAGGGGTTTTAGGTCGTCCTGACACTGGTGGTCAGGTGGTGTATGTTCTCGACCAAGCCAAGAATTTAGAAAAGCAACTACAAGAAGATGCTATCCTCGCCGGTTTAGAGGGGTTAAATGTCCAACCCAGAGTCATCATTCTGACGCGTCTGATTCCCAACAGCGATGGGACGCTTTGTAACCAACGTCTCGAAAAAGTCCACGGAACAGAAAACGCCTGGATTTTGCGTGTCCCTTTGCGGGAATTTAACCCCAACATGACACAAAACTGGATTTCCCGATTTGAGTTTTGGCCTTATCTAGAAACCTTCGCCATTGACGCGGAACGGGAACTACTAGCAGAATTCCACGGGACACCAGATTTAATTGTGGGTAACTATACCGACGGGAATTTAGTAGCGTTTTTGTTAGCGCGACGGATGAAAGTCACCCAATGTAATATCGCCCATGCTTTAGAAAAATCCAAATACTTGTTTAGTAACTTGTATTGGCAAGATTTGGAAGATAAATATCATTTCTCTTTGCAATTTACGGCTGATTTAATTGCAATGAACGCAGCTAACTTCATCATCAGCAGTACCTATCAAGAAATCGTCGGGACAGCAGATAGCATCGGACAGTACGAATCTTACAAATGTTTCACCATGCCTGAGTTATATCATGTGGTGAACGGGATTGAATTATTTAGTCCCAAGTTTAATGTCGTACCCCCAGGGGTGAACGAAAACGCCTATTTTCCCTATACACGCCACGAAGATAGGGTAGAAAGCGATCGCGATCGCCTCGCCGAAATGCTATTTACTTTAGAAGACCCTAGCCAAATCTTCGGCAAACTCGATGACCCCCACAAGCGTCCGATTTTCTCAATGGCGCGTCTCGACCGCATTAAAAACCTGACTGGTTTAGCCGAATGTTTTGGACGTAGCAAAGAATTACAAGCACATTGCAACTTAATTTTAATTGCTGGTAAGTTGCGGGTAGAAGAATCAGACGACAATGAAGAACGGGACGAAATCGTCAAACTTTATCATATTATTGACGAATATAATCTGCACGGCAAAATTCGCTGGCTAGGGGTGCGCCTCTCAAAAACTGACTCTGGAGAAGTGTATCGCGTCATTGCAGATCATCAAGGAATCTTCGTCCAACCAGCATTATTTGAAGCTTTTGGTTTAACAATTCTAGAAGCAATGATTTCTGGACTACCAACTTTTGCGACTCAATTTGGGGGGCCATTAGAAATCATTCAAAATCAAGCCAATGGTTTTTACATTAACCCCACCCATGTAGAAGAAACAGCCGAGAAAATTCTCGAATTCGTCATGAAATGTCAAGAGAATCCCCAATATTGGAATGTAGTTTCTCAAAAAGCCATTGACAGAGTATACAGCACCTACACTTGGAAGATTCACACCACCAAGCTATTATCTTTAGCCAGAATTTATGGTTTCTGGAACTTCACATCCAAAGAAAAACGGGAGGATTTGTTGCGCTACCTAGAGGCTTTATTCTATTTAATTTACAAACCCAGAGCGCAACAACTTTTAGCACAGCATCAATATCGATAATTATTAATTTAGTAATGGGTTATACCCATTACTAATTATCTGGAATATGCAGTTAATGAATACCAAGTTCTTGGCCCCACTACGCCATCCGCTTGCAGATTTCGCCGCACTTGAAAGGCTTTAACTGCACTTTCTGTAAATGCTCCATATACCCCATCAATTGGAACACGATAGCCATTCGCCACCAATAATCTTTGTAAGACTCTAACAGCACTACCGGAGTTACCAAAACGTAAATTTGGTACATTACGAACAGACCTAGAAGTGCGTCTAGCAATCAAAATTTTACTTTGCGTTTGTTGTGCAATTAGCATGGGTTGACGTGGCGATTTCAGCCGCACAGCCTGAAAATTTTGAAATTCATCTACACTGTAAATATCCTTTTTTACAGGTGTTTGTCTACTTGGCGTGTGTGAATTTTCGGTGTTGAAAGCTAATTTAATACTTGCGGAACTGTTACTTAGCGGCACAAATTCAGGCGGCGTGGTTTTTGCAGATGACACTAACTGATCTGACTCAATAGATGTAGCTTTTTTCACGCCATTGTCAAGCTGAATTACAGGCTGCTTGGGTACAATCGACGGAGATGGTTGCTGGATTGCTAATACACCCGTCATCAGCAGGACAATATCATTCATGTTATTTGATATCACTATCACCCATAATTCCTTTGACAGAAAAAAATCATCTATTCCGGAATAGTGATTACTGAAATTTCAGGAGTTAAATTTTGAGCAATTGCCAAAAATCAATAAATCATCAATAAAGCATGAAACATTTTCATCCCATCAGTTTTGGATGTTCCAAATTTTAGATGTAGCAGTATTTAAATTGTGATTAGTGATTTTTTTATCATCCAAATCACAAATTTAGCCATTGAATTAGCTGTGAAATTACCTCAATGGAAAATTTTCTATATAGTCAACTTGATCAAGAATAATAAACTCTATATATCAAGGAAATTATTCCACCTTAAGCAGTATATATATATGTATATTTTTTTAATTGGAGTATAATATAATAATGTGGCTCGCTGGATAAATCCTAATAATAATAATGGAAGCAGATAGGTTAAACTCTGCTTCCAAGCATTTTGATTGAACTCACAGCCAAATTTTTAAAACAGTCCTAGTAGAAAAATCATCGTCAAACCACAGAACGCTAATAAGGTAATAATCAAAATATTGCCTATACTGTGGTCAGTAGTGGTGATTTTGTGGGTATGTTCAGACATACGCATCGACCCCATTTTGATGACAATGTGTCATCAACACTTTGATAACTGTGTTGATGGTAACTTTAATCTAACATTGGCAATTGGGGGCTGTAGTCTGATGTACAAAAGCGATCGCAAATCGTAATCTCTGGAAAAACAGCGTAGAAATCCTTCGCGTTCTAGGCACAGAGGAGTTAGCATATAACTTGTGCTTTGATGATATCAGTATCAATACCCACAAAGAACGCAGTTAGACAAGCGATCGCTATGCTTCAGTATCCCAATCTCGAACAAGCGTTAAAATATCACTTCGGTTATGATAACTTTCGTCCAGGACAACGGCAAATTATCCAAGACGCGCTGCAAAATCGGGATTTATTGATAGTGATGCCTACGGGTGGGGGAAAATCTTTGTGCTTTCAGTTACCTGCACTGATGAAAACAGGACTGACTGTCGTGGTATCACCGTTAATTGCCCTGATGCAAGACCAAGTAGAAGCACTGCGAAATAATAATATCTCAGCTACCTTCCTCAATAGTAGTTTGAATCCCTACCAAGTGCGATCGCGGGAAGAAGCCATTGTCAATGGTAAGGTAAAATTGCTCTACGTCGCCCCAGAAAAGCTGCTGAGTGAAAGATTTCTCCCTTTTCTGGATTTAGTTCATGAAAAAATTGGGATATCGATATTTGCAATTGATGAAGCGCACTGTGTTTCGGAATGGGGACATGATTTTCGGCCAGAATATCGTCAGTTAAAGTTACTGCGAAAGCGTTACGCCAATGTTCCCATGCTGGCGTTGACAGCAACCGCCACAGACCGCGTCCGGTCTGATATCATTCAACAATTAGGCTTAAAACAGCCGAGTATTCATCTTGCTAGTTTTAATCGGCAAAATTTATATTACGAAGTCCGCGCCAAAAGTAAGCAAGCTTACGCCGAATTATTAGAATTAATTCGGGATACGGAAGGCTCAGTTATTGTTTATTGTTTAACGCGTAAAAAGGTTGAAGAACTAACTTTTAAACTGCAAAATGATAAGGTTTCCGTCTTACCTTATCACGCCGGTTTACCTGATGATGAACGGAGTAAAAATCAAACGCGATTTATTCGGGATGATGTGCGGGTGATGGTGGCAACTATCGCCTTTGGGATGGGAATTAATAAACCTGATGTGCGGTTAGTGGTTCATTTTGATATTCCCCGAAATTTAGAGAGTTACTATCAAGAATCAGGTAGGGCGGGAAGAGACGGCGAACCATCACGATGTACAATCTTTTTTAGTTTTGCTGATATTAAAACCATTGAATGGAGTATTGAACAAAAAACCGAACCCCAGGAACAATTGATTGCCAGGCAACAACTCCGGCAAATGATAGACTATGCTGAAGGGACAGATTGTCGGCGGACAATTCAACTAGGTTATTTTGGCGAACGCTTTGCAGGTAATTGTGCTAACTGTGATAATTGTCGCCATCCCAAACCTTTAGAAGATTGGACAATTGAAGCCATGAAGTTTTTATCTTGTGTGGCGCGATGTAAAGAAAGATTTGGGATGTTACACATTATTGATGTGTTGCGTGGGGCGAAAAAAGAGAAGATTATGCAATATGAACATGATAAACTTTCTACCTACGGTATAGGTAAAGATAGAACCGCAGATGAATGGCGAATTTTGGGAAGATCGCTTTTACATCAAGGTTTATTAGAACAAACTACCGATGGTTATTCTGTACTGAAATTAAATGCGTTAAGTTGGGAAGTAATGCGCCGTCAACGCCAAGTTTTATTATCTGTTCCTGTGGCGCAAAAAGTGCGGTTAGTCCCCGATAATCCCAAAGCTGAGATTGCAGAAGCATTATTACAGAGATTACGATCGCTGCGTAAACAACTAGCCGATGAACAGTCTGTACCTCCTTATGTAGTCTTTCACGATTCTACTTTGAAATTAATGGCACAGGTACAGCCGAAAAATTTAGCCGAATTCGGTAAACTTTCTGGTGTAGGTAGTCATAAACTCGCCCAATATGGGGAAAAATTTCTCTCAGAAATTCGCGCCTATATTCAAGAAGAAAATTCGACAACTAAATCACTTGAATATACACCCTCACTCAGCTTAGTTTCTGGGACTGAATTACAGACATTACAGTTACACCAGCAAGGCTTAAATATTGCTCAAATCGCCCAAAAACGCAATTTAAGCCCAGCTACTATTGCTAGTCATTTAGAAAAACTCATCGAAAAAAATCAGCCTGTAGACTTAAATCAATTAGTCCCTTTGGAACATCAGCAAAAGATTTGGCAAGTTTTAGAAGTTCTGGGTGATATTCCCTTAACCCCAATTAAAGAACAGTTAGGCAATAGTTATACCTTTGATGAGATTCGCCTAGTGCGGGAAAAATGGCGACGACAACGCAAGTAGTTTAAAGGGATTGGGGATTGGGTATTGGGGATTGGGGATTAGGGACTGGGGATTAATTTAGCGATCGCATCCTTGAAAACTACTGTCGTAGAGAAATTGTTTGTTTGTAGCTTTTTTTGGTGATTTGCAATTGTTAACTTTTGAGGTGCGATCAGCTACGCTGGGCGGAACGCCATCGCTGGCTGCTATTCTAAGAAGCTATATCTACATAACTGGGAATACTAGAACCAGCATCTTGTAATTCTGTGGCAGATTTTGATGTACTGGGTTTCTGACTTTTTGTAGCTAAAACTACAGACAGGAGTTTTGGCAACGTCAGACACACAACTGTATTTACTAGAGTCAAGAGGACACCATCAATTGAACTCATAGATTTACCCCTCTTTACAAATTTTTTGTCTAATTCTTATCTTAGTGTGAATTGCCAGTTGCATCATTGATTACATATTTTGATTTTCTTCTGATATCTATAAGTTTCTTCTATATATATTTTTGTGAAGTACACTTCAAAATTAAAGTTTGTAGTAAGGACTTTAGTCCTGAGATGAGGACGGATACCAATTCACTAAAGTTCTGATATAGATCCCAATCCAGAAATCCTTGTCAATTCAGGATTTATCAATTGCGTTAGCGTAGCGGGACGTTCGCGTTAGCGTCTCGGAGAGAAGTCCATTGCGTTAGCGGAGCGGGGCGTTAGCCCATTGCGAATTGCGAATTGTGAATTGTGAATTGGTATTAAACCCTATTGCATTAAAAATACCTTGTGACTACTTCATGAAAATCCTGACAAGATTATCATCATGAAATAATTACAAGGTAGAACTTGAAAAATGCTCTAGAAATAAAATGTTCAGCGAATTGATGTTAGTAAATATAATCGGAAACAATCCATCAATGCGGAGAACATCTAGCACAAAAATGTGGGCTAAACTTACAAAAATGATTACCAGTCAACTTATAAGTTGTGCAGTAAGGAAAACTGGTAATCCCCCTACTAGGTTGATGCAATTTTACATCCTTGAGTAATTTGTAACGCTGTTTGTCTCTTGGTGGAGAGAGAATCAATGATAAAAGTTTAGGTAAACCTAAACAGGCGATAACATTGATGAGAGTCAACAAGAAAGCATCTAGTAACGCTATAGGTAATCACCCCCATACAATTATTAGGTGGTCGCTATTGATAGTGGAAAATTGGATTTAGCAGTCAGAATTCTAGAGTCAGATTTAATTGCCTATACTGGTAGATGATTTTCCTGATGAGTTGAGCAACCATACCAAAATGCTGAGAGATCAGCAGTTCTGACTTCTGTATCCTGAATCCCTAAAGCATAGATAAAGCACAGCCATTGATTTTGCTTTATATAAATTAACTTTAGCATAAACTTATATCAATCCAAATGTTGAAGTTGCGAAACTGACTACATAGTGAGTGATGTAGATCAATAGAAGCGGTATTGTAGCGTAATAGCAGAACTAATTTAGACAAAGCCTATTTACAGTTGAGGTGATATTTACATGGTCAGCACTACAACGGGGTCTTCTTTCCTGGCTAACATTACTAAGCAAGAAAGTTTATCAATACAGCGTTTGGTAGATTACAGCAGTATCGAGTCACTCTCAGAAATCTGGCCGTTGGCCGCCAAACAATTTGGTAACATTGTGGCACTACACAATCCCCATGTTAAACCAGAGGTAAAAATTACCTACGCGCAGTTAGCTGAAAAAATTCAACAATTTGGGGCTGGTTTGCAAGCTTTGGGAGTACAAGCTGGCGATCGCGTCTCTCTAGTCGCAGATAATAGTCCACGTTGGTTTATTGCAGATCAAGGGATTATCACCGCAGGCGGAGTAGATGCAGTGCGGAGTTCCCAAGCCGAACGGGAAGAATTATTATTTATCGTGGCTAATAGCGGCAGCATAGCGTTAGTAGTTGAAGATTTAAAAACCCTCCAAAAACTCCGCGAACGTCTTCACAACTTACCCATCCAGTTCATTATTCTGCTTTCTGACGAAACGCCACCTGCTGAGGAAACTATCAAAATCCTCAACTATAACCAATTACTAGAACTGGGCAGTAAGCATACCCTAGTGAGAGTTAAGCAAACACTACAAGACCTAGCTACCTTAATTTACACCTCCGGCACTACAGGAAAACCCAAGGGTGTCATGTTATCTCACGGTAACTTATTGCACCAAGTCAAAACCTTGGGAACAGTCGTACAACCCCAACCAGAAGATATAGTTTTGAGTATTCTACCGACTTGGCACAGCTATGAACGGAGTGGGGAGTATTTCTTACTTTCTCAAGGTTGTACGCAAGTTTACACAAATATACGTTCTGTAAAAAAAGATTTAAAAGACTTCAAACCCCATTACATGATTGCTGTTCCCAGATTGTGGGAATCCATTCATGAAGGCGTGCAGAAGCAGTTCCGCGAACAACCAGCCAAAAAACAACGCCTAATATACTTTTTGTTGGGCGTAAGTGAAAGATATATTAAAGCCAAGAGAATTGCCGCAGGCTTAAGTTTAGATCATCTCCACGCCTCACCAGTGCAGAAATTATTTGCCAAAATAGTCGCAGCTGTTTTGTCTCCCATACATAATCTTGGAGAAAAACAAGTTTACGGCAAAGTCCGGGAAGCTACAGGGGGACGTTTCAAACACATCATTAGCGGTGGTGGCGCATTACCCCGACATATAGATACATTTTTTGAGATTGTGGGTGTAGAAATTTTACAAGGTTACGGTTTAACAGAAACCTCACCTGTAACTAATGCGCGTCGTCCTTGGCACAATTTACGCGGTTCATCCGGACAACCAATAGCCGGTACAGAAGTGAAAATTGTAGACCCAGAAACTCGCAGACCTTTACCCAACGGCCAACGAGGTTTGGTGTTATTGCGAGGCCCACAAATCATGCAAGGTTATTACCAAAATCCCGAAGCCACAGCCAAAGTTCTGGACGCTGACGGTTGGTTTGATAGCGGTGACTTGGGCTGGGTAACGCCATATAATGACCTCGTATTAACAGGCAGGGCTAAAGATACGATTGTCTTGACTAACGGAGAGAATATTGAGCCGCAACCCATCGAGGATGCTTGCTTGCGATCGCCCTACATCGACCAGATTATGCTAGTGGGACAAGACCAACGCTGTATCGGTGCTTTGATTGTCCCCAATGTGGAAGCCTTGGAAAAATGGGCGGAGGCGCAAAATCTCACTTTAGTCACAGACGACAATAATTTAACCTCTTCATCAGGTGAAACCATTACCCTGGAGAGTAAAATGATCCAGGATTTATTCCGTCAAGAATTGAATCGGGAAGTGCAGAACCGTCCAGGTTATCGTCCAGATGACCGTGTAGGGCCATTTCGACTGATTCAAGAGCCATTTTCCATCGAAAACGGCTTAATGACGCAAACACTAAAAATCAGGCGGCACGTTGTCATGGAACGCTACCAAGCTATAATTGCCGCCATGTTTGGCTAATAATTCCACACCTACCAACTATCGAGTGAACGTGAAACTTTTATGACAGATGTCTCCAATTCTCATTTGCTTCTCAAGCGCGTCATTAACATCAAAGTGATTGTTACCCCCCTCTGGAAAGAGGAAATGCAGCAACAACTGCAAGCCCAAATCAATCAACTTGATCAGCAATTGCAACAGTTAGACATTGAAGGACAAAGAGCGATCGCCGCTATTCAAAAACAAAGTCTCCAGCCACCAGGGCCTCAAACCCTGCAACAAATCGATAACATCCAACTGCAAGTTAATCAAAAGAAAAGCGAATTCTTAGAACAGAAAAACCAAATGCTGCAAAACCTCCAGCAAGTACAACTGCTGGAATTAGATCAAGAAGTCAATCAAGGTCAAATGGAAAGCTTTTTCCGTGTCGAACGAGGCGATAACTTAATCAGCAAAATCCAAGTAGAAATTGTGTTGCGTGATGGAGTTGTCGAAGACATTCGCGGCGATGTCTAGGTAGAAGGGATTGGGGACTGGGGATTGGGGACTTATCAATTCAAAATTCAAAATTCAAAATTCAAAATTAAAGAATTGATTACGAAACACTCATTACTCAGCACCGGCTAAACGCCGCGCTACCGCTAACACCACTCACTACTCATTACTCATTACTCAGCACCCTTTATCAAACCCATCTTGCACAAGCTTGGTGGGGGTTTTTAATTTGGGATTATTTTTTGGGATCAGGTTTTTGGTAGGACATTGAACTTGAGAACCTACCCACACAATACGCCAAATCGGGGGCGAACTGGATAAGAGCGATCGCCCGAAGCTATTCATCTCCAAGCGATATTTCATCACCTCAGATGCAGCATCTTGAGACTTGGTTTTTTGAATCACCGTGACTATAGACTGATGCGGCTGTGGGTATGCAACTTCTATTTTGCGATCGCCTTTGGAGGGTCTGACATCATCTAAAAAATTCTGTGCCAGCTTGATTGGATCACTCCCTTGTAAAATAGAGTTCAGATTTTCCAAAGGCATATTTTGGTATTTTTCGCGTTCCAAATCTTCCACAACCGCTTGAGTTTGCTGCACAGGTGATAACTGCTGTGGTGGCTGAGTAGTAACAGTGTCTGGAATTGGCATAGCTGTTTGATGCTGAATCAGATATACACCAGCACCAGCAGTAGCAATCACACTGAGCATCAAAATCAAAAAAAACTTCAGTTTTACTGGCATAAAACTAAACAGGTATTTTAAAAGTCAATATTCAAAGGTCAAAATTGCTAACTTTATGATTTTTTAACTATCCTTCGATGGTAACTTGATTTTGGACAACATAATCGTCTGTAACAATTGGTGACAAGAGATACAAAATTACACAAAACTTTGAATGTGAACCGTGAAAAATTGATTCCACTAAGCGATCGCCAGCACCAACAGCGAATCAACGACATGAAAGCATAGACATAAAGCTTGCCTAGATGTTCCAGTGAGGCAGGGAGCAGAGGAGGCAGGGGGGCAGGGGGCAGGGAGCAGGGGGAGAAAAACTTTTGAATTTTGAGTTTTTCTGCCCAATCCCCAATCCCCAATCCCCAATCCCACCCGCTCGATTTAAAATAGAAAATCTTAAATATAAAACTCTCTAGCCAAGATACAATTCGATCTGGCAAAAGCTGTTAAAGTCCATAAACCCATTGATTCTAGAACCACCATATGAGCATTCACGAAATATTCATGCCAGCCCTGAGTTCCACCATGACGGAAGGTAAAATTGTTTCCTGGGTCAAATCGCCAGGGGATAAAGTGGAAAAAGGCGAAACAGTGGTGGTTGTGGAGTCAGATAAGGCAGATATGGATGTAGAAACCTTCTATGAAGGGTATCTCGCACATATCGTAGTGCAAGCCGGTGACAGTGCGCCTGTAGGAGCTGCGATCGCTTATGTGGCTGAAACTGAAGCGGAAATTGAAGCTGCTAAATCTATGGGTAATTCCGGTGCGGCGGCTGCGGCTACTCCCACCCCCGAACCAATTCCTGCTACAGCCTTAGTTGGTGCAACCACTACAGCATCTCAAAACGGTTCTAACCACAAAGAAGGTAGACTTGTAGCATCACCCAGAGCGCGGAAGTTAGCCAAAGAATTAAAAGTAGATTTAAACAGCCTCAAAGGTAGCGGCCCCTACGGTCGGATTGTCGCTGGTGATGTCGAATCTGCCGTTGGTAAAACTCCTGCACCAGTTGCACCAGTTGCACCAGTCACTCCCGCACCCAGCATTACCCCAGTTGCACCAGCAGCACCCGCACCCCGCACACCCGCACCTGCACCAGTTGCAGCCGTTCCTGGTCAAATCGCCCCATTCAATACTCTGCAAAATGCCGTCATTCGGAATATGGTTGCTAGCCTAGCAGTACCAGAATTCCGTGTGGGTTACACAATCACCACTGATGGATTAGACAAACTTTACAAACAAATTAAATCGAAGGGTGTCACCATGACAGCCCTACTGGCGAAAGCAGTCGCAGTGACATTACAAAAACACCCACTTTTAAATGCTAGTTATTCAGATCAAGGTGTTGTTTACCACTCCGACATCAATATTTCTGTAGCTGTCGCAATGGATGATGGCGGTTTAATTACACCCGTATTAAAAAATGCTGATCAAGTAGACATTTACTCACTCTCACGCAACTGGAAATCTCTAGTAGACCGCGCTAGAGCTAAACAACTCCAACCAGATGAATACAACAGTGGCACTTTCACCGTGTCCAACTTAGGAATGTTCGGTGTAGATACATTTGATGCCATTTTACCCCCAGGACAAGGTTCAATCTTAGCGGTTGGTGCATCCCGTCCCCAAGTTGTCGCTAGTCCAGACGGCTTGTTTGCAGTCCGTCAACAAATGCAGGTCAATATCACTTGTGACCACCGCATTATTTACGGCGCACACGCAGCCGCATTCCTACAAGATTTAGCCAAGTTGATTGAAACCGACGCTCAATCTTTGACTCTCTAAGGGAACAGGGAACAGGGAACAGGGAACAGGGAATGGGGAATGGGGAATAGTGAACAAGTAAGTGATAACCCCAGCCCCCAGTCCCCAGTCCCCAACTTTTGACTTAAATCAAGGACTTACCAAAAAGCAAAGAATACGCTGAGAGCATGAAGAGTTGAGAAACGAACTATGTTCTGTAACCAGTGTGAACAAACTACCCGTGGCGATGTCTGTCATCAGTGGGGAGCTTGTGGTAAAAGTCCAGAAGTAGACGCTTTACAAGATTTGTTGGTGCATTGTTTGCGGGGATTGTCCCAGGTGGCTCTACAAGCTAATTCTTTGGGAATCGCTACCCGTGATACCGATGAGTTTACCTGTGAAATGCTCTTCTCCACGCTGACAAATGTGAACTTTGCGGCGGATGATTTTGTAGCATTTATAAATCGCGCGATCGCTTTACGTGATAGTCTCAAGTTAAAAATTCAAGCAATCAGTAATACTGTTGTTAATTCGGCGATTGCTAATTTTCAACCTGCTAGTAATCTCCAAGCGCAAATTCAGCAGGGAAAAGACCTAGAATTTGAATTTATCAGTCAATCGGCTAAAAATATAGATATTTTCTCCCTCAAGCTCACCGTATTATATGGACTCAAGGGTGTAGCTGCTTATGCTTTCCATGCTCTGGAACTTAAAGAGCATGATGAAGACCTCTACAGATTTTTCCATGAAGTATTGGCACACCTCGACGACCAAGATGAAACTTTACAGCATTGGTTAGATTTAGCCCTAAAAGTTGGGCAAATGAACCTCAAAGCAATGGAATTACTGGATGCTGGCAATACAGAAACCTTTGGTCATCCTATACCAACATCTGTACCTCTGGGACATATTGCAGGTAAAGCCATCCTGGTTTCAGGACACGATTTATTAGCATTGAAAGCGATTCTCGAACAAACAGTGGGAACTGATATTAAAGTTTATACCCACGGTGAATTACTGCCAGCACATGGCTATCCCAAACTCAAGCAGACTTACCCACACCTCTACGGACATTACGGCACTGCATGGCAAAATCAAACACATGAATTTGAAAAATTCCCTGGTGCGATCGCCATGACTACCAATTGTCTCATGCCTCCCCATGAATCTTACAAACATAAAGTATTCACATTGGGGCCTGTTGGTTTTCCTGGGTTGCCAAATATTAGTATTCGTGACGTTTCGCCAATCATTGAGAAAGCCTCAGCACTACCAGGATTTGTTGATGAACAAGACGGCGGTAATGTAACTACAGGTTTTGCGCGCAATGCCGTGTTGAGTGTTGCCGATACAGTAATTGAGGGTGTGAAGCAAGGTCAAATCAAACACTTCTTCTTAATTGGTGGTTGTGATGGTGCCAAACCAGGACGCAATTACTACACCGAACTCGTGGAAAAAATGCCGAGTGATTGTATTGTTTTAACGTTAGGTTGTGGTAAATTCCGTTTCTTTGACAGAAATTTGGGTGATATCGGCGGAATTCCACGACTACTAGATTTAGGTCAATGTAACGATGCTTACTCAGCCATTCAGATTGCTGTAGCTTTAGCCAATGCCTTTGGTGTCAGTGTCAATCAATTGCCATTATCCTTAGTATTATCTTGGTATGAACAGAAAGCGATCGCGGTTCTATTGACACTACTGCACCTTGGTATTCAAAATATTCGCATCGGCCCGACACTGCCAGCTTTCCTCACACCTAATGTAGTCAAGTTACTGTCACAAACCTATAATCTCAAGCTGATTACTACCCCAGAACAAGATTTAGCAGCGTGTTTGTCTTGACCCTGTAAATTTTAGATTTTGGATTTTAGATTTTGGATTTTTGCGAAGGCTGACTTATTCATTCTGAGAACAGTTCAACCATGAGGACAAAAGCGTTAACCAGATAGCGATAAGGTGCGAAAAGTTATACCAATTTGAAAAATGATTGCGACAGATGGATTTCTGAAAAGCTCACCAGTAAACCATCTCAAAATCCGAAATCCAAAATCTAAGTAGATAGGCGTAAAAATAAAACACCTTCCATCATTGCGATCGCGAAGCGTCTCGTAGAGAGCGAAGCGAACGCAATGACATTTTATATTTGGCGTTGCCTTTTAAACAAAGTGAAATATCGACTCTTTGCGTCTTTGCGCCTTTGCGCGAAACAAAAATCATCCCACTAATCAGCAACGCCTTATATTTAATTATGCCTGCCTACTTAAAATCCAAAATGGTATTAGCGTGACCTTTGCCTAAATCCACGAACTTCTAGTTTGTGGAGTGGCTCGAAAATCCTGTGATCCCCCCATGTCAATTGATGAGAAATTTTGTATTCTTCGTAAATATCACCTGCAAACCCGCACAAGAAGACCATGCCAAAAAATTGGGCTTTGAAAGTAGACCAGTTTTTCAATGCAACTTCCAATTGCATCATCACTACCTCCCATACCGACAAGAGGTTTACACGCTCAGGTAACTCTACTTTATCGTTAATCAATCGCAGACAATTTTTGCAATGTCTGGGTGGAGGAGGAGCAAGTTTACTGCTATCTGTCGTAGGGCATCCAGTCAGTGCAAATTCCCGCCAAAATGGCAATACAGAACTCAATCCTAATTCCACTCCGTTACAAAATTTTGAGTTTGAAACAGTCAGAGTCAATGCCCAGGGTAGAATCACTGCCAGAGCTAGGCGAACAGGACAACATTTTGTAGAAAATTTAGGTAATGGCGTGGCACTGGAAATGGTGGCGATTCCTGGTGGTGCTTTTATTATGGGTTCACTAGAATCAGAGGCAGGACGAAACGCAGATGAAAGTCCTCAGCATCATGTCACACTGAAACCTTTTTTCATGGGCAAATATCAAATTACCCAAGCACAGTATCAAACAATTATGGGAAATAATCCCGCCATTTTCAAAGGTGAAAATAGACCTGTAGAACAAATAAGTTGGGATGATGCGGTAGAGTTCTGTAAAAAGTTAAGCAATATCACAGGTCGCAATTATCGCTTGCCTAGTGAGGCGGAATGGGAGTATGCCTGTAGAGCAGGAACAAATACACCCTTTCATTTTGGGGAAACCATTACAGCAGATTTAGCTAATTATGATGCTAGTCAAACTTATGCTTCTGCACCCCAAGGACTATTTCGACAGCAAACAACACCAGTAGGCAGTTTCCCTGCTAATGCCTTTGGTTTATATGATATGCACGGTAATGTTTTGGAGTGGTGTCAAGACGGTTGGCATGAGAATTATCATGGCGCACCTGTAGATGGTAGTGTTTGGATAAATGAGAACGACAATCTAATTGGGGTGCTGCGCGGTGGTTTTTTGAGCTTCAGTCCTGTATACTGCCGTTCTGCTACTCGCTACTCATACTACCGCGATGAGCGCGTCAACTATTTCGGTTTTCGGGTTGTGTGTGATGGTGGGGAGGCGAGGACTACTGAATCCCAGAAGAATCATTAACTGTCATCGCCTCAAAACTACTATTTTGAAAATTTAATTGCGCTAGGAAATCTCTCGCTAATTGTTCTACAGTAGTGCTTTGCAAATCAGCAGTCAGATGCAAACCCAACACTAAACGCGCTGTATTTCCTATCTGTTGAATATTTGTCCAAGGTCGCACGAAAATGCCGATTTGCTCAAGCTGAATCATTAAACTAATGATTTGACACTCCCCGAAATAGAATTTCGGGGATTCTTGGTTCACCGAGCCGACTTATCTGAACCTGTTGCCAGATCCTTTTCAGAGGTCGTTCTCTCCCCAAGCGTGAGTTCCGAAGTGTCCCGCCGTACTTAATCCTTTAGCCAAAATATTCAGTGCTGCATTTTCGTCTCGGTCTAAAACAGTTCCACAGTGGGGGCATTCATGGGTTCTAGTTGACAAAGTTTTAACAACAGTTTCCCCACAGTTAGAACAGTTTTGGCTTGTCCAGTGAGGTGGTGCAGCAATGGTTATTTTGCCGTATACTTTGCCAAAATATTCCAGCCAACACCGGAACTGATACCAAGAAGCATCACTAATACTTTTGGCTAGTTTGTGGTTTTTAAGCATGTTCCGCACTTGCAAGTCTTCATAAACAACCACGTCGTGAGACTGGATGACGCACCTTGCTAACTTCACAGCAAAGTCTTTACGCTGTCTACTAACTTTCAAGTGTTTTCTTGCTAGCTTATTCCTAGCTTTTTTATAGTTATTGGATTGAGGCTTACCCTTTCTAAACTTCTTAGAAACTCGTTTTTGTAGGCGTTTTAATGCCTTCTCAGATTTTCTCAAGAATCTAGGGTTTTCTACCTTCTCTCCATTGGAATCAGTGTAGAAGTGGTTTAAACCAACATCCAACCCAATAACTTTTTTACTTGGTTCTACTTTAATTTCTCGGTCAACAGCAATACAAAATTGAGCGTAGCCCTGTTTTGTCACTCTAGGCAGAGGAAAAGTAGAAATCAGGGTGAGTCAGGAAAATAAATATTGAACTGGTGAGGTGATAAATAATAGATTGAAGTTTAGAAAAACCCAAGGACAATTGGGGAATAGGAAAAACTGTTAACCAGGGATATATTAGGTTAAATAAAGTAAAAGGTTGAATTATTAAACGGAGATTGTTAAGAATGTTCTTCCAACCCTTTCCATCATCCCACCAAGGATGAACAGCAAATTTTGATGGAGATTCAGGCACAGAAAACTGCATTTGTTCAGAGTGAAGGCTAACCATTAAATAGCTACTACAAACAATCTCCCACCAGCGTTCAATATCCGCATAGTGAGTCAGACGATAATCTGCCCAACCTAATTCATTCTTACTTTGCTTCAAGCCATATTCAACCCATGTTCTTAACCCATAGAAATTCCCAACTTCCCTGGGTGTAATATCGGGATATTTAGTCATGACATACCAAGTAGAGTTTCCTGGCAACTTTTCAACGTCTGTGGTGATCTGCCAATATCTATGTTCGCTACGTTTTCCGTAAATTATTTCTCTAATATATCGATTTTCACTGTCGAGGTCAGAAAATACACGTTTAAATCTCTGCCACTCTAGATATTGAGTATGCTGTCGTGGAAGTAGCTTTACATCGTGGTTTGAGCGAATTGCCACTATATAGTTTAGATTCATTTCATCTAACACTGATACAAAATTAGTTCCGCTTTCTCCATACAAACTATCTGCCAATACTAAATTAAATTTAAAGCCTAGTGACTTGAGCTTTCTGATTAAATTAGCGGCTATTTGTGGCTTGGTTAGATACTTATCTTCTGGTTTTAATCTTTCACGCGGCTTGTATACTTCAAACAGCAGAGGAAAGGTCATTCCGCAGAATACACCGTATGCTGTAACCACTACAATTCCATTGTCAACCTTTCCTAAGTTTCCTATATATTGTCTTTTGACATAATCTGTTGATGAGCCTTTCTTTCTATCTCCAGTTTCGTCAATAATTAAAACGATTGGTCTACCTTTTATGATTTCTAAAATTAGTTCTAAACGTAAAGCTCTTAGCTTCTCTATTTCCCAAGGTGATTTAGTTAAGAAATGATGTAAGCCTTGCTGATTATCTAATCCTACAATTTTGGCTATTTCTGGTAATGTTTTCCGTTTTAGTTCGGAAATGCAACCTATATGCAGGTATTTAAATGCTTCAAAGCTTCTAACATCTGAAAACAGACTTTTATACCACTGGCAATATTCGTCCACGAATTTGATCGTTTTCACGGGTGAACGAGGCTCTACCATTCTCTGTGCTTACGTTCTAGAGTTTTTACGTTCTTATACTACCGCGAAAGTGACAAATCAGGGGTAGTAACCATCTGCACGTTTTACCAATCGGACACGCTTAATATCTTTGATCTGATAAAAATGCAGGTCATAAGTTCCTACTAATTTTAGTTTCCCAATCTCAAAACCGTCAGTCAGTGTGAGATATTTTCTATCTTCTGACAACTTCCATCCTGTGGTTTTGTACTCCACAGAATGTCCACGTTTTTTGAAAATTGGACAACCTTTCTTACCTGGAACTTTCTCTGTTACAAAGTTTGGAGCGGAGGAAGCCTCCGCTCCAACGCCAGTTGCCTGCGGCGGGAAACCCGTCCGCAGCACTGGCTCAACTTTGCGCTTCTTGCAGTTACTATAAAACCGAGAAATTGCAGCCCAAGCTCTGTCTGCTGATGCCTGCCTTGCCATTGAGTTGAGTTTACCCGCCCACTCAAAGTTAGCAGCCAATTCTTTGCAATATGCGCTTAAATCGTATTTACCAACTTTTGGGTTATCCATCCAGTAACGAACACAAGAATTACGGACAAACAAAGCAGTCCTGATTGCTTCATCAATCAGATTAAACTGCTGCTGTTTACCTTTTAACTTGAACTCGTATACTAGCAATTGATAATTCTTACGCTATAATATCAGCATAATATATTTGGGATAATTAAACAACCCGCCATGACCGAATTTATTCGGTCATTCGCTTATATCCCCCACTTAAAAGACGTATGAAGCACAAAACCAATAAGTTTTGTGCTTCATACTTGGGGGCTTTACGCATCACGACTCGTAAAACTAACGGGATGCCATTGCGGTAACTCAGCTAAGGCAGCTTCGGGACTGGGAAATTGTCCGACGCTGAGGTGGGGAGTAAAACCTGCTTTTGTTTTGCTGCTTTGTTCGTTACATTGGGGAAATAGATTTTCCAGTACCGCCTGTAACTCATGCAATGCGTTTTCTGGCTGGACAACAGGACGTAACCAAGCTGTAGAACTTTTACGGTGTGTAAATATTTGGAAGTCGGCTAAGGTAATTTGAAATGGTTGTAGTTGAGCCAGTACAGGTGCAATAATTTCTACCGCCTCAGCAAAATAAGCTTCTGGTAGAAAACCGTAGAGTAAATTAATGTGAGCCATCCAACGCTCAACTCTAGCATCATAACGCTCACGGATGGCTTGGATAGCAGGTAAAACATGATCCGGTGGAATCACGACTACAGCACTTTGATAAACTGGGCGCACTGTACTTAAGGCGGAGGCTGGAAAAGACTTGGCAAATTTCAGAACTGCACGCACACCAAAATGATCGGATGGATAAATTTTCCCCTCTGTCCCTGCTATCGGTTCACAAGCGAACAAGTCAATTGACTGTGGTAGCCAATCATGGTTTTGACTCCGCAGTAAAATGCGATCAAGTCTAACTGGTATTCCCTTTAAACTCATCAAAGCTGCTAAGGCGTTGCGTTGCGGGTCAAATGTATAACCTGCTGCATCTGGATGTAGTTGTTCCCAAATATCAACACATCCAGCAGCCGTTAATATTTCTTCTTGTTCGTTACCTCGCGTATTGAAGTCACCAGCTATTAAGCTATTTCCTGGGAGCTTTTGCAGATATGCCAATGTAGTAGCTAGCTGACGTTGGCGTTTTTCTAGGGCATTTTGGGCGTAATCACTGGTTAAATGCAGGACGGCAATATGCAGCAATTGACCGTTAATTGCACAACTTCCTACCAATACCCGTTTGTGTCCAGAAAATTGATGCTCAACCAGTGTAAAAGGTAGACGCGACAATAATAAATTACCGTAAGGTTTTACCGTTGCGGCTTTGCTATCATCGGAGATGTAATAATTGCGTACCCAAGTTTGCGATAAAAGTAACTCTAATAAAGATGGTGTTGCTTCTTGGATGGCGATAATATCAGCGTTACATTGACGTAACTGTTCAACAATTACTGGTAATCTTTTTTCAGTGGCGATTTTGTCTTTCTCATAGATATCACAAAGTACATTAAAACTAGCGATCGCTAAAGTTTCTAAGTTGACTGCGGTGGCTTTTTGTGTATCTGCTTGCCAACCTGAGATATTGTATTTATAAACAGGTCGCGGCTTGAATATCGCTGTGCTATCTAATACAGTGACAACTTTCTCCCTTAGATTTTCTGTACTCTCGCTTTTCCACGCCGCCGCAGGTAAATCGCCAGAGGAAATCAAATCTAAATGCTGTTCTCGATCCCAAACAACCACGTCTCCACAACGGATATAGCGGATGCGATGCCAAGGAATATCCCCATCTGTCGCCCATTGTGCCAGAGGTTTTTCTCTAATACCTGTAGATGAAAGACGTTCTTGAAAACCGACAACAAAAGCATTGGTATCAAGGCGCACATCCCAGATAATGCGATCGTAAACCTCGCGACTGGTAGCCATTCTTCTCTTTTCTGATTTTGACATCTTCCAACGCTTAAACCCCCTATACCCCTAATGAGCGTTGTTTACCCAAGGTATTACGCTCATAATACATCATACTTCATAAACTAGGGCAATCCCCAATCCCTAATTAATAGCTAAACTCTCAACCATTTCAATACTTTGGGGTCTTTGTTATAGCGGTAAGTCACGCCGTCCTTAGTAGTGATGGATTTTCCTTGACTGGCTCGGCTTCTAATTGTGCCGAGTGAATAGTCTGTTAATGTCTGCATTTCTTTGTGAGAAAAACCTGTGATTATGTTTGTTATTACAGTGGTTTCTTTAGGCAGGTTATTGATAGTAATTGGAACATTTTCTGGAGGAGGATTATTGACGATTTGTTTCTGCTTTTGATAATCTTCCACAGTCACAAGTTGCCAAGTAGAATTTTCCGATAGTTCTAGAACCCATTGATGATATTGAAATAAACTTTCTCGGTGTCCAACACTAATAAACGTTGTTTTTGTCTCTTGCAATTGTTGATATAAATGCCCTTCATTAGTTAAATCTAAAGCACTCGTTGCTTCATCTAATATAGTGAAGCTAGGATGAGTAATTAATAGTCTTGCAAATGCTAGCCGTTGCTGTTCTCCCAGCGATAATATATTCTCCCAAGGCACTTCTGTATCAAAGCCTTCGACGCGATTTAACACATTTTGTAGGTTAACTTTTTGTAAAACCTCTTTTAGTTGGGCATCGGTCAATTGAAGATTGGTATTAGGATAAAGTAACTGTTCCCGCAGAGTGCCTAAAATGATGTAAGGACGTTGGGGTAAAAATAAGACCTCTTCTAGAGGCGGCCGGACTAAACGACCTGTTCCGGCGTTCCATAAACCTGCGATCGCTCTCAATAAAGAACTTTTACCACGACCACTCGGCCCCACGATTAATAAACCTTCTCCTGGCTGCACAGAAAGTGATAAATCCTCAACAATCACTTGTTCATAATTGGGTGTTTGTAAGGTGACATTTTCAAAAGTAAGATGGTTTTCTTCTACTGTTTTGATTGTACTAACATTTGTTGGCTCTTTCGCCACTTCTTCTAAAGCAGAAGAAAACTCAGATAACCTCTCAACATATATAGAAAATCGACCGGAAACCCCAAATTCGTTGATTAATTCCGCAAGAGAATTAGCAAACAAATATGCACACAATGAAGCTTGACTAATTTCTCCAAAGCCTAGTTGATTTGTAATATACAAGGGGCCTAAGATAAGAAATGGAAATATTTCAATTACAGCCTGATAGCCTCTATTAAAAATGTCTTGATTTCTTTCCCAGTCAATCCTGCGCTGAACATTTTTGACCAATTTAGTAAATCTTTTACCAATGATATTAGACTCTTGTTTCTCTCCCCGAAAAAAAGCCACTGATTCAGCATGGACTCTAACATGAGTCAGGCAATAGTTATAGTCAGCTTTAGATTGTAGTTCTTCTTGATTAATATTATTTAAATGTTGAGTCAAGTATACAGCAACCACATTACCTATAACTGTATAAATAACTAAGATAATGGCGACTTGATGAGAGATTGTCCAAATAATTACGATATAAGCTATGATTTCTAAGATTTTTTCCAAGAAAGTAGTGACAAAAGTCAAAGCATTATTAATAACCGGTTCGATTTCTTGAGACAACCGTTGGTCAGGATTATCAATATCAGATTTAAAATTTATTTTGTAGTATGCTCTTCCATACAAATATTTTGCGAGGATGTGATTATTAAGCCATTGATACCAATCAAGGGAAATTTGCTTCCTCACAAATTTAGAAAACCCGACAAAGGCTGTGACAAATATCAGGGCTACACTATAAATCAATACGGTATCAAAAAACTTAGAAACATCCCTGCCTGTAATAGTAATATCAACTAAATATCGATAAAGAAAATTAGTAAATACATTTAGACTCACAAGTCCAATTATTAGTAGGATGAGGGTAATCAGCATTCCCCAGGAACGAATCACTGCTGAAAATGCTCTTCCTCCCGCCTTGGTCGGATACCAGTAAGGTTCAGTCAGGGCTTTGATATTTTCCCAAAATTGAGTTAAAGCTGAATAAGAGTTTGTTATGGGTTGATCGCGGGAAATTTGAGCTTGCATATTCTAAAAATCTTGTGATTTTGATTTGATGTATGGGAAGCAATTTAATCCTTGTTTGTCAAAGTGAACAGGGGAAAGGGTAATAAAAGACTTTACCCTGCTCCCCTGTCCACCTTCATTTGGTAATTTGAGGTTGTCAAACTACTGTTTATTTATAGTTAGTTAGCCTTATTACCAAATGCCATTTGCTCTGTCATCAATTGGTCATCGATAAAACCACTACTTATGAAGTAAGAAATGTAAGTTTTCAGTAGGTTTTGGTCTAATGCAGGATACATGATATCAGTATTTACTAACCCGTTCATAGTGTTTTGATAGTCGAATTCTGGTTCTTTGTAAGTATCTGCTGTAGTTTTGGGTATGATATGAGACAAGAATCTTAAGTTATCTGGATCAGGCATCTGTTGATGATGTGTAATCTCTGAATGCCATTGCTCTACAGGAATCAGTTGCACAGGGTATCCTAAAGCACAAAGCAATTTAAACAAATGCTTAAGAGGAGTAGAGTCTGGATTAACTAGGTGAAATGCTTTTCCTAGAGATTGCTTTTGCCCTGATAGATGAACAATGATTTTGCTGACATAGTCTACGGGGGTCAGATTATCTTCTAAATCAATATCAGGGGCTATTTTTGTTTGTAAACAACCTTTCACTAGCCTGCACAATAAATCATCTGTGTTACTCACCCCAGTTTGGCTGTGTCCTGTGATTCTTGCAGCTCGATAAATAGCCACAGGAAGTCCCAAATCACGGGCTTGCATCACTAACTGCTCTGCTACCCACTTGCTTTGGACATAGCCGTTATCAAGAACTTGATATTGCTCAAGGGGGTCTGATTCCAGAATTAATCCATCTTCATTGGGAGACGATGCTAATAAAACAGATGTTGTGGAAATGAAATGCAAAGGTTTGACTGTGGTTTCACTAGCTAATCGGATAATTTCTTGTGTCCCCAGGACATTGGCTCCTTTTAAAACAGAGTAAGGATAGATCACATTGATCAAAGCACCACAGTGATAGATCACATCTATCTCACTAGCCAACTGCTGAAACTCTGATGTGGAAAGACCTAAATAGCTTTTTGCTAAGTCTCCAGCTACAGGAATGATCCGCTTTGTGTCAATTCCTTCCCAGAGTTTGTACAACTTAAGTTGACTTTGCAACCTCTGTTGTGCTTGTTGAGCATTGGTAGCTCGAATCAAGCAATAAATATCAGCCTGGGTTTGTTGTAGAAGTTCATCAAGCAAATGAATTCCTAGAAAACCTGTGGCCCCCGTTAAAAATATACGCTGGGGCTGGTGGTAATCATCACAACGCTGTCTGGGGATGTGAATGTTGGGATCTAAGACAACTTCTGCTTTTAAATCTGGGATAGTGCCTCTGGTAATGGTATTCTTCTGGCTGATGTGTAAGCTATCAACCCCTGCTGCCAGTTCTGCGATTGTGGGGTTTTCAAACAGATAACGTAGGGGTAAATCTAGTTGCAAAGCTTCTCTTAATAGAGACATCACCTGTATCGCTCGTAAAGAATTTCCTCCTATGTCAAAAAAGTTGTTGCGAATACCTAGCTGTGTTGTGCCTAAAACACTGCTCCAAATATCTGCTATCAGTTTTTGTGTGGGAGTGGTGGGGAAAACAAAGTTGCTCAGGTCAATCTCTTGGGAGGGTGCGGGGAGGGCGCGACGGTCAACTTTGCCATTAGTCGTGACTGGCAAACCCTCCAGCATCACAAAAGCTGTGGGAACCATGTAACTAGGTAGCTTTTGTTTCAAGAAGCTTTGTAATTCATTTTGGGTTAAGGATGGGTTATCAGAGACAACATAAGCAACCAACTGTTTATTACCTGGTTGGTCTTCTCTGACCATGACCACCTGACAAATCACATCAGGATGCTGAACTAACAAACTTTCGACTTCTCCGATCGCAACACGAAAACCTCGGATTTTCACCACATCATCAAGGCGACCAATAAACTCGATGTTACCATCAGGTAAATAACGTGCCAAATCTCCAGTTTTATAGAGGCGATGGGATTTTTTATCTTTAAACGGGTGAGGAATAAATTTTTCTTGTGTCAAGTCTGGGCGGTTGAGATAACCCCGTGCTATCCGCACACCACCAATGTATAATTCGCCTTTAACCCCAATTGGTACTGGTTGCAGATTAGAATCCAAGATGTAAATTTCTGTATTAGCGACAGGACGACCAATGGGGACTGTATTGGTTTTTTCTGGGTGGAAGTTCTGCACATCATAGACTACGGCTGTCACCGAAGCTTCAGTGGGGCCGTAGGCATTGAGACAAGTGATTCTATCACCTACAAATTGCTGCCACATAGCCACTGTTTCTGGTAAAACTGTATCCCCTCCTACAGTCAATAAACGTAGACTTTGCGGTACTGTGGCATAGGATTGAGATACTGCTACCATCCATTCATGCCAATAGGCGGAAGTGAGAGTCAAGACACTCAGCTGTTGTTGTTCAATAAACTCAGCAAAACTGGCGAAGGAAGAAAACAATTGCGCTGGTCTTAACACGACTGTTCCACCTTTAAACCAGGTGGGGAAAATTTCTTCGACTGCGACATCAAAACCGAATGCCGCAAATTGTAAAACGCGATCGCTACTTGTGAGACTAAAGGCTTCACTAATAGCACTACAATGACTTACTAAGGCGGCATGGGTCAACATCACACCTTTGGGTCTGCCGGTCGAACCAGAAGTGTACAATACACAAGCTAAGTTTTCTGGTACTACTGCACTCACGGGATTTTCTTGATCTTGAGAATTTAGTACATCCCACTCTTGATGTAAGGCAATCACTTTCACCCCTACAACTGGCAAGGAGTTGAGTAAACTTTCCTGTGTAATCAATACTGAAATTTCTGAATCTTCCGAGATGTAAGCTAATCGCTGTTGGGGATAATCAACTTCTAGGGGAACATAACCGCCACCTGCTTTGAGGACGGCTAACAGTGCCACTATCATGGAGAGCGAACGCTCTAAATAAATTCCCACTAATACCTCTGCTCTCACACCTAAAGACTGTAGGTAATGAGCTAATTGATTAGCTTGGGTGTTTAGCTGTTGGTAAGTCAGTTGTTCATTCTCAAACACCACAGCCACAGCATCTGGTGTCAGTTCTGCTTGCTGTGCAAATAATTCATGCAGACATTTACCGACAGGATCATCAGCCTGAGTATCATTCCACTCAAGTAGTAACTTTTGTTGCTCAACTGCTGTTAATATGGGCAACTGGTCAATGGGTGCTTGGGGGTTACTCACCACTGCTTCTAACACAGTCACAAAATGACCAATCATCCTCTCAATAGTGCTGTGGTCAAATAAATCAGTGTTGTATTCCCATACTCCCACTAGTCCGTTAGCAGTGTTCTGCATGAATAAGGTCATATCAAATGCAGCTGTCACCCCTGGAATTGGCAGTGAACTAACAGTTAACCCATTTAACTCCAACTCCGACACAGGGGCATTTTGCAAGTTAAACATGACTTGGAATAGTGGTGTATGGGATAAATCCCGTTCTGGTTGCAATGCTTCCACCAACATTTCAAAGGGCAGGTGTTGATGAGCATAAGCACCCAAAGCCATGTCCCGCACACGAGTCAGCAATTCACTAAAGCTGGGATTACCTGCCAAATTGCTCCGCATGACCAAAGTATTGACAAAAAAGCCAATTAACCCTTCTACCTCCGCGCGATCGCGGTTTGCAATGGGTGAACCCACCAAAATATCTGATTGTCCCGTGTAGCGATACAGTAGGGTATCAAATGCTGCCAACAGTGTCATGAACAGGGTACAACCTTGCTCCTGGCTGAGTTTCACTAATTGATCAGTTAACTCCACTGACAAGGCAAATTCATGAATCGCGCCAGTCACAGTTTGCACCGCAGGTCTGGGACGGTCAGTGGGTAGCGATAATACAGTTGGTGCGTCTTTTAATTGCTGTTCCCAGTACGCGAGTTGGTTTTGTAACACCTCCCCTTGTAGCCACTGTCTTTGCCACAATGCAAAATCTGCGTACTGAATTGCTAGTGGTGCTAGAGGTGAAGGCTGACCTTGAGAATAAGCGTTATATAGTTGTGTTAGTTCTTGAACAAACACACCCATTGACCAACCATCAGAAACAATGTGGTGCATACACACTAACAAGATTTGCTCTGTCTGGTTCAGTAGTATTAATGTCGCTCTAATTAACGTTTGTCTTACCAGGTCAAATCGTTCAAGTGCTTGCTGTTGCAAGAATTGTTGTACAGATGTTTCTTGTTCAGCAGTGGGTAGATGTTGCCAGTCAACAATTGATAGTTGCCAATTAATTTGTGTTTGAATAACTTGAGTTGGTTGTTCGTTAATGGTGATGAAGTTGGTACGTAAAGCTTCGTGGCGATGAATAATTTCTTGTAAGCTTTGTTCGAGTACCTGAAGATTCAGTTTCCCTACCAGACGCAAAGCAGTGGGGATATTGTATAGGACACTATTCTGGTCGAATTGATCCAAGAACCACAAACGCTGTTGAGCAAAAGACATTGGTAACTCGGAAATCTCTGCCCTCGGTAAAATCTGCGGTGCAGATAGTTCTAGCTGTTCTGGCTGTAACTGCCCAATTTTTTGTGCCAATTCAATGACTGTGGGGGCAGTAAACAACTCAGACAAGGGTAGTTCTACTTGAAAAATATTGCGGATGCGTGAAACCAATTGTGTTGCGAGTAAGGAGTGTCCCCCCAATTCAAAGAAGTTATCATAAATACCCACTTGCCCTACTTTCAGCACCTGCGCCCAAACTTGGGCTAACAGTTCTTCAATTGGGTTGTGTGGGGCGACGTATTTTTCTAGCAGTGTGCTGTCTAAGTCTGGTTGTGGTAAGGCGCGGCGGTCGATTTTGCCGTTGGGTGTCAGAGGTAGAGATTCGAGGATGACAAACACACCCGGTATCATGTGTTCTGGTAGTTTGGTTTTCAGGAAGCTACGCAGTTCTTGGGCTACGGGTTGAGAGTCTTGATGTGGTACAACATAAGCGACTAAACGTTTGTTACCAGGGCTATCTTCACGGGCGATCGCTACAACTGATTTAATTTTAGGATATTGGCTGAGGACGGTTTCGATTTCTCCCAATTCGATGCGGAATCCCCGAATTTTTACTTGATTATCAATGCGTTTTATGTACTCAATATTCCCATCTGGTAAATAACGGGCTAAATCTCCAGTTTTATACAATTTTGACTTGCCAAAGGGGTTGGCGATAAATTTTTCGTTGGTCAATTCAGGGCGGTTGAGATAGCCTCGTGCTAGTCCGTCACCGCCAAGGTATAATTCCCCTGGTACACCAACAGGTACTGGTTGTAAATTTTGGTCAAGGATATAAATTTGCGTATTAGTAATTGGGCGACCGATGGGAACAGTTGTAGCTGTTCCTACTAATTTCTCTACCCAGTACCAAGAAGAAAAAGTAGTATTTTCGGTTGGCCCATAAACATGGAGTAATTTTTGAGGAGTTCCTTTTTCTAGGACTTCCTGCACCCATCTAGGATCAACTGCTTCCCCGCCAAACAGTAAGTATTTTAATGAGCTAAACGCTTGCGGGAGATGACTGGCTAGTTGATTGAATAACGCTGTAGTTAAAAATAAGACATTGACTTTGTGTGAACTGATATTGACGGCTAATTCTTCGGGAATCAACAACACGGATTTACTGATGATCACTAGCACTGCTCCGTGTAATAATGCTCCCCAAATTTCAAAGGTGGCGGCATCAAAAGCAATATTTGCGGCTTGTGCAATACGGTCATTAGCTGTGAGTTGGATGTAATTTGTGTTGATCACAAGTCGATTTACAGACTGATGAGTGACGGCGACTCCTTTGGGTGTGCCTGTCGAACCTGATGTATAAATTACATGGGCTAGACTTTCTGCACTGACTGTGATGTTGAGATTATTCTGATTTTCCAGAGATATGCTGTTCCAGTCGCTGTCTAAGCAAACTATACGCCCTTGATATTGAGGAAGGAACTCTCTTAATTTCTCTTGAGTTAGCAAAACTTTGACCTGAGTGTCTGTCAGCATAAAGCTTAAGCGTTCAGTCGGATACTCTGGGTCAATTGGTACATAAGCACCACCAACTTTGAGAATCCCCAATAGTCCCACCATCATTTCTAAGGAACGCTCAACACAAATACCCACCAGTGTATCTGGTTTTACACCCAAGTCCTGCAAATAATGAGCTAATTGATTCGCCCTACAATTCAATTGCTGATAGGTGAGATGTTGATTTTCAAACACCACAGCCACAGCATCCGGTGTTTTCTCCACCTGTTCCTCGAATAACTGATGGATGCACTGATCAACAGGATATTCTGCTTGAGTATTATTCCAGTCAACTAACAACTGCTGTTTTTCCCAGGCTGTCAGCAATGGTAATTGAGAAATTCGCTCATTGGGGTTAGCAACAATTGCTGTCAGCAATGTTTGGAAATGTCCTAACAAACGAGCGATCGCCCCATCATCAAATCGGCTAGTATCATAGCTAATCCTCACTAGTAATTGCTGACCAGGAATCGCTATGATTGTTAGGGGATAATTAGTTTGCTCAATGGCGTGAAGATCGTCTATTGAGAAACCATAATTGTTCTCTGGGGCAGCTTCATTAACTGGATAATTATCAAAAACAACCAGACTCTCAAATAAAGGTGTTCCTCTAGGAACATCACTTAGCCCTTGAATATCTACTAATGAGCTATATGAATACTGCTCAGACTCGACAAGTTGAGTCTGCAAATCCTGCAACAAAGCCAAAACTTCAGTTTCATTTCCCAACTGAACTCGCACTGGCAAAGTATTGATAAATAGTCCTACCATCGACTCAACACCAATCAAAGATGCGGGACGGCCGGACACAGTAGCACCAAAAACTATATCTGTTTCTTGACTGTAGCGATACAGCAGTAATGCCCAAGTCCCCTGCACAACGTTATTCATCGTCAATTGATGCTGTCGGGCAAAAGTCTGTAGGGCGGTTGTCGCTGTCGCGGTTAGTTGAATTTTCTGTTCCCTGTAACTAGCGTCTAACTGTTTACGCTGGGATGAGGGTTTATCGACTGTTAAAGGAGTAGGTGCGGTAAAACCTTGGAGTTTTTGCCGCCAAAATTCTTGGGCTTTGGTCAAGTCTTGCTGCTGTAACCAAGCAATATAGTTGCGGTAGCTTAAAACTGGTGGTCTTGTCTGAGTTTCACCCTGGAGAATTGCTCGATAAAAATACAATAAGTCTTGGAAAATTACAGGTACTGACCAACCATCAAGCAATAAATGATGAAAATTCCACACAAATTGATAGCGATCTGCACTCAATTGTACAAGACTCAAGTGCATTAATGGTGCAGTAGAAAGTTGGAAACCCTGTTGTCGCTGGGACTGCAATAAAGATTCTAGTTTTTGTTGTTGCTGTTGTGGAGATAGGTGCTGCCAATCATAGGTCTGTAGTTTAACATCTACTTGCCGATACACTACTTGCAGTGGCTGTGGCAATTGTTCCCAAATAAAACCAGTCCGCAAAATTGAGTGTCTTGCTACCACTTGCTGCCAAGCTTGTTCAAAGGCTGACAGGTTTAGCTGACCACTCAAATTGTAAATTGACTGCTCAAAATACGCCGGAGAATTGGGAGCATAAAGACTCTCAAATAGCATCCCCTCTTGCATCGGCGAGAGTGGATAAATATCTTCAATATTTCGCCAGTGAGTTTTGCCTGATTGATGTTTGCAAACTAAAGCCAAGGTTTGGTCTAGTTCTAGCTGGTTAAACCTCACGAGTGAGAAATCTGAAGGTGTATAACCTCCATTCTCACCAGATGCACAATGAGCAATTATTTGCTGCAATGTCTGGAAAAACTCTTGTGCCAGATTTTCGATTGTCGCGTGCTGGTGCAGATTTTTGCTGTAAGTCCACTCTATTCGTAACTGTTCTCCCGCAATAATGCTGTCTATTTCTAGTAGATAAGGGCGGTTGTTCTGTAACCCGTGCATTTTTACCGCCGACTCACTAGCTGGCTGCATCCAAGAAGATGTATTGACTTGTTGATCAAATTGACCCAAATAATTAAAACTGATTTGAGCTTGGGGAAATGCCTGTAGTTGGCTAGCAATTTCTGCATCTTGGCTCAGATAGCGTAATAAACCATAGCCAATACCTTTATTGGGAATAGCCCGCAGTTGTTCTTTCACGGATTTTAAGACATCTGCTAGCTTGTCTGTGGCTGGAAGTTCTACAAGCACGGGGAAGATAGTCGTAAACCAACCGACAGTGCGTGATAAATCTACACCATCAACAATATCTTCTCGCCCGTGACCTTCTAAATTAAACAGGACACTGCGAGAGCCAATCCATTTGCTCACAACCAACACCAAGGCAGTTAACAGCACGTCGTTGATTTGAGTGTTGTAAGCTTTCGGCACATCGTGGAGTAAAGCACGAGTTTCTGACTCACTTAAAGATAATAATATGGTGTTGGCGGCTGCAAAATTATTGACTCCTTTTGTCAAGTCTACGGGGATAGAAGGAACTTTGAGGCGAGCTTCGTTGAGCCAATAAGCTACTTCAGATTTGAGGGCTGGGGATTGTGCATAAGCTGTTAATTTCTCAGACCAATCCTTAAAAGAAGTGGTTTTAGGAGGCAACTGAAGGGTTTGACCTTGAGCAAGTTGCTGGTAAGCGGTTTGCAAATCATTTAATAAAATCCGCCACGATACACCATCAATTACCAAGTGGTGGATGACTATGAGTAATTTTACTCTTTTGTCAACCCCCAAATGAAAAAAGGCTACTTGCACTAGATTTTCTGACAGATGCAAATTTGCCTGCAAGACAGCTTCTTGATCTGCAATGGCTGCTTGTTGCTCATTCTCTGGGAGTGCCGATAAATCTATGTAAGAGAAAGCAAGGTGATCATTAGGCGCAGAATAAATTTGTTGCCAGGTTGCATCAGATGGTGTGAAGCGTAGGCGTAGAGCATCATGATGTACCAGTAATTGCTGGAATACTTGCTTTAATGTTTCTGGCTGGAGGTCACAAGGAAATGAGAGTAAAAATGCTTGGTTGAAATGGTGTGCTTCTACTAAATTCTGTTCAAAAAACCAGTGTTGAATGGGAGTTAGAGGGACTAAGCCTGTGACTAATTCCTGTTTGACCTCGATCGCCTCAATTGTACCTGCTACTGCGGCTAAATCAGCGATCGCTTGATGGGCAAACAATTGTTTAAGTGTCAGTTGCAGCCCTGCAAGCTTGGCTTTAGCCAGAATTTGAATACTGAGAATGGAATCGCCACCAAGTTCAAAGAAGTTATCGTAAATACCTACTTGCTTTACCCTCAGCACTTCTGCCCAAATCTGCGCTAGGATTTTTTCGGTTTGATTACGTGGAGCGACAAAACTGACTTCAAGTCCCTCACGAGAGTCTGGTGCTGGTAAGGCGCGCCGGTCTATCTTACCGTTAGGAGTCACAGGTAAAGACTCTAGAATGACAAAAGCATGAGGCAGCATATACTCTGGGAGTTTTTCTTTGAGATATTGGCGCAGTTCACTCATGGTTACTGTATGGTGTGGCACCACGTAGGCGACTAGTTGCTTCTGCCCAGGGATATCTTCACGCACAATGACACAGGATGTCTGTACTTCAGGATTGCGGTTGAGTGCGGTTTCGACTTCGTCCAACTCAATGCGGAATCCACGTATTTTTACTTGATTATCAATGCGACCCAAGTATTCGATGTTGCCATCAGCACCCCATCTTGCTAGGTCGCCAGTTTTGTAAATGCGCTCAACTTGACCAAATAGATCAATTTCAATAAATTTTTCAGCAGTAATTTCGGGACGATTTAAATAGCCTCTAGCTAAACCAACCCCAGCAATACACAATTCCCCTGGTATTCCTGGCGGTAATACTTGATGATGTGCATCTAAAATATAGATGCGGAGATTAGATATTGGTTTACCGATGGGTGGTTTTTTGCCATTGGGTTGACAAAGAAATATAGTAGCCGTCACTGTGGATTCTGTTGGCCCGTAGCAATTGTAGAAACGTCTCTCCGTTCCCCACTGATTAACTATTTCAGTTGTACAAGCCTCACCACCGGCTGTGAGACATTGCAAATCAGGTAAACTCGCTTTCGGTAAGACAGATAAGGCCGAAGGAGATAAAAAGCTATGGGTAATTTTGTTTGCTGTTAAAAAGTCAACTAAGCTTTGACTAGGCAATAAAGTTTCTTTATTGGCCAAATACAAACAAGCACCTGTGACGAAAGCCGTGGTAATTTCAGCTACAGATAAATCAAAACTAAAAGAACCAAATTGCAACAAACGGCTGTGGTTTTGAACTTGGAAGGTTTTAGCCCATGTCAAACTTAAATTGACAATGGCGCGATGCTCAATCATTACCCCCTTGGGTCTTCCTGTAGAACCGGAGGTATAAATTACGTAGGCTAAATTATCAGGCTGAGTTTGGCGACTGGGATTTTCAGTTAACGCTAAGTTAAAAGTGTTTTGGTCTAAACAAATGACCTGACAAGGGTTTTCTCGGTTATCTAAGGGTAATTGACTTAATAGTGACTTTTGAGACAGCAACAAAGACACTTGAGCATCTTGCAACATCAAGCTTATACGCTCAGGAGGATATTCTGGGTCAATTGGCAGATAAGCCCCACCAGCTTTAAGAATCCCCAACAGTCCGATCGCCATTTCTAGCGATCGCTCCACACAAATACTTACTAGTACGTCTGGTTTTACACCCAAAGACCGCAGGTGATGTGCTAATTGATTAGCCCGACAATTCAATTGGTGGTAAGTTAATTGCTGATTTTCAAACACCACAGCCACAGCATCCGGTGTTTTCTCTACCTGTTCCTCAAATAACTGATGCAGACATTTATCTTGGGGATAATCTGTATGAGTGTGATTCCACTCCACTAACAATTGATGCTGTTCTTTTTCAGTCAGCAAAGGCAATTGTCGCACTTTTTGTTGGGGATCTTTGACTATTGCTGCTAACAAACTCTGGAAATGACCAATCATCCTGGTAATTGTGTCGGGTGTGAATAGGTCACTGTTATATTCCCAAAACCCCTTTAATCCCTTTTTAGTCTGCCAAGCTGAGACACTCAAGTCGAACTTGGACGTACCCCGGTCAATGATTTCTGGAGTCAGACTAATACCAGGTAACTCTAAAGTTTCCAGGGAGAAATTTTCTAGAACAAATAACGCCTGAAACAAGGGATTATAGCCCAGAGAACGTTCTGGCTGTAATGCTTCTACTATTTGTTCAAATGGGATGTCTTGGTGTGCGTGGGCATCCCAAACCACAGACCGGACTTTTTCTAGCAACTGTGAGAAACTAGGATTGCCTTCTAACTGGGTACGCAAAACCAAGGTATTGACAAAAAAGCCAATTAGTGAATCAATTTCTCGGCGATCGCGGTTAGCAAAAGGCGAACCAATGCAAATATCATCCTGACCACTATAACGATGCAGTAAAACAGCAAAAGCTGTCAGCAGCGTCATAAACAAGGTGACACCTGACTGTTGGCTCAGGGTAACAAGCTCAGAGGTTAAATCTTCATCAATTTGAAATGCAATCGTCGCACCAGCAAAAGTCTGCACTGGGGGACGGGGATAATCTGTTGGTAACTCCAACAAAGGCGGTGCGCCAGCTAACTGTTGTGTCCAGTATTCTAGTTGCTTTTCTTGAACTTCTTGAGTTAACCATTCACGCTGCCACACAGCGAAATCAGCATATTGTATTGCTAATGCCGGTAAGGGATTGGGCTTTCCTTGAATAAAGGCTGAATACAGTGCTTCTAATTCTCGGAAGAATATCCCCATTGACCAACCATCTACAACGATGTGGTGCATGGTGATAATCAATAGGTGAGATTCTGGTGTTTGCCGTAGTAAAGTGACTTTTACTAAGGAATCTGTACCTAAATCAAAAGACTGACTTACTTCCTGAGTGATGATTTTTTGTACAGCAGTTTCTGTGCATTCCTGCACATCTATTACAGGAATGCTGATAGTTAAATTAGGTCTAATAAGCTGAAGGGGAATACCTTCTACCGTCGGAAAGTTAGTACGTAAAGCTTCATGACGACGAATAATTTCGTTAATGCTCTGTTCTAAAGCTGTGACAGATAGTTTACCAACAATTCTTAACTGGAAACTCTCATTATAAAATGTGCTTTCTCCATCTAATTGCGAAAGAAACCACATTCTCTGCTGGGCAAAAGATAAAGGTAAATCTTTATTTCTAGAAACTGGATCTAAAGATAACGAAGTTAATTGTGTAGCTGTTTGTGCTTCCTGTAAAAAAGCGATAATTTCTGCTTTACGTTCCTTAAGTTGCTCTTTTATCTCTGCTGTCATTGCTCCTTTAGGAGCGCGATAGCGTAACTGATCATCCTCAATCCAGATTTTAATATCTAAAGTATTTAGTAAAGATAAGAATTCAAATATAGCCATTTTATAAATAATCCTCTTCGTAATCTTCTGCGAGTGTTTCAGTCAAGGAATTTTTATTTTGAGTTACTGCTTGAATTGCTAGAATTGTCTGAGATAAATCAGCAATGGTAGGTGCTTGAAACAAACGCTGTAAAGATAATTCCACAGCGAAATATTCGCGCAACAGAGCAATCACTTGACCAGCTAATAAGGAATTTCCTCCTAACTCGAAAAAGTTGTCGTGAATGCCTAGCAGTTGCACTTTCAGAACTTGCTGCCAACATTGAGCAATTTTAATCTCTATTTCGTTGCGTGGTTCTATTCGCTCTCTAGTTTCCTGAGACTTAATGTTGTTAATAAGGCTAACACGATCAATTTCACCATTTTCCCGGCAAGGAATGTCTGGAATTTGTACCAAGTTGCAATTACAAGCATGACCAAAGCGGTCTTGCACTCGTAAATTTGATAATTTAACTTCGTTAATTCTAGAAGTAAAATAAGCAGTTAACTTTTGTAAGTTAAAGATTTGAGACTGCCAACATTGAATGTTTTGATTACTCCCATCCAAACCTATCAATATATTTGTTTGTTGATGTTGTAGACTAGCAATCATTGAAGATATGGCTTGGGAAGCAGACATGATATAGAAACCTTTAGCGCGGATGAGATTCTTCATCTGATATCCTTGGCTCATGCCTCTGTCATCCCACATACTCCAACTAAGACAATAGCTGGCTAATTTACTCTGGGCATTTTGGTAATGAGAAAAACTATCCAAAAAACTATTAGCAGCACCATAAGCTCCGACAGCAGTAGCACCAAAAAAACCATTTACTGAAGAAAAGTTAATAAAAATACTGTCTTGATTGTGTTTAATTAATTGATGCAGCACCCAAGCTCCCAAAACTTTTGGACGAAGTATAGACTTTAAGCTTTCTTGAGTTTCATCAATTACAAGTTGCTCATGAAAAGTTCCAGCTAAATGCAGTATGCCATCCAGGTTTTTACCCCATTGGGCTTGAGCTTTTTCAACTGTGATTTGTAACTGTTTTAAATTACAAATATCCACAGCTTCGTAGATTAACTCTCCCCCAATTTGTTTTAATTCTTGATAGACTTTGAGGCGTTTTTCTGAAGTTAATGGGGTTCTGCCCACTAACAGTAATTTGGCTTGATAATGCTGCAATAAATACCGCGCGACTTCGACTCCTATACCACCAAGTCCGCCGGTGATTAAATACATCCCACCTTGTTTGAAGGTAATTGCAGATGGAGATTGGCTGATAAAATCAACTTTTTCTAGCCGGGGAACAAAACGCTGCCCATTTCTATAAGCCACTTCTCGTTCCTTGGCATAAATTTGGATTTCTTTTAAGATAAATTCTCCATTTTGTTCCGCTTCAGCAAAGGGTAAATCAATGTGGCGACAATTCAACCAAGGTAATTCTTGGGGAATGGTTTTTAGTAGCCCTAATACTGCTGATTTCTCATAAGCTATGGAGTCATCTGAGGAAATAGCCTGGATATGAGAAGAAATAAATAGTAATTGGACTGAATGATCCGCACCTTGAACTTTGGCTAAAGCTTGAGTCAAAAACAATAAACTATATATGCCGTATTCTTGTGCTTGTTCTAAAGTATCAATGCTTTTGACTTCGCCAATATATTGGTTATAAGTCCATAGGTGAAGAATTTGCCCAATGATAATATTATCTGCTGCTAGTGATTCAAGTAAAAGTTGGTAATCTTTGGCTTGTCCTGCTGTAATGGTGTAGTGTGTGTGATTGATTTTGCGGAAATCTTCTCCAGGTGTAACACTTATGTATGGCAGGTTATGTTCTGACAATACTTGACATACATAAGAACCCAAACCGTCAGCATCTAAAAATACTAATGTGGCATTAGTAACAGTGAAAACAGAATCAATAGTAATGGGATTTTTGAGTTGCCATACTTGACGGTAGAACCAGTTTGGAATGGTATTGGCATTACCGAGTAATATATCAATGCGTTTAGTAATTGATTGAAACTCACCTTTTTGGAAGCGTTGGCTGAGTTGCGATCGCTGAATTTTTCCTATGGCAGTTTTTGGAATAATTTCTTTATCTACTGGAATTAAATAATCAGGATTTATTCCTGCTTTGTTGACAACAGCAGTACGAATTTCTCTGAGCAGATTTAACAAACTAACATCATCAGTCACAGAAGTATGGAAAAAGATTGCTAGTTTATCTGTATTAATTCCAGGTTGTCTGACTGCACAAGCTGCCGTATATGAAACTTCTACTCCTGCTAATTCTTCAACAGCAGCCTCAATTTCGTGACAGTAGTAGTTCAATCCATTAATAATAATGACATCTTTGATTCTTCCGGTAATAGTTAAACGTCCTTGATCAAGAAAACCTAAATCTCCTGTGTTAAACCAACCATCAGCCGTAAAAACTTCTTGATTTGCTTGGGGATTTTGATAATAACCATTAGTAACAGACGCACCTTTTACCTGTAAACGACCAATAGTATTTTCTGCCACTATTTGTTCATTTTCATCAACAATGCGTAATGAAGCTCCAGCAATTGGTAGTCCTAATTCTACAAATGAAGTGTCATCCGATGAAGATTCAAGGGAAAAACTATCAGAATAGGTAATACCTGAAGAAGTTTCACACATTCCAAAAGCTGGGTGAATAGCATCAGTCGGTAAACCGTGACGACTTAGTAATTTTAAGAAATTTCTGGCTGTTTTAGTGACAATCGGCTCCCCAGCGTTGATGATAAACTTCATTGAGGATAAATCCCAATTCTGACGATTGATTTCAGAAGTGCGATCGCAAATTAAGGAAAAAGCAAAGTTAGGAGACCAACTAATGGTAGCTTGATGTTTATCAATCAAATCTAGCCACAGGAGTGGTTTCTGCACAATTAGGTTAGTAGGTACATGAATTTGCTGACAACCTAAACTCACAGCCATAATACTCAGCGAAACTAGCGCACCCACATGATCTAAAGGCATCCAGTTTAAAACGCTTTCCTGACTGGAAAAATCACCCATTAAAATTAATCCAGTCGTCATACTCAAAATGTTGTGATGATTCAACATCACACACTTGGGTATTCCAGTGCTGCCTGAAGTCAAAAGCAATATTGCTAAATCCTCTGGCTGACTTTGATGGTAATTTAAATCTGGTTGATATTCACGTAATTTATTAATAGTTGCAATTTGAAAATTTTCTAAGTTTAACAAGCTGAAAAAATCATCAATATTGTTAGCTAAAGCAGCACTCGTCAAAATCAGAGGTTTCCCCAACATTTGCCAAGTATTTTGCAGTTTGCTGGCGGTACTATTAGCTAATTCATAGTTTGGGGCAATGGATACTGGTACAGGAACAAAACCCCCCAGAACACAAGCCCAAAAAGCACAGATAAAATCTTGATTATCTTCTAGTTGAAAAATTACTTTATCTTGGGGTTTGAGTCCTAGTTTTCTCAACCCAGCTAAAATGCGTTGAGCATCTTGCCATAATTCTTTGTAAGATTGAACTTGCTCACTGCCGTCAGCTTGAATGTAAATAATCCCTTTAGTGGAATTTTCCGAGGTTTTTTTTAATACTGCTGTTAAAGTCTGAGGCGCATCTTCAGAAGATTTTAGGGGTTCACCGTGACTAATAGCTAACTTTTTTGATGAAGCAGAATTTTCGTTTGCTATTGTCAGACTATGGGTGTTTGGTTGTATCGCTTGGCTATTTGTATCGAGATTTACTTGAGTCTCACCTAGTAAATCATCTAAATGTAGAGGGGAAATATTTTTAATAACAGGTTCGACAACAACCGCGACACGCTCAATTTCTGGTAATGACTCTAATTGCTTTTCTAAACTACGCATTAACTCAGAGTCAATTACTTCTAAATTGGCTAGAGTTACTTCATCTACTTCCCCTGCGGCTGTTAGGGGTATGGTAGAGATTGGCACAAATATTGTAGGTATCAATTCTTGAGGCAGAATTGTTTGCAGATGAGATGATAATTGTTCTGATGCAAATAAACCTGATGGCACTACATAAGCAACTAATTCCTGTTTTTGCTTTTGCGTTTGTCTTTCTCGGACTATACAATCACTGACAGTCAAACTCGACAAAATAGCAACTTCTATTTTTCTATAGAGAAAATTTTTGTCATTGGGGGTTGCTAAAGTTTGACTATGATCATTTAACTGCATTAGCCTTAATATCCTTATTAATATTTATTATTGATAAATTTAAAGTATTTTTTAAATTTAAAGTTATTATTTTTATTTATTAATTAATTTTTACGATTATTCAGCAGATAGATAATCTCAGTTTTAGCAATAAAATGCAATAGTAGTTAAGACATTTAGTCAGACAGTTAAGAAATTTAAGTAGACAGTTAAGACATTTAAGAAGAGTAAAAATATTTAAAAATTAAGAATTAACAGTTTTTTCAGTAAGCAAATATGATTTATCTACCAATGCAAAATTCAAAATACCCTACGATTACTCTTCTCATTCAGAGAAACTAATGCGAACGAAAACGCTTTGGCGATCGCAGTACCGTTTTGTCTAAGAGCGTGTTTGAAAAGTGCTTGGCTGTGATTTTAGACACTTGTTGATCCCCCCTAACCCCCCTTAAAAAGGGTGGAATAAGAATCAAAGTCCCCCTTTTTAAGGGGAGCCACTGCGTTGGACGGGTTTCCCGGCTTAAAGGAGGCAGTGCGGTGGACGGGTTCCCCGGCATAAAGCAACTGCCGTCAAGTGGCGTGGATTTAGGGGGATATAACTAACCATATTCTCCACCTAGCAAAAAGATGTGTCTACACTGTAACTTACAAGGAGAGAGCCTTGAAAATTCCCCCTTCCCTAGTAGGGAAGGGGGTTAGGGGGTTAGGTTTCGCGTTAGCTTTTCTACATAAAGTAACAATTAAGATAGATAAATCAATGTGACAGATTTAGCTGGAGAAATTCTTAAATACCTGTCAAAAATACAGAATTAAAATTAGAGTGTAATTATACAGACTGTAATTCTGAAATTTCTAATACTATGACGGGCATCGAGTCTTTAGCAATATCAGTTGTTAGCGGTGTAGCAGTTCCAATCTTTCAAATCCTTTGGGAAGGTGGCGGGAGAGGTATAAGATTTTTTAGCAAAAGCCTAGATGAAAAAACTAGGGAAATTATTTTTGCAGCATCAAAACAATATGTTGAAAATTACCAAGAACGGCACGGTATTCTTAAAGTCTTAGGAATGCGTGAACCTGTACAATTAGAATCTCTCTATACAGCAGTGCAATTTTTAAGTGATGACACTATTCAGAGTTTTGAATCTATCGAGAATTTAGAAAAATTTTATCGAGAAGCAAAAAGTCGGAGATTTCAATCTAAAGATATTTCTAGACAAGCAGGAACTAAAGTTGCTAATGAAACGCAATATCTTATGGTACTTGGTAGCCCTGGTGCTGGTAAATCTACTTTTTTGCGGAAGATGGGTTTGGAGGCACTGAAAGGGAAAAGAGGAGGATTTAAACACAGTTGTATTCCTGTATTTATTGAACTCAAAAGATTTACATCTAGTGATATAGATATTGAAAAAATTATTGCAGAAGAATTTAGTATTTGTGGATTTCCATCGCCTGATAAATTTACAGCTAAGGCTTTAGAAGAAGGTAGACTGCTGATTTTATTGGATGGGTTGGATGAGATACCAACTCAGAATTTAACTGACGCTATTAATCAAATCCAAAACTTTGTTGATAAGTACGATGGTAATCGCTTTATTGCCTCCTGTCGTACTGCTGCTCATCGTAACTGTTTTCGTCGCTTTAGCGATGTGACTATGGCAGATTTTGATGATGAACAGATTCAGAAATTTATTACTAATTGGTTTCAATCAGAAGCCGATAAACAAGCAAATACAGGTGCTAAATGCTGGGAATTGCTCCAGAAACCAGAAAACTCTGCTGCTAAAGAGTTAGCACACACACCTTTATTGCTAACTTTTTTGTGTTTAGTATATGACCGTTCCCAAAACTTTCCTGATAATCGCAGTGTGCTTTATAAAAAAGCATTGCGGATATTGCTAGAAGAATGGGCATCAGAAAAGCGGATTCTGCGCGATGAAATATATCAAGGACTGCATACAGAATTAGAAGAAATATTATTATCAGAAATTGCTTATACGGGTTTTGAGTCTGATAGGTTATTCTTTTCTCAGCGTGATATTGTGCAGCAAATCAAGACATTTTTAGCCAGTAATTTAAATGCTCCTCAACATTTAGACGGGGAAGCTGTTCTAAAAGCTATAGCTGTGCAGCAAGGAATTTTAGTAGAAAGGGCAGAAGATGTATTTTCTTTTTCTCACCTCACACTACAAGAATATTTAACAGCACAATATATCGATGACCATCGCCTAGTTGAAAAATTAGTTACAGAACATCTGATAGATGAACGTTGGAAGGAAGTGTTTTTACTCGTCGCGGGTTTAATGCGTGGTGGTGCAGATGATTTGCTGTTGTTGATGGAAAAGGAAGCGCAGAAGTATCTTAACTCCAACAAAGTTCGAGATTTATTGAATTGGGCAGAACAAGTGACAACTGGCTCACCAGGAAATTATAAATCAGTTGGTAAACGTGCAGTAGCAATTGCGATCGCTTACGCCATCGCCATCGCCAATGCCAACCCCAACGCCATCGCCAACGCCATCGCCAACGCCATCGCCAACGCCATCGCCAATGGCAATGCCAACGTTTACGCCAACGCCAAAGCCATCTCCTACGCCAACGCCATTGCCAACGCTATCGCCTATGCCTACGCCATCGCCTACGCTATCGTCAACGCCATCGTCTACGCCATCGCCATCGCCAAAGCCAAAGTCAACGCCATCAATGAGTCTATTCGATACACTGGTGAACTTGAAAAAATTCAAATTTTGAAGAACGTCAATTTGACGGCACTCATTACTCAATTAAAAGCACTAAAAATGCAACTTCCTGATGATCAACAGCTAAAAAACATCAAACTTGCATTTGCTCAAAACCTCCAAACAACTTTACTTGATGCGTTTCACCTTACACCAGAAATGATCGCCTTATCTGATGCAGAATTTAAAGCGTTAGAAAATTATCTTTACGCCAACGACCTCATTATTAAATGCAAACAAGCAGCAGTGCGGGTGTCTCCCCAAACCTGGGATGCAATTGAGGCGCGAATGTTATTGCCTCTCCCAGTAGTTGATCAACAATAGAGATATGAAGCCGAATCAAATCTTGTAAATGTTGATATGGCAGCCCTAAATCGTTGAGCAACAAGATCCCCGACTTCTCAAAGAATTTGGGTATCTGGACACCGCGAATTATCACGAATCAGCTAGGACGGCTATATATCGTTAATTGGCGTTGCTGATTAGTAGGATGTTTTTTGTTTCACGCAAAGGCGCATTCGCCGTAAGGCGTTCCCGCAGGGTAGACACAAAAAATCGATAGTTAACTTTGCTAAAAAGGCTTAATTCATCCCATCGTTAATTTAATGAGGTAATTGTGCAATGGATAAATTAGCAAAATATCGAGAATGCGTACAGAGTTTATTAACTCGTTATGCCAATGAAGATATGACTAATAGCGATGTAGAAGTACAACTAATTTTTGATGAACAACGCGACCATTATCAGTGGATGAATGTGGGATGGGAAGAATTGAAGCGTGTTTATCGATGTATTATTCATTTTGATATCAAAGATGGAAAAATCTGGCTTCAGCAAAATTTAACTGATCAAAATCCAGCAGAAGAGTTGGTATTAATAGGAATACCACGCGAGGATATTGTTTTGGGTTTGCAACCTGCATATAAACGGCAGTATACAGAATACGGTGTGGCGTAGGCTGGTAATGGTGGCTGGATTTTACCCTCTTGCGCCTCTACGGTCTTCACGTCTAAATTAAATGCCTAACAGATATTGTCCCTATTTGCCGTTAGTGTTGTTTTATGATGGTGTCATTTAAACAATCGCTGCTTTATTCCCAATGGTGAACACTAATCCCATTGCCACATTCTACGTCAACCCAGCTACGGGTAAAGACACTAACTCTGGTTTACGGCAAAGTCCATTTAAAACCCTGACTCGTGCTTTAAAAGTGAGTTCCCCGGCAATTATTCAATTGGCCACGGGGACTTACAGTAGTGCTAATCAGGAAGTTTTTCCCCTGATTATCCCAGAAGGGGTAACGGTAATTGGTAATGAAGCAAATAAGGGTGCAGGTATCGTCATTTCTGGTAGTGGAGAATATCCCAGCCCTAGTTTTGGGGTGCAGAATGTCACTTTAGTGTTATTAAATCAAACTAGTCTCAGGGGCGTGACTGTTACTAATCCCGTTGCTAAGGGAACAGGGGTTTGGATTGAATCAGCCGCCACCCAGGTAGCTAATAATACTTTTACTAACTGCGGTCGAGAAGGGGTATTTACTAGCGGTAGTGCCAAACCCGCTATTCTTGACAATGTATTTTTGCAGAATGCCGCCAGTGGTTTATTTATGGCGCGCAACAGTAAAGGGGAAGTTTTACGGAATGTTTTACAAAAAAATCCTTTAGGTATAGCTATTAGTGATTTTGCTGCCCCTATCATTACCCATAATAAACTTTCAGATAATCGGACAGCGATCGCTCTATCTCGCAATGCCCGGCCGGTGTTGCGTCATAATCTGATTCTCAAAAATACTCAAGGCGGGTTACTCGTCAATGAAAATGCTGTCCCCGATTTGGGTAATACTCAAGATGTCGCCGGTAATGTGTTCAGTGACAATGGCGGCTTTGATATTCAAAATAACTCGACACAGCCTTTGATTTCTGTGGGTAATCAGTTAAATCCTACCCAAGTCAAAGGACAAGTGAATTTTTTGGCGGCTGTGATTGATCAGCCAATTCAGTCAACTAATACTAATTTAGTTGATATTGCCGGACATTGGGCGGCGGCTTTTGTGGAGGCGTTAGTCAATAAAGGCTTAATTAGTGGCTTTCCTGATGGCACTTTTGCCCCTAATGCACCCATCACCCGCGCCCAATATGCGGCGATAATTGCCAAAACTTTTAATTTACCCACGAAAAATCAACCCAGTCCGTTCAAGGATGTCAAATCTGACTTCTGGGCAGCCTCAGCCATTACTAAAGCCGCCCAAATGGGGTTTATTAGCGGTTTTCCTGATGGGACGTTTCGCCCTGGGCAAAATCTCACTAAGGTACAAGCGATAGTCTCTGTGGTTAATGGTTTACAACTTAGTGGTGGTAGTCCGAATGTTTTGAGTGTATATCGCGATCGCGCTCAAATTCCCAGTTATGCCACCAACCCCATCGCCACCGCCACAGAAAAACAATTGGTGGTGAATTATCCTGCAACAGACCAACTCGAACCCCTGCGAGATATTACCCGTGGCGAAATCGCTAGCTTAATTTATCAAGCTTTGGTCACAAGCGGCCAAGAAAAGGCGATCGCTTCACCTTATATTGTCAAAGTGGATGTAGCTTTACCCACCTTCACCGACCTCAGTGGACATTGGGCAGAAGCATTTATTCACGGTTTAGCGAATATGGGGATGACGCATGGCTTTGCTGATGGCAGTTATCAACCCAATAAACCCATGACTCGCGCCCAATATGCGGCTTTAGTGGCGGGTGCATTCAATCCTGCACCCAAAAGACCAGCGACAGAGTTTATTGACGTACCCAAGGAATTTTGGGCTTATCAGGCACTACAAATTGCGGCTAGTGGCGGGTTTGTCAGTGGTTTTAGCGATCGCACTTTTCGCCCAGACCAAAATGTCCAAAGGCTACAAGTCATTGTTTCTCTAGTGAATGGCCTGGCATTATCAGCAAATAATAGCAGTGATGTCACTTATACTGATAGTAACACCATCCCTGAATATGCCCGTAAAGCTGTAATTACAGCCACCCAAAACAAAATCGTCGTTAACCACCCAGATCCCAAACTCCTCGCACCCACCAGGGAAGCGACTAGGGCGGAAGTAGCGGCAATGGTTTATCAGGCTTTAGTGGCAATTCAACGTGCGCCAAGTATTAATTCACCCTATATAATTTCGACAGTTAGCAGCTAAACCAGTAAAATGAGAGACATTGTTTTACCGATGCAATATTATTGGTAACAAATTCTACATTTTATTCCCAGGTTAGCTGCCTATAACAACGGCTAGATGATCTGTATATACCGCCAACGGCCAAAAGTCCCATGTCACAGTCAATACCTCCTACTTGTGCCAATTTGGCCATCGCCCTATTAACTCACTATAGTTTTGACCTCAGTGGCCACAGTGCAGGTGAGTTAGTTCATCGTTGGCAAAAACAATACCCGCCAGATTGGTTACATTTAGCAGTGATTGAAGCCCTTTATCAAGGACGCTATAAGGGAATTTCTGTACAGCAAATTTTGGCATTTTGGCTGCGTCGGGGTCAGGCTATTTATCACTTCAATATGGAATTTGAACGCCTAATTTGTAGTCAATTTCCCCTTAGTCTGACAGCGACGACTACCAACACCTTAAATTTTCAGCAGCCACCAACATCATCTAATCATTTTCTGCCGCCTGCGGTCACTTCAGCCCTACCAGAAGAAAATGACAACGGTATTCACTCAATGAATGGCAAAGCCACAGAAACAGTAAAATCAGCAGAGATTCCCACCCCACCCAAACAATTAGCAGCATCTAGTTTAGGTGTGGTGACAGAGGATATTGAACAGAAGTCAAACCTTGTAGAAATTAACAGTCAACAAAGTAAAAATCTCACTATCGCTTTGAATCATCCCCCCATTGGACAGTTTACTCCCATTAAAAGCGATCGCTCTGAATCATTTACCTCTAAACTCAAAGCTATCTCCGGCGAACAATTATCTAGTGCTTAGTCAATCAGGGATTTGACTTGATGGTAGGGACTGGGGATTGGGGACTGGGAGTAGAGGTTTATTGTTTTCAGAAATCAAATATGATTCCTATATAACGCCTGATGTGAATTAGGAAAACCTTCTATATCCCAAAAATAGCCGATGCTGGGAGCTAATGAGACTCGGTAGGGGCGGGTTAATCAAATATCATGAACAATTAACGATGATCTCGGTGAACCCGCCCCTACAAATATCTACGGAATTACCCGATTTTAATTCACATTAGACGTAATATATGTAATTTCTATAGTTCCCTCTCCTTGTTCAAGGATATTAATTTCTAACGTCGGTGAGATGTTCACTTTAGAAGCCTCAATTAACTTAGTGAACATCGTGAGCAAATTGCAGATCAGACATGAGAGAACAACTGAATATCAATGGTGTTAGTGTATTTAATGACTTATTATCTTTGATGAGTCAACTTCAGCAACAGCTAGAAACGCGGTTTATCTTACATCCAGACTCTAGCACCAAAGATTTACAAACATACAGCAGTCTAGATGGCAATATCACCGGTTCGCTTCAGGCTTATACTGGTGACGGTATTGATTGGCTGACTCATTCTTGGCTAGGAAATGCACAAAAATCATTTGCAGTTATGCGTTTAACTGTGTGGTTGAATGCCTCTAGTCTAGTTCCCCATTTAACTTTTGAGTTTGGCTTAATTCCGCAAGTTTTTCTTTATATAGATTATATTCCTCGGATGGAATTATTAACAAATTTAGACTACTTACAAAAATATTATCAACCAGTTAATTCCACATTTTTACAATTGCAAGATGATTCTCGCTTTACTCTGTTTATCAGTAAAAGTGCTTATATGCGTGCATTTCAATCTCCTGGGAGTTTGTGTTACACCAGCGCATCGCCGGAAGTTTTAGAAGTGATTTGCACAGTGGCTAAAGATAGCTTAAATCGTTGGTTAACTTGGGTAGATACAGCCGAACCAACGCCAGAAAATGGGAGATTAGCCTTAGCTGAACGGGATTTATTTATTCGTCGTAGTTGTATAGAAAATGACCCCGACAACGAGATTGCGGTGAAGATGTTTGGTAAAGAATTAACAGAGAAACTGGTGCGATCGCTCTGTGGTAGCAAATAATAAACTCACAATGGAAAACTCCTACTTTTATGACAGATTATACCCAACCATTAGAAACATTTCGGGCTTTAGCACTGCAAATTACTTGTCACGCAGTCAATCAAGCACGCGATCGCCAAGAAGCCGGTATACTAATGCAGCAAGCGATCGCGCGTTTAACTCAACAAATCGCTGCCAGTGTTGCCTTTATTGGTGGTGATTGTCGGTTAATTGTTTTACCAGAATATTTCCTCACAGGGTTTCCAATGGGGGAATCTATGGAAGTTTGGGCAAATAAAGCTTGTTTAGAAATTAACGGTGCTGAGTATGAAGCTCTCAGTAATATTGCCCAAAAATATAGTATATTTTTAGCTGGTAACGCCTACGAACTTGACCCCAACTTTCCCACGTTGTATTTTCAAACCAGCTTTGTGATTGATCCTAGTGGTACAGTTGTGTTGCGTTATCGGCGGTTAAACTCTATGTTTGCCCCTACACCCCATGATGTGTGGGATAAATACCTCGATTGTTATGGTTTAGATGGGGTTTTCCCCGTAGCGAAAACTGCCATTGGTAACTTAGCGGCTTTAGCTTCAGAGGAAATTTTATATCCAGAAGTCGCGCGGTGTTTAGCCATGCGGGGCGCAGAAATTTTTCTACACTCCACCTCAGAAATTTATAATAAACATCTCACTCCCAAAGACGCAGCTAAAATCACCCGTGCTGTAGAAAATATGGCTTACGTCATTTCCGCCAACACAGCCGGATTAGCTAATAGCCCCATTCCCATTGGTTCAGTAGACGGAGGCTCAAAAATTATCGATCATCGGGGTTTAGTTTTAGCCGAAACAGGCGCAGGCGAAAGCATGGCCGCCTTTGCAGAGATAGATTTAGCAGCATTAAGACGCGATCGCCGTCGTCCAGGGTTAAATAATTTACTAGCGCGTCAGCGATTTGAACTATACGCCCAAAGTTATAGTCAATCAAACTTTTACCCAGCCAACACCATGCTAAATCAATCAATAGACCGCAAACATTTTATCCAAACTCAACAACAAACCATCGAACGCCTCAGCGATTTAGGGATAGTTTAGGGGTGAGTGCTGTTAGCGGAAGCGGGGCGTTTAGCCCGTGCTGAGTGCTGAGTGATGAGTAATAAGTAATAAGTAATAAGTAATGACTGTTGACTAATGACTAATGACTAATGACTAATGACTAATGACTAATGACTAACACCATAGAAGTACGTAACCCCCGCACAGGAAAATTTGACTATGTGATTATTCCACCGCCGCCTCGGTTGTTAGCACAGCAGTGTAATCGGGCGCGACGGGCGCAAACTCAATGGTATCAGTTGGGTTTAGAAGGAAGAATCGCTGCTTTACGGGAATGGAAGGAAGCAATATTAGCTACACGCCAATCATTAACAGATGCTTTGGTAAATGATACCGGCAGATTATCTATATCTATATTAGAAATTGATTCCTTTTTAAGCAGCATTGACCGGTGGTGTGATTTAGCCCCAGATTTACTGCAAGAATCAGCTAAAAATACCAGTATTCCTTTCATCGCTTTGCAACAAACCTCTGTACCTTACCCCCTCGTGGGAGTAATTAGTCCGTGGAATTTTCCCTTGTTGCTGTCGATGATTGATGCCATTCCGGCGTTGTTGGCGGGTTGTGCGGTAGTTGTCAAACCGAGTGAAATTGCACCGCGTTTTGTCGCGCCTTTATTGACATCTTTAAATAATGTCGCCCATTTACGGGATGTTTTAATTTTTATTGAAGGCGCAGGCGAAACTGGAGCTGCTTTAATTGATTATGTGGATTTAATTTGTTTTACAGGTAGTGTCAACACAGGACGCAGAGTTGCAGAAGCCGCAGCTAGACGTTTTATTCCTGCTTTTTTAGAATTGGGTGGCAAAGATCCGGCGATCGTTTTAGCATCAGCAAATATAGATTTAGCTACCTCTGCGATTTTGTGGGGTGCAGTGGTAAATACTGGCCAGTCTTGTTTATCTATCGAACGCGTTTATGTAGCTGAATCAATCTTTGAAGAGTTTTATCATCAGCTAATCGCTAAAGCTTATAGCCTGCAATTAGCCTATCCCGATATTGAAAATGGACAAATTGGCCCGATTATTGCGGAAAAACAAGCTGCAATCATTAGTGATCATTTAGCTGATGCAGTAGAAAAAGGTGCAATTATTCATTGCGGGGGTAAAGTTGAAGAATTAGGGGGTGGTTGGTGGTGTCGTCCTACGGTATTAACTCAAGTCAATCATGCCATGAAAGTGATGACTGAAGAAACTTTCGGCCCCATTATGCCCGTAATGCCGTTTTCTAATGTGGAAGAAGCTGTATTTTTAGCTAACGATTCTATTTATGGATTGAGTGCAGCTGTGTTTGCTGGTTCAGAAGCGGAAGCTTTAGCCGTGGGGCGGCAAATTAATGCTGGTGCTATTAGTATTAATGATGCGGCTTTAACTGCCATCATGCACGAAGGAGAGAAAAACGCTTTTAAATTCTCCGGTTTGGGTGGTTCACGCATGGGTGCAGCAGCGTTAAAGCGATTTATGCGAAAACAGGCGTTTTTAATTAAAACTAACTCTGCCCATGACCCTTGGTGGTTTAATCAGGAATAATGGGCTAGTGATGTATTAACAATGCAATGGCGGAATTTTTATTGCAAACTAATGTTTTCAAAATCTAGGCGATCGCTCATAAATGCTGCATACTGACCATAAAATAAGCTAAAACGCTAATTTTACATTCCCAATCCCCAATTCCCAATTTATCAGGAGTCGCATTATGTCTAACATTAGAGAAGAAATGCCTGTACTAGTCCGTCATGAAGGTGATTGGGTTGGTACTTATACTGTAGTTGATAACTCTGGAAACATTATTGACCATCATGAATCACATTTAACTTGTCAATTTCCAGATAATAGTCCTCATCCTTATTATCAAATCAATCGTTACACATGGGCTAGCGGAAAACATGAAGAACATCAATTTCCTGGGGCATATCATGACAAAGCCCTTTGGTTTGATACAGAACGAGTAGAAGGTAAAGCTTGGGAAATAGACGACTCAACTATAATTTTGCAATTTTCTTACAAAACTGTTCCAGATATATCTTTATCAGAAATGATTTATATTAGTCCAGATAACAACCACCGCGCCCGCACTTGGCATTGGTTTAAAAATCATCAAATATATCAACGTACCCTCATTAAAGAACAAAGACTAAAGTAAAAATATATAATTTTAAAAAGTTTGTAGTAAAGACTTTAGTCTTTACTACAAACTTTTTTATTACTAAAAATAAAAATTGTTGTATAATTGCAAATTGCGAATTAATAAGGTAAACGCATGGCAAAAGGTGACAAAATAAACTTTTCTACTCCTAGTGGCTTTCCTGAGTTTCTGCCCAGCGAAAAACGCTTAGAATTATATTTACTAGATACTATCCGTAAAGTTTACGAAAGCTACGGATTTACGCCTATTGAAACTCCTGCTGTAGAAAGATTAGAAGTATTACAAGCTAAAGGTAATCAAGGCGACAATATTATTTACGGTATAGAACCAATATTACCACCCAATCGTCAAGCTGAAAAAGATAAATCAGGGGAAACAGGCTCAGAAGCTAGAGCATTAAAATTTGATCAAACTGTACCTTTAGCCGCTTATATTGCGCGTCACTTAAATGAATTGACTTTTCCCTTTGCACGTTATCAAATGGATGTAGTTTTCCGAGGCGAAAGGGCAAAGGATGGAAGATTTCGTCAATTTCGTCAGTGTGATATTGATGTAGTCGGGCGGAGTAGTTTGAGTTTATTATATGATGCTCAAATGCCTGCTATTATCACCGAAATATTTGAAGCTATTAATATTGGTGATTTTGTCATTCGCATTAATAACCGCAAAGTTTTAACAGGTTTTTTTCAATCTTTAGGTATCTCAGAAACCCAAATTAAATCTTGTATCAGCATTATTGATAATCTAGAAAAAATTGGCGAAGTTAAAGTTAAACAAGAGTTAGAGAAAGAAGGCGTTAACTCTGAACAAACGCAAAAAATTATTGACTTTATTAAAATCGACGGTAATAGTGATGAAATTTTAAGTAAACTCAAACATCTCTCAGAAAATTTACCAGAATCAGCACAATTTAATTTAGGTGTCAGCGAATTAGAAACAGTAATTGCAGGGGTGCGGAATTTAGGGGTTCCTGACAAGAGATTTTGTATTGATTTGTCTATTGCCCGTGGATTAAATTACTATACCGGCACAGTTTACGAAACTACCTTAATTGGACATGAGGCTTTAGGTAGTATTTGTTCTGGCGGTAGATATGAAGAATTAGTGGGAATGTTTTTAGGCGAAAAAATGCCTGGTGTGGGAATTTCCATTGGCTTGACACGTTTAATTAGTCGTTTACTAAAAGCGGGAATTCTGAACACCTTACCAGCAACGCCAGCGCAAGTAGTGGTAGTTAATATGCAAGAAGATTTAATGCCAACTTACTTGCAAGTTTCCCAACAGTTACGTCAAGCTGGAATTAATGTAGTGACTAATTTTGATAAACGTCCTTTAGGTAAACAATTTCAATCCGCAGATAAACAAGGAATTCGCTTTTGTATAATTATTGGTGCTGATGAAGCCGCAGCCCAAAAGTCATCACTTAAAGATTTACAAACAGGTGAGCAAATAGAAGTTGCTTTAGCTGATTTAGCTACAGAAGTAAAACGCAGACTGCAATAATTGCATTAATTTTAGTAACAGGGGATATTTTTCCCCGACATTTAACAATTACAATCCATTTAAGTAAAACGGTGTAAATAATTAAAGGTTTGTAGTAAGGACTTTAGTCCTCTCATAAGAGCTGATTCGTAAAGAAAATCTTAAGGAGACTCAACTAATTACTATGTCTAAGTTTCAACGAATAAGTGCTGTATTAACTCAAATTCATGAAATCCTTACAAGGTAAGTATTTTACTTTAGTTTACAAATTAGCTCTAAGGACTAAAGTCCTTACTACGAACTAAATGCAATTTTTTACATTACTTTACATAGTTTGATTTTTGCAAGTCGTTCTACTTAATATAAACTATATAAGTTTATGAGTAAAAATCGCCAAGTTATTATCCCTCAAGGCATGGAAATTTTATATGAAAAATTTCATTATTGTCCTGGGGTTAAAGTAGGCAATACACTATATATTTCAGGTCAGGTGGGACGCGATGAAAATTTACAGGTAGTAGAGGAAGTAGAAGCGCAATTTGTCCAAACTTTTGAAAATGTGAAAAAGGTACTAACAGCCGCAGGTGCAACCTTTGACGATGTGGTAGAAATGATTACCTATCATGTGACAGGGGCAAATCTTAGTAATTCCCAATTTACACCTGCTGATGCAGCACAACAGCAGTTTACTATCCCCCATCTGCCGTTATTTATGAAAGTAAAAGACCGCTATTTTACGAATAATTTTCCAACCTGGACGGGGTTTGGTATTACTGCTTTATCTACGCCAGGACTAATTGTAGAAATTAAATGTACAGCAGTCCTAGATAATTGAAAACTTTAACTATTCTGTACTATTTAAAAAATCCGTGACTACCTGAGATACTGCTTCAGGTATTTGGTTCATCATGCAAATTGTGCCTTGTTCAAATTCTACAACTTGGCCATGAGGAATTGCTTGAGATAGAAAATAGCGGTCATTAAATTTGGCTAAACTCAGTCTTTCAAATTCTTTCATGTCATCAAGTCCCCAAATGATGAGAGTGGGACATTTAATAGCACGAAATCTTTCTGGTGCTTCTAGACAGTAATTACCTACAGCCCAAACCGCATATAAAGGATGACCAAAACATTTTAAATCATCTAAAACCCAACGATGATTTAATTCTGCCGAGCCTACATATCGGGAACGGGCTAACCATCTTTCCATGAGATGAGAACCATCTTCTTTAATTTTAAAACCATCCTCAAATCTTTTGAATAATTCTGCTTGTCCTCCCTCCCCAAAACCGGCTACGTTTCCTAATATGAGTTTATCAACGCGATCGCTATATGCTGCGGCTATTTCTCCCGCCACAAAAGCACCGGTATGATTACCAAAAATACTTGTTTTTTCTATGCCTAATTCATCTAAAAGTGCGATCGCGGTTTTTGCATAGTCACCGATAGTATACATTCTCGGCGGTTTATCAGAATCACCAAACCCCATCAAATCCATTGCAATGACTCGTCTATGTGCCGCCAAAATTGGCATAAGTTCGCGATATTCGTCACTACTGCGGGGGTTCATGTGCAGCAACAGCAACGCCTCACCCTCACCGCCAGTGCGGTAGAGAATTTGTCCATCTTCTGTATCTAAAAAAGCGCGTTTAATTTTATTGGGCATAATGTTTTAGCGATTATATTTGTTTGTGATTCAAGGCAACAAGAAACAGAAAACCTTTCCTAGAACTGTAGAGACGTTGTATGCAACGTCTCTACATATTCCCCCTTCCCTACAAGGGAAGGGGGTTAGGGGGTTAGGTTTCCCCCCATGCACTCCACATTTCTAGTTAGCAACCGCCTGTAGTTTTTCTTTAACAACAGTTCGCGGCTGCATTTTCAAAATTTCCCGTGCTTGCGCTGGTGTGGCGACTTCTCGGCCTAATGTATGCGCCATGTTAGCAACTTTCTCTACCAAATTGCCATTGTGGGGTTTGCCAAAACGCAAATAAGGATAGTCTCCTAAACCAATACCAACATGACCACCCATTGTAATTGCCCAAGCTGCTAAAGGCATGACATCCCCATTCCAACACATCACTAACCATTGATCATCTTTGGGGATAGAATCTACTACTGCTTGTAAATTCGGTAATGTGGGCAAAATTCCACTAGGGGTAATTTCTCCAGTAAAAACAAACTCCCAAAAAGTATTTTTAGGAAGCAGTCCCATTTCTTGGAAACATCTTGCTGTCCGAATTTGTCCTATATCCCAACAAATAGTACCGACAAAAATGTTATTTGCTTGCAGTATTTCTAATACTTCTTTGATATATGCGCGAGAACTAGTATGTACTTGATCGTAAGTGTCAAATTGTTTAGTTTGTGGATTCCAAAAATCTAAATTAAACGAGCCAAACTCTAAAGGAATCATATCAACTCCTAGTGCTGGATCGTTGTTGGCGGCTAAGATGTGTTGAATGCGATCGCTCACATTACTTTCTTTAGTCACATAATTCAAAGTAGGATTAACAATTAAATCCGTCTGCTCTCGAATTCCTTGAATAACTTCTAAATAAACGTCTACATCATTAATCCATCTGCCATCAATTGGATCTCGTCCATGCCAATGAAAAATTGCTGCCCCCGCTTCCCAAGCCCGAACCGCTTCTTGAATAATTTCCTTGGGAGTATACGGACAATGAGGATTTTGTTGACGGTAATCGGAATCGTTACTACGACATTCAATAATTAATGGTACTTGAGTATTCATAGTTGTTCTGTAATTTTGGTAGATGTGTGTAGTGTTATGTTTAGTCTAAAATAAAATTTTTTTCTACTCCTTTTGAGATATTTTCCTCAATCTCACCTAACCTCTTTTTAAATAACGTCCACTAGGTAAACCTAAAACCTGCCCATTGTGATAAATTAAATCACCTCGTAAAAATGTACTTTTTACTTTTCCGGTTAACTCCATGCCCGCAAAAGGTGTGTAACCTTGTTGTGATTCTGAATCAGCCGCATTCACTACAAAACTTTCATTGGGGTCTAACAAAACTAAATCAGCATCAAAACCAACAGCAATATCACCTTTTTGAGATAAACCAAACCTGCGTGATGGATTCCACGAGAGCAATTTAGCCATGTGATTGTAAGACATTCCCCGCTTACTACCTTCACTAAATACACCAGATAGTAAATATTCTGTACCACCAAAACCAGATTTAGCTAACCAAACATTATGGGGGTCTTTGGCATTTACTTTTTGTTCCGCCGCACAACAAGCATGATCACTAACTATCCAATCTACTTGATTGTTGATAACAGCTTGCCATAGATATTCCACATCAGCACGGGGACGAATGGGGGGGTTAACTTTTGCTAAAGTTCCGTTTGGCGTATCGACATCTAATAATAAATGTCCAACAGTAACTTCTCGTCGGAAATTAATATGAGGAAAAGCAGTTTGCATAGTTAAAGCTGCTTCCATTGCTTTACGAGAACTCAAATGCAATAAATTGATATTTGCACAGTTAGTTTCATGTGCCAAATAAGATGCAATACAAATTGCTAACCCTTCTGAATGGGGAGGACGCGCCGCACTGTAGGCGTGCAGTCCACTTAAAGTTAAATCATTTTCAACTATTTTGGTATAAGCATTGAGAATTTCTGCCACTTCGCAATGCAAACTTAAACTAATTGTTGCTTGTGCTTCTGGGTGACTTGCGCTTAACTTTGCCAACTCCCGCATGATAAATTCAAAGTGAGCAAAATCGTATCTTTCTGTTTTATTAATCATCAAAAATAAATTTTGTTGGTCAGAAAGACCGTGTAAACCATAGCCACCATAAAACATAAAAATTTTAAAGGAACTAATGCCATATTCCTCAAACAGCATTGGTATCTCATCAATATGCTGATTACTAAGAGGGGCGATATGGTAGCTATAATCAACAAAGAAATTTCCTTGAGATAATGCTAAAACTTCAGGAAAAAAATCTTGGTAGGAACCACCTTTATTTAGATAATACTTCCCTGTACGGATGTAATTGAGGCTAGTTGTTACACCTCCCATTGCGGCGGCTTTACTTTCTGTGACTGCATCTTGGTCAAGGGGTTGGTAAATACCGATGTGCATATGAGCATCTACAACCCCAGGAAAACCCAGGAGATTTTTGCCGTCAAATACCTCTTTGCCCTGGTCTGCGCTAATATGAGGAGCAATCTGGGCAAATTTTCCATCCTTGATCCCTATATCTAAGAGTGCGATCGCATTTTCTTGGGGACGCACAACCCGCACATTCTTGACAATTTTGTCTAATATAGGAGGTTCAGACATAGTAGACCTCACATTAACATGATGACAGCAAGCAAGTCGCTTTCACATCCTACAGGAACAATCGCTAAAATAGACAACTATGTAACAGTTGTTTATTGAACCGTCTTGATGACCCGGAAATAAAACATACAAACTCTTATATGTAGAAGTGCTAAGACTCCCCATTAAACTTATTCCTGGTAATTTAAATTGGGAATTTTTAATTGAAATTTAGGAGCAGAAAAAGGTGTCCAATTTTAACGAGTATCATCTCAATCCTGAAACTTTCCCCTTTCTCCAAAATTTGCAAGAAAATTGGCAAGTGATTCGAGAGGAATTTACTAATTTTATCAAGCAGGCATCGCCAGAAGAGTTAAAATTTACTTACGATGTTCTAGGCCCAAAAAGTAAAACTATTAAAACTAAAGGCAACTCTAAATATAGTGCCTTTGGAATTTTATTCCAAGGTTTATTAATTGAAGAATATATTCAATTTCATCAAATCCAATATCCCGAATATGAGACAGATGTAGCAGCAAAGAAGGCATTAGAACTCAGAGAAAAATATTTTCCAAATCTGGCTCAAATGATCACAGTGATAAACTTAGAAAATGATGATGTAGTTAGAAATGCCTATTTCGGCACATTTCACCCTGGTTTAGACATTAAGCTTCATGTTAACTATAACCCCCACATGAATCGGGGTTATTTAGGCTTAATTGTACCGCAGGGAGATGTGGCGATGAAAATATGTCATGAGCAACTTTATTGGCATGAAGGGGAATTTATGGTGTTAGATCATAGCTATCCCCATTGTCCACATAATTATACTGAATACGATAGAACTGTATTGGTTGTTGACTTTTTTAAAACAGATCAGCCAAGAGAAGAAGTAATGAGATTTGAGCAAGAACAAGTTACCGAAAGAATGCAAGATAATCCTTATAGTTTGGGTGTATTTGGTAAAAGCGATAAAGCCAACACCGAAGATTTTATCAAGTATGGTTTAGCGCATCAATTGGAGTGGGATAAGGCTTTATAGGGCATTGGGCATTGGGAATGGGGCATTGGGCATTGGAGACAAGGCAGACAAGGTAGACAAGGTAGCAAAAACTAATAACTAATGACTAATGACTAATGACTATTAACTAATGACTAACTACAAAAAATTAATAGCTAAACAACTCCATCAAGATTTTAAATCTGCTGTAGAAATTGTAGAAGTACCTCTGACTGCACCGGCAAATCATGAAATTTTAATTCGGAATAAATTTGCGGGAATTAATGCAGGGTTTGATACTTTACTTTGTCGGGGTGAAGTGAGTTATATAAAATTAACTCCACCTTTTGATTTGGGTGTGGAAGCGGTGGGGGAAGTGGTAGCTGTAGGTGCAGATGTTTCTGGTTTTCGGGTGAGTGATGCTGTTATCACGACTGTGCGCGGTGGTGGTTATCGAGAATATCAGGTGATAGATGCTAGTTTGGCTGTGAAAGTGCGGGAAGCAACGCCGGAAGTTCTCAACCTTGTACCGACGGGTGTATCAGCTTTGGTAGCTTTGGAACAGGTGGGGGAAATGCAAAGTGATGAGGTGGTTTTAGTAACGGCTGCGGCTGGTGGTACTGGCCATATTGCGGTACAGTTGGCGAAGTTGGCGGGAAATCATGTCATTGGGACTTGTAGTTCTGAGGCGAAGGAAAAATTATTACAGGAGTTAGGCTGCGATCGCATCATTAACTATCATAGAGAAAATCTCCAGCAAGTCCTCAAGCAAGAGTACCCCAAAGGGATTAACTTAATTTTTGAGTGTGTGGGTAAACAGGTGTTTGATACCTGCGTTGATAACTTAGCTATTCGGGGACGTTTGGTGAGTATTGGCTATATTTCGGAATATGGGAGAAGTATTGAACAGGTAACGCAAGCGCGTATTTATCACCAACTTTTTTGGAAAGCGGCTTCGGTGCGGGGTTTTCTGATGCCCCATTATCAAGAATATATCCCAGAAGCGCGCGATCGCCTTTTAAATTTGTTCTATACAGGTAAACTGCAAGTATCTGTTGACTCTACCCCGTTTCTTGGTTTAGAGTCCATTCCCACGGCGGTAGCATACCTGCTCAGTGGTCAAAATTGTGGCAAAGTAGTTGTCAGGTTTTAGAGTCTAGGAAAAACATGGTGCAGAATACAGAAAATACTTTAAAAGTTGCTCACCAAGCATTTGAACATTTTACCCAGGGTTTAGCGACGGGTGAATGGCAAGCATTTCTAGAAATGCTAACAGAGGATTTTACCTTTTGGTTTCCCATCGGTAAATTTCAAGGTTTAAATCAAGGAAAAGCAAAAGCCAAGGAATTTCTTGATTATGTTTCAACCTCCTTTCCGTCTGGCATCAAATTAGTGTCTTTAGATTGCATTACTAGCAATGAGACAACGGTAGTCTTTGAATTTCGCGATGAAGGAACTTTATTTGGACAGCCTTACAAAAATCGGGTAGCAGTATCCTTTGATGTGCGAGGAGACAAAATTTGCAGTTACCGAGAACACTTTGGTAGTGATGGCAAATCTTCATTAGTAAATACCAAATAAAGAACCAATGTTTTCTGCACTAACTTAATTATTTTGAGCTTTTAATCCCTGAATTTCTTTACATTTAGCTTCCGCCGCCTGATAAGCAGCTAAATATTCTTTACCTCCCAACATCACATCACCATAATATTCATATGGTGCATCACCATAAATAGGTAATGGGTCATCTTCTGGATAATCTTCTTTTGATTCTTCTATAATTTCCTTGAGTTGCTTCACACTGAGAGTATGAGCAGCAAAATACCACATTTCTTGTACATGATTATGCAAATGCGGTAAGTTAGGGTCAACAATTGTCTCCTCTATTTCAATCCAACCATGTTCTAGAGGTTTAGTTGGCTTCCCTTGACAAACTAAAAATCCTTGAACATATTTAGCACCCTGTGTAGCCAACGCAGCTTTATACGCATTATCAAAGGGTTTTCTAGCCTTACTTTTGATGCTTTCAGCAGTTTTTTTTGATAATTCTACATCCAATATTTTGTTCATTTATAGATGGGATGGAAATCAGTTACCCCCATATAATATCACTTTTACATGAGTTGAGATTAAATGTAGCCGACTCTAAATCTCTCTTTCATTTACCAAGCAATTACCCATCAATAATTGCCAGTTTAATACAAATTACTAATTACCTATCTAGATTTACTCTTTAATTTCTACACTAAACGCCTAGAAATGTTAAATCATGATACAACATTTCTGCCAAGATTCATGTTGGGTAAAGCGTAGCGCAAATCAACCTATATACTGGAAGATTCTGGCTTTGATACACCGCTACATCACAGGTAAAAAACTAAGTCAAGCTCTATATAGCATTCCCATTCCTATCTGATTTGTTATAACTTGCGGTGTCCAGAAACCCTACTTCTCAAAGAAGTCGGGGATCTTGTGTCTCATGAATGATTTAGGATGGCTATATTTGTTATTTATTTTGATAAATAGAGCCAAAAATCTGATATTTAAATATTAGTAAGTTTTTTTTGCCCGCTATTGGGAAATCAGAGCAAGTACCAATTTTTTTCAAGCATTAAAGAGAAGATTCCGATCAAAGCTGATTGTCAAAACGAGTTAAAAATTGTGTAATTGAGCATTAATGACTGTGGTTTGTCAAGTCACTTAAGTAATAATTTAAAATCCCACTATTGGAGTATTTAATTTCTGCCTAATGACAGATTTTTTCAATCAAAATCTCTTTATAATGTCACAGTATTTTTCCAGATGAATAACCTTAATAATACTTAATATATGTGTATTTTTTTTCATCTTAAAGGTAAAACTCTTTCTTAGTTATGACTAGAAAAAATAAAAAAATCTCTTAAAGTTATTCAGTAATAGCACTGAATCACCCAGCAAATTCTTTTAAATACGAGACTTTCAAAATAAACAGTCTTGTATATTAGTATACTAACTACACACAAAAGTCGATTTTATAAAATTACTAAAAATTACTGTTATTTTTTAATTTAAAAAACACAACAATGTGAACAAGTCACATAAATTGAATCACAGAGTAAGACGATGAAAGCAGTTCTCGCATTAATCGAACAGAAGAAACAAGAATTCTCAAAGTTACCAATATGTGAATTCTTAAAAGACAAAAGTATTCCCCCAAGACAAAGATTAGCTTTTGCACCTTGTATTACTCCTTTTGTAATGAATATTTGGGAAGTAAATAAATATTTCTTCCGAGAGGAACCAACAGATGATCCTATTCAAAAATTAATTAATGTTCATTCCTATGAAGATGACCATCATTTTCTTTGGTACTACGAAGATATGGAAAAATTGGGTTTTAATCAACCAATGACATATCTAGAAGTTTTGAAGTTTATCTGGGGGCCAGAAAATGACAAAGCTAGACGAGTCTGCTATAAACTCTCAGCCTATGCTTATCAAGTAGACCCTGTTTTAAAATTAGCAATCATCGAATGTAATGAAGCTACAGGAAATGTTGTCTTGTCGTTGACAGCAGAGGTTGCGCGGGAATTACAACAAATAACAGGAGAAAATTACCGCTATTTTGGTGAATATCATTTAGCAGTAGAAACCGGTCATGCTATGGGTACACCTGATGTAGAAAATCTCATTGAAAATATAGAAATATCGCCAGAAATGGAAGCAAAAGCCTGTCATTTAGTAGAACAAGTATTTGCAGACTTTACAGAAATGCTAAATGAATGGATGGTTTATATTAAAGCTCACAAGTTAGATCAAGTACCCGTGGGAGTGTAAGTAAAAATAATTCTCTAAGAAATCAGTCATGAAGAAAGAACATTTGACTTGTTTCTGATATATCCTGTTTTAATAAAATACCCGACTTCTTTATGAAGTCGGGTATTTTATTAAAACTATAGATTAAAATTGTTGAAGAGGTATATCTATAATAAATTCCGTTCCCTCTCCAGGAGTAGAATTACAGATTAGTTTACCCTTATGTTTTTCTACAACTATTTGATAACTCACAGATAGACCTAAACCTGTACCGCTACCGATTGGTTTAGTGGTAAAAAAGGGATCAAATATTTTTGCTTGTATTGTTTCTGGGATTCCACAACCATTATCACTAATGCTAATTCTGACTATCTGAGATTTTGTCAACTCAGTTCTAATGCAAATTTGAGGCTTAGTTAATAATTCTGCATTTTGGGATTTTGAGTTTTCTATAGCGTCAACGGCGTTAGTCAAGATGTTTAAGAATACTTGATTGATTTGACTAGCATAACAAGTAACCAGAGGTAATTTTCCATACTCTTTAATAATTAAAATTTTTGGTTCTATTTGTTCACTATTTTGTTGATTTTCACTGCTATTTTTATAGATCCTATGTTGTAAAATCAATAATGTATTATCAATACCTTCATGAATATCAACTGGTTTCATGTCTGCTTCATCTAAGCGAGAGAAATTCCGTAAACTTAACACAATATCTCGGATTCGCAGACTTCCCACCTTCATCGAATTGAGGATTCTTGGTAAATCTTCACCTATAAAATCTAAATCAATTTCTTCGCACTTTTCTAAAATGTTAGGTGAGTCTTCAGGATACTCTTGTTTATATATGTTAATTAAGTCTAGTAAGTTTTCAATGTACTCAGTTGTATGTATAAGGTTAGCATGAATGAAATTGATAGGATTATTAATTTCGTGAGCAATTCCAGCTACCATTTGCCCTAATGAGGACATTTTTTCACTTTGAATTAATTGAGATTGGGTCAACTTTAACTGTTGCAGAGCTGCTTGTAAACTCTGATTTTTATTGTGTAGTTCTGTAGTTCTAGCTGCAACTTTTGCTTCTAAATTGTGATTATATTCCTCTAAACTTTCTTTAGCTTCTGCTAGGTTTTTATATAGCATCGCATTCTCTAAGGAAATTCCTGCTTGAGTAATCAGCAGTTTAATTACTTCCAGGCGATCGCGTGTAAATGCAGATGTAATGAGATTATTTTCTAAATATACAATTCCCAGCAATTTACTTTGATTCACCATCGGAATACAGAGAATGCTCTTAGGTTTTTTATTAGTAATATAAATATCTGTAGTCAAGGAAGTGTGATGAGAAGTATCATCAATTACTAATATTTCTTGAGTCCGTTTGACATAATTAATGATAGTAATAGGTATATCTTCGCTAGATTCTAAGGGTGTAGATAGAAATTCCGTGTGAGTAGCTGCAAACGTCGAATTAAGACTAATAGCCGTCACATTTAAGGATGAGTTTTTCTCGTCATGTAAAATCAAGACACACTTGGATGCTCCTGCATTTTCCATGACTAACTCAATTAGTTTAGAAAGCAGTTCTTGTAGTTCAATTTCTCCAGAGATAGTCTGATAAGCTTTAATAACTGCCGCTAAATCCAGCATATCAGAAATGCTAGTGCTGTGGGAGCTAATGACAGTGTCATTGCTTGTCAAAGTTGAAGTTTCAGCAGAATTATCTAAATTGATGTCTGAATAAAAGTGGCTTTTTGGGATTAATGTATCTTGTTGGATAAAACTAGCTAAAATTTCGGGGTATTGTGCTTGTAAATGCCGCAGTTTTGTTGCTGCACCCCAACGCAAATAACCATAGTAAGCATCAATAAGATAAGATTGGGCAAACTTTTGCTTACCCCATTGTAAATAAAATTTAGCCGCTAGTTCATTAGCTAATGCTGACTCATGAATATATTCATGTTCCTGTGCTAAAGCTATGGCACGATCATAGAGTTCTATCGCATCTAAATGCTGTCTATTAATTCGCTTTAACTCTGCTTCCACTAAATAATATTTATGTAAAAAATTCATAGGAGCATTGTCTGCCCATTGTTGCATTTTTTGTTGATTTGCTGCTACTAGTTTTAAAATTTCCTCTTGTTCTTCTGGATTTTTATCGGGATATATTGCTAAAGCCGATAAAGAGCTATAGAAATAGAAAATAGTGACTACAAATTTAGCAGGGACAGTATCTAAATATTGTTCTGCATAGGTGGCATTTGCCCAAGCCTGTGTATAATCTGCAAATAAGTAACATAAAAATAATTTTTCTACATGGAAATATAAAATAGCCAGTTGATTACCAGCCTGTTTGATCACAGGTAACATACTTTCTTCATCATAAGCTTCATCTTTGAGACTACAGGGATCTTCCGAACACAATAGATTTAATACTGTCTGCCAATTAGTTGCGTGTAATTGTAGGGGAATTTCTTGATTTAATTGTGTAATTTTTAAATGATAGCTCCGCATTTGTTTTTCTAGTTCTACAAGATGTTTACCTAGAAATAAAGAATGCTCAGAGTGCATATATAAAGCGTAGGCAGCTTGCTCTAAATCTCCTGTTTCTAAACCTACTGAATAGGCATTAATAAAGGGATTTAATGTTTGTTGGAGATGCTCTTGCCAATGTATTGTGAAGTTATTGACAACAAAAATTCCCATAGACATTAATTCTCTAGGGTTAAATTTAGCCAGTAAATTTAGTCCTAGCTGACCTAGTTGATAACAGGAATGAAAATCACCTAATAAATTCCAGCGAATAACTGCATAAACTACATAAGCTACCGATGATATACCACAATTGCCGTAGCTGAAAGATAAATTAACTTGTTTGAGAGCTATCAGAGAAAAGAGTAAGGGATTGCTAGCATAGGCAATTGGTAAAAGCCTCCCGAAAATTCTCATAATTGCTAATTTATCTGTATCTACTAGTTCGGGTAATGCAACAAAATCCTCAATTTTTTTATCTCCGAAAGCTAACTGCAATTTTTGTAACTCTATGGCAATATCTTGCTGTTGTGGCTGTTCTGGGAAAGGGATGCCTAATAGATTTAAGACTTTAAGTCCTGTGTTAATAGCATCAAAACTACGGCCTTGTGCTTTGTAGGATTCTATTGTAATTTCATACACTTTGAGTTGATCTACTAGAGTTTTAGCTTTCACTAAAACTGTTTCTATGAGCTTTTCCATTTGCTCAAAATTGCCACTCAAATATTTAGCTTCTGCGGTGGTTTCATGTAAGGCTAAAGCCAGTTCATATTGAGTATCCCAGCAGTCAGGCTGTAAAAGTTGCAGACCAGTGGTGAGATATTTCAGTGCGGCTGAGTAAGCTGTTGATGCTAAAGCTTTACGTCCAGCCGTTAAATTCATAGTGGCTAATTTATGACGATGTTCTGAATGGGTAATTAAATCTACTGCAATATTAAATTGGTTAACTAATGCAAAGATGTTTTCTTCTGTTGCTGACATTGAACTATTCCTGAGTAGGATTAGACCAATTTCTAAATGTAGATTTTTGCGTTCAGCTTCAGAAATGAGAGAGTAAGTAGCTTGCTGTATGCGGTCGTGGACGAATTTATATTGAGTTGGCTGATAGTTATTATTTTCTTGGTCGCTGGTTGTAATATCATCAATATCTATATTAGTAAAGTTTTCACTCAGCAGGAAATTATAGCAACTACCTTGAGCTAAGATCAACCCTTCCATTAATGCTATCCACAAATCGGATACTGTTTTTGATGTAGATTTATTGTAGGCGATCGCTAAAGTTTGTATATCAAATTCATTGCCAATACAAGCAGCAATTTTTAAGACTTCTTGAGTTGTTTCGGGTAATTTTTGAATTTGCTCTGCCATGAACTCTACCACATCATCAGTAAGAGTCAATTCTTGAATTTTGCTAATTTCATATTCCCAGCAACCTGCACTAGTATTTAAAATAATTAAACCTTGGTCATAAAGAGATTTCAAAAATTTATTAATGAAAAATGGATTACCTTTAGTCTTAGTAAATAGGACTTGAGTTAAAGGCGTAGCTGCTTCTTTACTGCAATGCAGCGTTTCTAAAACTAATTGATTTAAATCATCTTGTGTTAAAGGCAGCAAATTTACATTATTGATATTGACATGAGCTTCATTAATTTTTTGAATAGTCAAATATAAAGGATGAGTTGCTGATATTTCGTTTTCTCTATATGCCCCAATTAGTAATAAACCATGCTCAGGCTGATTATCTTGCGCCGTCATGACTTTTAAATCATCAGCAGTTTGCTGACTCATCAAGACTTGAATAAAGTTTAATGATGCTGCATCTGCCCATTGCAAGTCATCAAGAAAAATTACTAGGGGATGTTCTTTATTACTAAAAACATGAATAAATTTTTGTAATAATATGTTAAAGCGTTTTTGATCAGCAGTCCCCGGAAGTTTAGCCACAGGAGGTTGTTTGCCAATGATTTTCTCTAATTCAGGAATCACCTCAGTGATGACGTAAGCTTGGGTGTTTAATGTGCTGAGTATTTTAGTTTTCCATGATTGAATTTGTTCATCATTTTCTGAAAGTATTTGATTAATTAAATGTCTAAATGCCTGCACTAATGCTGATAAAGGTGTATCACGTTGAAATTGTTCAAATTTACCCTTGATAAAATAACTACGTCTCTCTACTATTGGCTTATGTACTTCATTTACTAGGGCTGTTTTACCAATACCAGAAAAACCGGATATTAAAAGTATTTCATGTTTACCACTTGTTACTTTTTCAAAAGTATTCAGTAAAATTTCTATTTCTTTTTGGCGACCATACAGTTTTTCAGGAATAATAAATTGTGTAGAAATATCTCGGCTGCCTAGTGTAAATGGAGTGATGTCTTGATGAGTTTGCCATTGGCTTTGGCAGATTTCTAAATCATGCTTTAATCCTTGGGAACTTTGGTAACGGTCTTCAGGATTTTTCGCCATTAGCTTATTGACAATATCAGATAAAATCACAGGTATGCTGGAGTTAATCTGGCTAACTCTTGGTGCTTCTTTTGCAATATGACAATAAACTAATTCCATTGGTTCGTTACTGTTGAAAGGTAACAACCCTGTCAATAATTCAAAGAAAGTTATTCCTAAAGAGTAAAAATCAGAACGATAATCAATACCTCGATTCATTCGTCCTGTTTGTTCTGGGGAAATATAAGCTAAAGTACCTTCTAAAACATTAGGATTGCTCAGACCTTGAATTTCTCTTGGTAAAATGCTAGCTAAACTAAAATCGATCAGTTTAACTTCATTGGTTGTGGGATTGATGAGGATGTTGGCTGGTTTAATATCTTTGTGAATAATGCGCTCAGAATGCAGTCCATCGAGAATAGTTGCAATGGCAATAGCAATATGAAAAAATTCATCTAGAGAAATTGGATTTTTTGGCGACTTTTGTTGTTTTTTTTGCCATTCTTTCAAGGATATACCCTGAAAGTCTTCCATCACTAAGACATAGCTATTATGATAATTTTCTAGGGATAGAGGTTTGACAATCCCAGTCAGCTGAAGATTTTTGGTTAAGGTATATTGATTCCGAAACTGAGCAATTTCATTAAAGGTAGGATATTCAGAGCGCATCAACTTCAGGATGACTGATTTTTGGTCTTGTTCTCTAATGGCGCGATAAACTAGACTTTTACTGCTGACGTAAATTTGCTCAGTGATGCGATAGCCAGCGATGGGATATTCTGTACCAGTTAATATAGACATTAGAGTTAATTTTATAAATTGATTGCTAATATCTATATTTCCCAATTGATCCGCCCCATTATCATGGCAAGAAGATTTACTCCCTGAGGGTGTTAGAAAAGTATTCGATTTTGATATTTAGTACACTTGAATTTCGCTTTTGATCTGGTTCTCAAATTTCTCCAGTACCCTATCCCATTCCCCATTCCCCATTCCCTATTCCCTATTCCCTAACTACAGTTTCTAATTCTGTTTCTAGAGATGGAGAACGTAAATCTTCTACCATTGCTTGAATATCGGCTGGTGGTGGTGGGGTGAGACGAGAAACTACTAGCGTCACCACTAAGTTAATTAGCATTCCCAGAGTACCGATACCTTCAGGAGATACGCCAAAAAACCAAGGTTGCACACCTGCAAACTTCACACTGACAATGTAGATGATGGTGAAGATTAACCCGGTTAACATTCCGGCGATCGCACCTTGAGAATTGGTACGCTTATCGAAAATCCCTAAAACTATCACTGGGAAGAAGCTAGCAGCTGCTAAACCAAAGGCAAAAGCTACCACTTCACTGACAAATCCCGGCGGGTTGACACCAAAGTAACCAGCCAACACCAAGGATAAACCCACCATGATCCGCCCAACAAACACCCGTTTTTGTTCCGAGGCGGAAGAATCTATGATGCGATAGTAGATATCATGGGCAACGGAACTAGATATGACTAGCAATAAACCCGATGCTGTAGACAACGCCGCCGCTAACCCGCCAGCCGCTACTAAAGCAATTACCCAAGGTGCAAGTTTGGCTACCTCTGGGGTAGATAGAACGATAATATCTCGGTCAATGGTAATTTCGTTAGTATCTTTGCTGGGAGTTAACTGATAACGTCCATCTTGATTTTTGTCGTCAAATTTTAACAGTCCAGTTTTTTCCCACTTTTGCGCCCAGTCTAACTGCTGCACTTCCGTAACAGTTTGATTATGCAGAGAAGTAATTAAGTTATAACGGGCAAACATGGAAAGGGCTGGTGCTGTAGTATACAAAATGGCAATGAATAATAATGCCCAACCAGCAGAAAATCTGGCTGCCCGTACACTGGGAACTGTGTAAAATCTGACAATAATATGGGGTAAACCGGCAGTACCTACCATCAACGCAATTGTCGTGAACAGTACATCTAACATGGACTTGTTCACAAACGGCTGAGTATATTCTTTAAACCCTAAATCAAGCTGTACTTGATTGAGTTTAGTGGCGACATCACTAAAGGTAAACGCTAGCTGGGGGATAGGATTACCTGTGAGTATCCAAGCGATCGCGATCGCGGGAATTAAATATGCAACAATCAACACACCATACTGGGCGACTTGTGTCCAAGTAATCCCTTTCATTCCACCCAACACCGCAAAAAAGCCGACAATTACCATCCCGATAATTACGCCAGTGTTGATGTCGACTTGCAAGAAACGGCTAAACACAATTCCCACGCCGCGCATTTGTCCAGCCACGTAGGTGAGAGAAACGAAAATCGCCGCCACTACTGCCACTAAACGCGCAATATTGGAATAATAGCGATCGCCTACAAAATCCGGCACTGTATACTTACCAAATTTCCGCAGATACGGGGCGAGTAATAAAGCCAATAAGACATAACCACCAGTCCAACCCATTAAATAGATTGAACCGTCATAGCCCAAAAACGAAATTAACCCCGCCATCGAAATAAACGAAGCCGCAGACATCCAATCGGCGGCGGTAGCTGCACCATTGGCAATAGAAGGAATATCTTGACCTGCTACGTAAAAGTCTTTGCTATTTTTTACTCGTGATTGCCAACCGATGTAAATATATGCAACAAAAGACAGGCCAACTACTAAAATTGTCCAAAGCTCTACAGACACTGTTTTTCCTTACTTTTTGATATTATACTTGCGGTCTAATTTGTCCATTTGCCAGGCATATATAAAAATCAACCCAACAAACACGAGGATTGATCCTTGCTGTGCCATCCAAAACCCGAAGGGTACGCCAAAAAAACGCAACCCGTTCAAGGGTTGAACTAACAAGATGCTAAAAACTAGGGATACCAATCCCCAAATTATTAAAAGATTGCGAATTAAAGCAGTATTAGCACGCCAGTAGGATTGACGCTGATGTTCATTCATATTGGTCTAGCGTAAGTGCATCCAGAATATTACCAGTAAGCCGTGATTCTACTTGACAAGTTTGTATATTTATTTATATTTATTTATTTTTATCGATAAATTGCCTTATGTACTGCCCAAAGGAGGTCTGTATATTTTTGATTTTGATTTCTTTATGTATATTATTTAATAATAATCAGCATGTGTATTGCGTAGTTATACACAAAAAAACTACAAAATGATCTTCTTGATAAATCTATTTTTCAGAGAAAAAAGATCAAAATATACCAAAAAATACTCTGTTAACTTCAGTGTTATTTTTCTTAAGATTTGTATAATATTTACAGCTTTGCATATGTGGGTCATCACCAAACATATAGTAATTATGTATGAGACAGCAGTGAAAGCATAAGCCATTCTGCGATCGCTTACTTGTAGATTTGGAAATTACTTAATATCGACTGTTTACTTAATTGTAGCTGAATTACCCCTCGTATCCTCTAGGGGTTACTGATGATGCACCCATTCCAGAAAATCAAACTACAGGACAATCATGTTTATTCAAACACTGATCACAGACCCAGTTCTTTTTTTCCGCATAGTTGTCATTGTCATATTCTCTATTACCCTACATGAATTAGCCCACGGCTGGGCTGCCATCAGTCAGGGAGATAATACACCACAGCAAAAAGGACACCTCACTCTTAACCCTGTAGTTCATATGGGAGTAGAATCCCTCATCTTTCTTTGTTTTACAGGGATAGCTTGGGGACAAATGCCGGTTAATCCCGCTAAATTTCGCTTTCCTAGAGTGAGCAATATTATTGTATCTGCGGCTGGCCCTTTGTCCAATTTAGCTTTAGGTATTTTCTTTATTATTTTAATCAAACTGTTTGCCAACCCTGATAGTCCAGGAATTTTCAGCTTTGAGTTTCTTTACTTAGCGTGTCGGATTAATTTGACATTATTTTTATTTAACCTATTACCTGTTCCCCCCCTAGATGGCTTTCATGTTTTCAGTGAAATTTTTCCTCAATTAAAACCATTACAAAATACAAATTTTGGTATCTTCGCTATGATGCTTTTATTTACAGTCCCTGGAGTCGGTAGGGGATTAAGCATGATTGCCGAGTTAATGATTTCTGCAACCATTGGAGTTTAATTATTTATATTCTGACAAGGGTGCGTTACCGAATATGTAACGCACCCTTTTGTTTTATTTATTGAATAACAATGATGCCAATTTTTTCAAAGATTTACTTCTCAACAACAACTTGCTCACTGACATCAGTTTGTCTAGAATAATAGGCGGGTTGGACATAGATGCTAATCACACTATCACCCACTACAAAAAATTGACCAGTCTTTTCATATTTAGAAAACTGTAAATGGGGATATTTTCTAGCCAATTCCGTAGCTGTCATCGCAGGGGCAGACATTTCTTCAGGGAGCATACCAGTAACACCAATATAAAAAACTAGAGGAGAAATTTTCTCTTGATACATCTTCTCTGCATATTGTTCTAGTTTGGTTTTCGCTTCCGTTAGGGCTGTCACCATCATTTCTTTGCTCACAATCTGACCAGAATATTTATCTTGTAACAACTCTCCTAAACTATTAGCACCAACTTTTGCTAGCATCGCCGCAACTATGCCATAATTTTCGATTCCCAAAAAATCATCAAAAATTACTTTCATGAATTCATCCACTTTAGTAATTTTGACGCGGGATGACAAAAATTTATATCTCACAGCAATATTGTCTTGCCAAGCCATTGACCAGTTGGGTTTAAGGAAAATTTCACCAGTCTCCTTGTCATAAAGCCGATACATTTTATCGAGGAATTTGTTGGCGGAATAAAATTTACTGAGATTTAAAATATCTTGACTGCCGATGTCAATGTGATAGATATCCTGCACAGCAATACTGCCATCAGACAACCCTTGTTGATGATTTTGACATTCGTTAGACTTAGGAAAATTGAGGTAGACGTTAGGAGAAATATAGTGAGTTTTTAATTCATCTATTTGTGATTCTACAAATGTATCTGATTCACCTTTGAGATTAGCATTGATGATACTAGTAATCACCTTGATTTTTGCTAATTCATCAAACAAGCCATCAATGTTGGGATATTTAACATCGTTGGTGACTAAAGGCAATACCTCAAGTTGTAAAGTATATTCTCGGTGACAATCAAATTCCTGTGAATCTAAGACTTCCTTGATTAAATCAAAAGTCTTTTTGCTACTAATTTTAATTTTTAAGTATGGTACGTTAATCTTACCATTGCTCACAATTGTGTAATTGTTGAATGTATGCAAGTCATTAACTAACAAGCCTGCTACTTCTAAAATCGGGGTTTGATCATCAGACTTTACTAGCTTAACTTGACGTTTTACTAGCAGATTAATTGTGGCAGTATTGCGGTTAAACACAAACTTACCCATACGAACATATGGGGAATTGTCGATATATTCCGTTCGCAACCAAGGTTGTATGAGATTGCCGTTGATATCTCGGACACCATAAATTTTTTTAACCCCAGTTCTTTGATAGTTTTCTTGCAAATGTTTGAGATTGATAATGATATGCTTGCTGTTAGCTGTGAGAATTTCAATAATTTTGAGCAGAGAAATCTGAACATTATTTTTCATACTGCTTCCTCTTGAATGAATTCAAAATTCTGGCGTTAAAGACAGCCACTCAGTCATAAGTGGGATTTCCACCTACCTTCTCTACGAGAGGCTGCGCGAAGGGAAAACTGGGATTTTTGGACGAAGTCGGGTTTTGAAGCTAGCTTTTTCCTATGGATTTTTCTGGAAGCTTATTGCTTTATAGTACAATTGTATCATAAATATCTCAATTGATCCACAGTCCTCTCTTTTCAATTACCTAACCAGAGACTATGTTTTTGAGACAGGCGATCGCATCAAATCTATCCAAGGTAAAATGCCTGAATCTCAATCTTGCGGTTTCTCTCTCAGGTATCGTCACAAAACCTTATAATGTTAGCCTCAAACAAGTGTTTGCAGAATTGTAAAAATTAATATAATGCTCAACTATGAGCATCTACCAACCATCCCCCAAACCCTACAGACAAAATCGTTGGCGTAATAATGACTGGCGATTATTTCTCCGTCTAGTACCTTACGCGCGCCGTACCAGTAAACTGCTATTCGTGGCAATTTTGCTACTATTGCCCCTAGCTTTAGCTAATGCCGTACAGCCTTTATTAATTGGACAGGCTGTGTCTCTGATTCGTAATGAACCCAGCACCTACGAGTTTTTGAGGAATCGTCCTTTACTTCAAGGATTACAGATTCTTGAAGGTTTACTACTGGCGATGATTGTGCTGCGGTTAATTCTCACTGGTGTTCAAGGCTACATACTTCAGAAGATTGGGCAGAATATCACCGCAGGTATTCGTCAAGATTTATTCCATCACGTTACATCCTTAGCAGTGCGGTTTTTTGACCGTACACCCGTAGGTAAGTTAGTTACTCGACTCACCAGTGATGTAGAAGTCTTGGGTGATGTATTTTCCACTGGGGCAATAGGTATTGTTGCCGATGTGTTTTCTATGTTAGTCATTGTGGGTTTAATGTTTTCTATCCAGTGGCAATTGGCTTTTTTGTTACTGGTGATGTTAATCCCCATTACTTGGTTAACGATTTCCTTCCAGCGACGATATCGCAAAGCCAATTATAAAAGCAGGGAAGAACTGTCAATGTTGAATTCCCAGTTACAGGAAAACGTACTGGGGATTAATGTGGTGCAGTTGTTTAGGCGAGAGAGATACAATGCCAATTTATTCCGTGCCACTAACCAACGATATAACCAACTAGTAGATGAGACTATTTTTTACGATTCCGCCGTTTCTGCAACTTTAGAATGGATTGGGCTAATTGCGATCGCCGGAGTTTTGGGGTTGGGTGGTTGGTTACTGTTAGGAAATAACTTGACTTTCGGGACATTATCTGCATTTATTTTATATGCCCAGCGATTGTTTGATCCTCTGCGGGATTTTGCCGAGAAATTCACCGTAATTCAGTCTGGATTTACGGCAATGGAGCGTGTGAGTGATATTTTAGATGAACCGATAGAAATTAGCGATCGCATTAATCCTCGTATATCTGTTTTAGATGCTCAATTTGGTTACATCGATGAAATCATCGCTAATTTAGAATCTCAAGACACCGACACTCAACCCAGCTTGGGAGAAATTCGGTTTGAACACGTTTGGTTCGCCTACAAAGATGATGATTATGTCATTAGAGATTTAAACTTTGTCATTCGTCCTGGTGAAAAAATTGCCTTAGTCGGCCCCACAGGTGCAGGTAAAAGTTCAATCATTCGGCTGTTGTGTCGCCTGTACGAACCCACCCAAGGACGCATTCTCGTAGATGGTGTAGACATTCGAGAGTTACCCCAAGCCGAACTGCGGCGTTATATGGCGGTAATTTTACAAGAGGGTTTTCTGTTTGCGGGTGATGTCAAAAGTAATATTACTTTGGGTGATTACTATACCTTTGAAGAAATTCAAGCGGCGGCTGAAAAAACAAATATTGCCGAATTTATTGAACAATTACCAGCCAGTTACAACACCCAACTACGAGAACGAGGGACAAATCTTTCTAGCGGACAAAAGCAACTATTAGCTTTCGCCCGTGCTGCCATTCGTAACCCCCAAATCTTAGTTTTAGATGAAGCGACAGCTAGTTTAGATGTTGGGACAGAGGCGTTAGTGCAACAAGCATTAAATGAGTTGTTAAAAAGACGCACAGCAATTATTATTGCTCACCGTTTATCGACAATTCGCAATGTAGACAGAATTTTTGTGTTGAAGCGTGGCGAACTAATTGAACAAGGTAGCCATGAGGAACTATTAAAATCAGGCGGACTTTATTCTACTTTGCACAACTTGCAAATGTTGGGAACTTAAGAAATTTGCGAAAATTAGTCCCAAGTTTGTGATTGAACTGCGTTCTGAAACTGATAATTGAAGAACTTTACAAGACAAGATGCAAGAATATAAGTAGTCAGGCATGATTAAACATTAAGATATCATTGCGGTCGCGGTTAATTGATAGAAAACAACACCAAGTTTTTATTTATTTTTCGTCCTAATATTCCAGTTGAGATATTAGATAACCCTCAGACGCTTTTTGGTTAATCTCTATTACCTGGTTTTGTTTTGGATTTAAATCAAATTTGGTAACGAATAAATCTCAAAGTATTAGAAATTGATTCATACTTTATGGGCAAACTAACTTAGTGGTCAAATTTAGTACCACTAGGGAAAATACCTAAATAGGAGAATTCCATAATGTACGCATCTATCAATCTGGATCAAGTAAGAGATGGTAATTTTTCTTCCAAAACACCTTTCCAGCACCAAATTGAGGCGTTTAATGCCCTTAGTAAAACTTTTAAATTTGGCAGTGAAAAACCAGGTAGTGGAATTTTAGTTCTACCCACAGGCGCAGGTAAGACATTTACGGCTGTTAGATGGTTGTCTGAGCATGTAATTCCGAAAAATATTAAGATACTTTGGTTAGCTCCATCATTTTACTTATTAGATCAAGCATTCGAGACCTTCAAAAAAAGTGCTAGTGAGATTCCAGAATCTAAAAAAACATTAAATATTCGATGCGTTTCTAGTAATCCATCTCATGCTAAGGCCGCATCGATAAAATTAACTGATGATATTGTCATCATGACAATACAAACAGCTATCAAGAATTTACATACTGAAGCAGAAGACAAAACTGGTAAAAAGTTCGAGACAGCTTTTAGAAAATTTATAGATTTTTGTAGAAAATCAGGACTTTTTGTGGTGGTTGATGAAGCTCACCATGCACCAGCTTATGGTTGCAGAAACTTATTAATTGGTGAAAAAGATTCTGCTTTAGGGCTACGATTATTATGCCCAAACTTAAATCTTCTTGGTTTAACAGCTACGCCAACTCATAATGATAATGCCATAAAGGGTTGGCTGTGGAAAATTTTTGAAAATAAAATTATTTACGAAGGCAATAAAGAAAGTTTAATATCACAAGGAATTTTAGCTCAACCTCATTATATTGAAGTATCAACTGGTAAAGAATGGGAAGTAGATGATAGTTTATATAACCGATTAGTTAAGCAGCATAAAGACCTGCCAGAATACATTATTGAACAACTTGCATCTGATCGAGATAGAAACAATTTTATAGTAGATACTTATATAAAAAATAAGAAAAATTATGGCAAAACTATTATTTTTGCTGACCGTTGGTTTCAATGCGTTTACATAAAAGATAAGATGATTGAACAAGGTATTCGAGCCGATGCAATTTATTCACATATAGATGCTGATCCTGGTTCAGCCGAAGCACGAAATAAACGTAATCAGGATGATAATAAAAGAATTTTAACTGCATTTAAAGATGGAAAAATAGACGTTTTAATCAATGTGAGAATGTTAACAGAAGGTGCTGATGTTCCTAATGTTCAGACTGTATTTATCACTCGTCAAACAACAAGCTCTATACTCATGACTCAAATGATTGGCAGAGCATTGCGAGGCAAAAAAGTAGGAGGCAGTAGTGAAGCGAATGTTGTGTTATTTTTCGATGATTGGAAACGTTTAATTGATTGGGTTGATCCAAAAAATGGCGAAATGAAGGTCATTGAAGAAGCTGAAGTTAGAGAAAATTACCCCCTAGAATACATATCAATTTGTTTAGTAGAAGAATTATCGAAATCAATTGAAAGTGGTGGAGAATATTTAATAGAATACAATAAAATCTGTCCAATTGGATGGTATAAAACTGAAATTGAATATGCCGACTCTGAAAATCAGTCTGACTCAATGGAATCATTTACTGAGTTTGTCATGGTATATGAACACACCAAAGACAAACTTGGTACTTTTATGACATTTATTCGTTCAACAGATTTGCTTGGTGAATGGTCTAAAGAATATCTTGATGAACAATGGATGCAGCCTCAAGTTGAACAATGGCTTGATAAATACTTTGACCGTAAATCTGACGATATTGGACAAAAGCTTCAGTCTGATTTAATGAAGATTGTACGCCATATCGCTCAAAATGAATCTTTACCCCCATATCATTCATTTGAAGAAAGAGAAAATTATGACTTAGATAAAATGGCAGAAAAAGTTATGAATTTTTTACCTTATCAAAAACATGAATATTTAAAGGGAGAATTTTCGAAACCTGGCACACTATGGAAGACTTTCTACAAAAACTTGCGTCGATTTGAAACAGCCGTTGATGCAGCAATTATAAACATCATTTATTCTCACCGAAGTGTGGTAGATAAAATTAGTCCAGTTGAGATTAATCCTGATCAAGAAAAGAACGAGGATAGAGAATTAACTGAAGCAGAAAAAGCAGAAGTTAAGAAAAGAGACGGCTATGTTTGCCTATGTTGTGGAACAAACAAATGGGATAAATTACAAATCGACCATATTAAACCGTTTTCTATGGGGGGCAAAACAACTATAGAAAACTCACAGACATTGTGTAATATTTGCAATAGAGTTAAGGGCAATCATGAAATTAGTTTTTTGTGTAAACAAACCAAATTAAGCAGTCCCAAAAAACTTGATTTATCACGACCATATACAGGTCAGAGTGCTACAAGAATTATTACAAGATTAGTTAATATTTTCTACCATTGCAAAGCAGTTTATAAAGTAAGTTGGCATGTACTTACTTACACTTACAGTATAGAATTATATCCAGGCAATAATCCTGAATGGTTGCGTAAACATCGAGCCGAACTCCTCAATTTCATTCAAAAGAAACTTGGCGGTAGTGCTTTCAACATTAGTGTTAATACAACTTATAAAACGTAAACTTATTTCTACTCCTGAAGAAACTTAAAAGTATGTAAATCTGAACCTTATATTCTGGACAAACTAACCTAGTGGGTAAATAGTCTCACCTCTCTGGAGAAGCTGTCCCCAGCCACCTAAATTAGAGATAATATGTTCAAAGCAGTCACTCTCCATCAGCTATGACTCAAGCCATACACAAGCCAGTAACATTTGAGGAATTTGTCAATTGGCTACCCGAAAATACTGCGGTACGCTACGAATTACATAATGGAAGCATTGTTGAGATGGCACAACCAATAGGGGAACATGAGGAAGTCAAGGGTTTTATAGCTAGAAAAGTCACGGTTGAATTTGACCGCTTAAACCTCCCCTATATGATCCCCAACCAAGCTATAGTTAGACCTCTGGAAAAAGATTCTGGTTATTTTCCTGATGTGTTGGTGCTAAATCAGGCAAATTTGGTCAATGAAACATTATGGAAAAAAGAATCCATCGTGAGTTTAGGTACAACAATACCTTTGATAATTGAAGTTGTCTCAACTAACTGGCGGGACGATTACTACTTAAAATATGCTGACTATGAGGAAATGGGTATCTCTGAATATTGGATTGTAGACTATGCTGCCTTGGGTGGACGCAATTTTATTGGCAACCCCAAACAAGCAACCATCTCTATCTGTAATTTAGTGGATGGAGAATACCAAATCAGTAAGTTTCAAGATAGCGATGTCTGGCGACAAGCCGCAGAGCGTCTACGCATTATCTCCCAAACCTTTCCTGAATTGAACCTCACCCCAACCCAAATTTTTCAAGCTGGCTTGGTGTAAATAATGTTTTAAATTCGTCGAACTCTCGTTTTTTTAGTGCTGTCGAACTCACGTTAAATTATGGGCAGACTAACCTAGTAGTCAAATTTAATTGCTAGGTAAAAATAGAGATTATGAAGTTGAATCTCAATTATAAGACAATGCCAGTTTTACCCTATATTCAACGTAAAGAACTACCAGCAAAACCAGGCATTTACTATATAGGTAATAGCTTATCTCCAGTTATGTACGTCGGTCTTTCACGTAATTTGAAAAGTCGTCATATAAACCATCACCGCCAAGGACAGTTTGAGGTAATGGAAAATGCTGTGATACGCTATCGTGTTTTAACAGAGGATTTTTTAGCTACAATTTCAGACTTAACTAAGACTCTCATGAAGTTAGAGAAGCAAGCTATTGATCACTACAAACCGCCTATCAACAACACACCTGTAGCAAATCAAGCAAAATTTACAACAGTACATGGCCCAACTTATATTCAAATTCATAAAGCTAGAGAAGCAGGCTACTGTACACATTTTGAGGCACGAGATGGAGATGAACTGACAATTAACTCTAGTAGATTACCTCTAATTAGCAGAGCTATTGAAGAACAGCGTCCTATTTTCTTAATAGCATCTGGGGCTTACAAAGATTATGAAATAGCAGGTTATCCTCACCTTTCTGAACTATTACCATACAAAAAGGACAGGATTTATCTTCTGATCAGTCGCTTTATTCCTTATGGATATGAGGAGTCCGATTGCTTTGGTTACGACTATGTTGTGTATGGAGGAAATTCCAAAATATTTTTCAACCCTTATATGATTCTGAACAGTAGACCAGGATTTAATGAATTTAAAAGCAGCTATTTAAAGTTAGGATTTACCAATTGTGAACGTTCTCCCTTTGTCAGTGAGTTGTTACGTCTAGGTGACTTCCAACTACTTACACCTGCCTAAAAATTGCCTGTGTAGACATAAAAAAAGCGGGCTAACCGCTATAACTTGGTTAACCCGTGCAGCTTTGGGAACGCGCAGAGAAATTGTTATTGCAATACTAATTTCACATTTGCGTTTTGCAAACCGCGCTGTTTTACTTCTGCTAAGGTTTTGTTAACAGCGTATTTTTGGTTGATGGAGTTGATTAACTCGGTTTGGTTGTGCTTCTTAGCAACACCCCACAGGTCAGCGATGAGGTCAAAAGAACCATCGCTATTGCGAGACCAACCTAAGTCATATTCGCCTTCCAATACTGCAACGATGTCGGAACGAACGCGCTGACCGTTATAACCGCGTACATCAGCTTCTGTTTTTACGCTGATACCCAGGTCGCGCAAGGAAGCTTTGAGGATTTCGGCATCGGTGATCTTGGTGCGAAGAGTGCTAAAGTGAGACATTTGGGTTTCCTCCAATGAGAAGATTGAGAAATTAGGACAACGGTTTTTTTCGGGAAGCCGCGATGATTAGGGTGCGGCTGTTTTCGTAACTGCTAGCGGGTTTGGCTAGCCTTTCCCCCTGGGTTAGCAAGGGAAAGCTTTTAAAACTCCATTCGCTGATATTCAGCAACGGAGGATGCGGCTGGTCTAGCGCGCTGTCTTGCCCAGTCTCTTAAGGCTGTGACCTGTTCTTGCATCGTGCGAGACAGTGGCAAGGTGGCTTTAAGTGCCGCAATAATATCTAATTGGGTGAACTCGCGGTCTTGGGCAAAGGCTTCATACATTGCCGCAATTAGTGCTTGTTCAATTTCTGCCCCGGAGAAGCCATCAGACATCTTGGCTAGTTGTTCTAAATCGAAGCGGGTGATGTCTTCACGGCGTTTATTGAGGTGGATCTTGAAGATATCACATCTTTCTTCGGGTGTGGGCAGATCCACAAAGAAAATTTCATCAAAACGACCTTTCCTCAAGAATTCCCCAGGTAGGCGTTCTACGCGGTTGGCTGTCGCCATGACGAATACTGGAGATTTCTTCTCTTGCATCCAGGTGAGGAAAGACCCAAATATCCTACTTGATGTACCCCCATCGGAATCACCAGAACCAGCACTTCCCGCAAAGGATTTATCTAACTCATCGATAAACAAAATTGCTGGGGAAATCGATTCTGCTGTTTTGAGGGCGTTACGCAGATTAGCTTCACTTCGTCCCACCATCGAGCCGTCGTAAACTCGACCCATATCTAAACGCAATAGTGGTAAACCCCACAGCCGGGACGTTGTTTTTGCTATCAGTGACTTACCACAACCAGGAACACCTAGAATTAACATCCCTTTGGGTTGGGGCAGTCCATACTCTCTGGCTCTTTCTGTAAAGGCGTTAGAGCGTTGTTTGAGCCATTTTTTCAGTTCTTCTAAGCCACCTACTGCATCAATGGTTTCATCTTCTTCGATGTATTCGAGGATGCCATTGCGCCGGATAAGTTGCTTTTTCTCCGATAGAACTATATCTACTTCTTCTTCAGTCAACCGCCCTGTGGTGACTTGCGCTTTACGATACACTTTCTCAGATTCGTCTTTGGTTAAACCTAGAGCGGCTCTGAGGAGTTTTTCCCGCGCTTCTGTGGTCAACCGCCGCCCCCGATACTGATCGAGATGTTGAGTTAATACTTTATTTAACTCAGACATATCGGGGAGTTGGAAGTCTAAAACAACTACTTCCTTTTCCAGTTCAATGGGTACTTGCTGCATGGGAGACATCAAAATGATGTTCTTTTGCATACCCTTAAAGCTAGCGATCGCATCACGTAATGACCTTGTGGTCGCGGGAGCATCAATAAATGGATGTAAATCTTTAAGAATAAATATACCAGGTTCTTTTTGCCGGATGATCCAGTCGATCGCCGCCTCTGGAGAAACGGTGTTGTGTTGACTTACACTCCGGGGTTGACCATACTCCACGATGCCATGAGTTACTGTCCACACAAACACACGGCGTTGGGGTCTTAACACTTGGGCGATTGTGGAAATTGCTTGCTCTGCCCTCTCTTCCTCGGAGGTCACAAGGTAGATTAGTGGGTATTGAGCTTGAATGAGAATATTGAGCTCTTCTTTCATAAATCGACCTACTTGAGACCCTAGTACAGTAAAGACATCGTTTTGTTGGTTACAACAACCGAAAAATAAGAATTACCTATTTAATTCCTACCTAGCAGGGGACTAATTCTTCCTCACCCTTGGGATGGGTTTCTGCTTCAACCATTTCATCTAGGGAAGGATGATCTTGGCCTATTACGCCTGGTTGATTACCTAAGTTAACTAATTCCCCGTCTCTTAGCACCAATGAACTTTCACACGTAGGACATGAGTAAACTTTATGAGTCCTACCATAAGCTGATGCTTCAACTTCTTCTACTATTTCTGAATTCGTCAGGTAGAAAAAAATTGCACGTTCAGCAAGGTCTGACATATGCTCAGAATCGATGGCTGATCGAATCTTCAGCTTTTTGTGCAGTTCTGGCGACAAATACAACGTAACCTTTTGCTTAGTTTGCATATCACTCTTTAGTGGCCTTACCCGGGTATGTATATAACGTTATCGACTAGCTTCTTTGTTGTCAAGCCAGTAAACCATTTTGACAGCAGTTTTGTTACTTTTGTTTACAATTGCAGTTTGTTTGTTACCAAGATTGTTACGCAATGAAGTTATATAAACTACTAACCGATAAATTAACCCACAGCAGCAAAAAATGACAAACTTATCTCTAAAATACTTTTAAATAGAAGCTTACAGTTTCTACAATAGACAAAATAATCTCTAATTTCCACGTAAAAACCCTATGCTGGTTTCAAATTTTTTATACTTATAAATGTGAAGGCTATAAGGACACAGGCGTGTAATACCAATTCCCCATGCCCAATTCCCTATGCCCCATACCCCACATCCCATATTCTGCTGTATTTTAAAAAAGGCTATTCCATGCAAACTAAATTATGACTGCTGCTGTAAACACTGCTCCTGGCCTAGCTTCTCGCTTGGTGAATGGCATACTAGCAATTAAGCCTTTAGCTAGTCTTGCTAAACATCAAGCACGCCAAATGATGATTAAACGGGCTGAAAAAATTGGCGTACCTTGGACAAATGAAGTTAAAACTCTCCAGGCGCGTGATTGGACACAGGATTTAGCTCAAGTGCAAAATCCCCAGGTTGCTTATCCAGACTATTATCTGAATTCATTTCACGCTTACGAAACAGGTAATTTGAGTTGGCAAGCGGCTTTTGAAGTAGAACCAGCAGCTTACGCGGTTCACGCTAAAATTTGGCAGGGTACTGAGGTGCAAGGCGATGCCAAATTACGCCAAAGTTACCATGATATTCTCAAACCTCAAATTCCTCACGCTCCACAAACTATTCTGGACATGGGATGTAGTGTGGGTTTAAGTTCATTTGCTCTACAAGCACTTTATCCCCAAGCCAAAGTCACAGGCTTAGATTTGTCCCCCTATTTCTTAGCGGTTGCTAACTATCGCGCTCAACAGCGTCAAGCTAAGATTAACTGGGTTCATGCTCCAGCTGAATCTACGGGCTTACCAGATGCTAGTTTTGATTTAGTCTCAATTTGTCTTGTCTGTCATGAATTACCCCAGTCAGCAACTCGGCAAATTTTAGCTGAGGCGCGGCGTGTATTGCGTCCTGGAGGTTACATTGGGATTATGGATATGAATCCACAATCGGAAATCTATAAAAAAATGCCGCCTTATATTTTAACGTTGCTCAAAAGTACAGAGCCGTATTTGGACGAATATTTTAGGTTAGATATTGAGCAAGCTTTAGTAACAGCAGGTTTCCAAAAACCCACTATTACTAGTAATACTCCTCTTCATCGCACCATTATTGCTCAAGTGAGTGGCTGCTAGTGATTTTGTTTTACTGCTGTGGGCAGTTATACCACCACTGCTATTTTTAGGTTATTACTATTACCGCGTTAGCATTGCCCCACCCGTGCAACTTGTGTTGTTGTTATTTGTGGTTGGGGCAGTATCGGGTTTTTTAGCTTTGGGTTTACAATTAGGTTTTGAAACTGTTGCTCACAAATGGTTGCATTGGCGACAAATTCAGCGTGGAATTTTTGGTGCTACCGTCAGACAGTTGATTGCGATCGCTCCCATTGAGGAAGGGTGTAAATTAATTGCAGTTATCATCCCCACATTATATTTACAGCGTCGGTATCAACTGCGATCGCTTAGTATTTTCTTCTTTACCATTGCGGTTGCTTTAGGATTTACCGCCGAAGAAAATTGGATTTATTTATATCATGGTACAGCCACGATTTTTGAGCGCAGCATCGGTACACCAGTCCATGCAATGTTCTCTGCGCCTTGGGGATATGCTTTAGGAAGATATTTGTCAGCAACTGTGCAGATAAACCGTTATAAACATTTATTTGTTTTGGCTTGGATTAATTCTCTATTTTTTCATGCTTTAGTCAATATTTTTTCTATTGCTGGACGTTATGCTTCTGCTTTACAGTTGCTTAGTTATGGTTTATTTCCGTTGCTGTTGTGGATGTTTTGGCGTATGGAACAGCTACTACGCCAAGTTCAAAATCAACCACCCATCATATTAATATCTGGGCGTACATGCCAACATCGTTACTGGCAAAGAGGATTATTGTTTTTGGCGATGATGTTGGGTGGAAATGCCATTTTGGGGCTATTTTTGTTAGTAAGAGTTCTCAGTCCTTTAAGTCCAGCACAACTTTTATATTCTGATATTTTGTGGTTTATATTCAGTAGATTTTTACTGAATTCATTTTTTGGGATTTTAGCTTGGTTAATTTATTGGTATTTACGACATGGAAATCGAATGTGATACTGAATTGGATAGGTAGTATTGTTTCAATATTTGGGAATAGGCTAAGAATATAGGTTTTCAATCCAAAATCCGTCTTGAAAAGTTTCCTACGGCGGGAAACCCGCCTACAGAACTTTCCGCAAAATCCAAAATACTATAAGAACCCCACATTCTAAAAGAAAGTGAGGTTCTTAATGTAAGGTTACTTGAAGCTGATGCGACTATTTTGCTAATAGATGCTTGTCTATAAAGATATGCAGCTTACCTGTAGCGAGAACGGTTTCGATGATTTTGCTTATGTCTAGCAACTGCTTTCCGCTTTTCTTTTTCTAACGGTGTCTCGAAGTGACGTTTCTTTCTCATGTCTTGGAAAATTCCCGCTTTGGAAACTTCCCGTTTAAATCTCCGTAATGCTGAATCAATGCCTTCGTTCTCCCCTAAAACTACTTGTGTCATTCTCATTCCTCCTTTATGTGGATGAATAGTTGAAGACTGGAGACAAAAAAAATATTCCAGCAGGTCGAGCCTTTGGCTTTATCTGCTGGAGACTCTAAAGTTAATTTTGTGAAAAAATCTTTAGTAGCGGCGACCACCGCGATTGTTATTACCCCAACCGCCGCCGCCACCGCGAGGGCTTCTTTCTTCACGGGGTTTAGCTTTGTTAACTTTCAGATCGCGCCCCATCCATTCAGCACCATCAAGGGCTTCAATGGCAGCACTTTCTTCAGCCTCTGTTGCCATTTCGACAAAGGCAAACCCGCGAGGACGACCTGTTTCACGATCAGTTGGTAGCTGAACGCGATTAACCTTGCCATATTCTGCAAAGGCAAGCTTCAAGTCTTCCTCTGTAACTTGATAGGACAAGTTACCGATATAAATTGACATACAATGTCTCCGAATTGAACAAGTGTAGAGAGTTAAATTCGGAGAGACGCTTTTTATAAATCAAAAGGAGTTACTCAACCGAAGATAATTCTGATATTCACAAGCATAACACAGCGATAGAGGATTCGCTGTAACAACTGGGTAATATAAATGAAAATTTAAGGGCAGTGCATCACCAGGAAAGTTTTCCTAATGGGAGGTGTTTGCTAGCTGCTCTAATATTTCTGCTGCTGCTTGACACAGGGTATTGTGATACTGGGTATTACTTGCGAGCAATCCACCCCATTGATTGACATCGCCAGTATTGTATTGTAGCAGATTTCCATTGAAATGAGTAAACTGTCCACCGGCTTCTGTCAAAATCAGTTCTGGTGCGGCTATGTCCCAATCTTTGGGGGCTGATTTCCCAGACAGAGAAATGTAAATGTCTGCTTGTTGTTCTAGAATGGTGGCGATTTTACAGCCGACACTACCCACAGCTTTTTGATGGTGTAGGGGTAGGTTATGCAATAAATATTCTAAGGTGGGGTGGCGATGAGAACGACTCACAACGAGGGTTAAATCTTCAATAGGCTTGGTGTTGGGACTAGCTAGCAGGTTAATGGGAAGAATACCATCGCGGGTTTCGACGAATGTACCGCCGCCTTTAGTGGCATAGTATAGTTTCCCTTTTTCTGGTAAAACTACCACAGATACAACTGGTCTGTGTGCTTGCACTAGGGCGATGTGAACTGCATAATCTCCGGTTTTGTCGATAAAGTCACGGGTACCATCTAGAGGATCAATAATCCATACCCAATCATGTGTATGGTGTTGATTAAGTGGAGATTTATAGGTTTCTTCACTAACGTAAGCAAAATCTGCGTTACCTAAAGCAGCTTGTAGCTTTTGCAGAATATATTGACTGACAGTGACATCTGCAACGGTGACAGGTTCGTTTTGTTGATATTGGATATTGAGGTTAGAGTCTGTGGCAGTGCCGTGATAGTAGGATTGTAATATTTCTGCTGCACCCCAACCAACGGCACGAGCGATCGCTAGTATTTCTTGTAAGTCCTTCATGTATTCTCACTCCTTAACTCCATCCAGCGACGCGTACCAAAATGTTGACAAGCTGCGGCTGCAATGTTTGCTGCTTGGTTGAGAGCCTGAGTAAAATCAGCTTGTAAAATATAGTGGCAAAAAGCACCGTGAAAAATATCTCCAGCCCCTAGTGTATCAATTGGCTGGATGGCAGGTACAGTGATCTGCCCAAATTGATGATGACTGGTGTAGGTAATTGGTTGTTCTCCGTGGGTAATGGCGATGTAGGGAATTCCCAAAGCTTGGAGATAGGCGAAAACCTCTGCTTCGGAGTGACAATTGGGGGGATGAAAGTTAGCCGAGCAAATGGCGTAATCTGTTAATGGTAAGACTTGCTCAAAGCCGGCTTTCCAACTACCACCGTCTATAACTACGGGGATATTGAGAGATTCAGCCATTTTAGCGATCGCATATCCCACTTGCATTTGATGTCCATCGATGAGGACAATATCTATATTATTTAGGATATGTGGTGGTATTGAGGCAACATCAGCCGGAGTTTTCACGGCGTTGATAGAAATTACTGCTCGTTCGCCTGTAGATTGGGTGACAATAATTGAGGATACAGGTGGTGCTGTATTAATGCTAGGTGCAAGATCAGCGATCGCTACATGATATTTGCTGAAATCTCCCCGAATTAATTGTGTCATCGGGTGCGAACCCAAGACACCTAAAAATGTAGCTTGATTACCTAAATAACTAAAAGTTACAGCCGCGTTGGTAGCTGGGCCACCTGCTGCTACAGTGTAGTCAGATGCCACTAACTTTTGATTATTTTGAGGAGCAGATTCGGCTAAGTAAATTAAGTCTAAGGTGATTAAACCTACAAATAAGGCGTTAGTAGTCATTAGTCAATAGTCATGAGGGAACAGGGAAAAGCGATCAAGTGGCTGATAACTGATAACCCCAGTTCCAGGCTTTCTTTCTTTAATTTTGAATTTTGAATTTTGAATTTTGAATTGTCAATGCAGACAGATCCCAAACCAGGAACACTATATATAGTTGGTACACCCATCGGTAACTTAGAAGATATTACCTTGCGGGCGGTGCGGATTTTGCAGAATGTGGATTTGATTGCGGCTGAGGATACGCGCCACACGGGGAAACTCTTACAACATTTACAGGTGAAAACACCCCAGACAAGTTACCACGAACATAATCGCAGTAGTCGCATCCCAGAATTATTAGAGCATTTACAAAATGGTAAAGCGATCGCTTTAGTCAGTGATGCGGGTATGCCAGGAATTTCTGATCCTGGGTATGAGTTGGTGAAGGCTTGCGTTGCAGCGAAAATCCCCGTAGTGCCTATTCCTGGAGCGAGTGCAGCGATTACAGCGTTGAGTGCGGCGGGATTACCTACAGATAAGTTTGTGTTTGAGGGGTTTTTACCTGCGAAAAGTCAGCAACGGCGGGAACATTTGGAGACTTTGCAAACAGAATCTCGCACTATAATTTTCTACGAATCGCCGCACCGATTGCGAGATACTTTACAAGACTTAGCAGAGATTTGGGGAAGCGATCGCCAAATTGTACTGGCGAGGGAGTTAACTAAGTTGTATGAAGAATTTTGGCGAGGAAGTCTTGAGGAAGCGATCGCCCATTATCAACAAAAAGAACCCCAAGGGGAATACACTCTAGTAGTAGCAGGAAATCCCCCTAGTCAAACCCTACTGACAGAAACACAACTCAAAGCGGAACTAGAACAATTAATTCGTCAAGGCATATCGCGATCGCAAGCTAGCCGACAATTGACTAAATATACTTCCCTGAATCGCAGTCAAGTTTATCAAATTGCGCTAGGGATTAATATTAAGGGGAATGAGGGATAGGGAGTGGGGAATGGGGATTGGGGACTGGGGACAAGGTAGACAAGGTAGACAGTATTTCTCATACCCTCTGCCTAATGCCCAATGCCCAATGCCCAATGCCCTATTCCCTATATATATTTTTGTTAGGCTAAACTTATAGGACTGAGAGATTTGCTGCCATGTCTGTAGCTGAAGATTTAACAAACCCAGAATATGTTATCTTTCCTCCAGGGGATTTATACAGTGATGAGCCGCCTTTGGAAAGTTATTTACATTTACAGCAATTAATCCTGTTATTAAACACCTTAGAATGGTTGTGGCAAGACCGCAATGATTTTTTTGCGGCTGGTAATCTCACTATTTTTTACAGTCCAAGACAGTTAAAATCAGAACATTTTCGCGGCCCTGATTTCTTCGTGGTACTGGGAACAGAACGCAAACCCCGTAAAAGTTGGGTTGTTTGGGAAGAAGACGGGAAGTATCCCAATGTGATTATAGAACTACTATCAGATTCTACTTCGTCTACTGATAGAGGCTTGAAAAAACAAATCTACCAAGACATATTCCGCACGCCGGAATACTTTTGGTTTGATCCCAATAATTTAGAATTCGTTGGGTTTGTTTTACTGGCTGGTAAATATGAGCCAATAACACCCAACCCCCAAGGTAGGTTATGGAGTCAGCAGTTAGAGTTATATTTGGGGGTTGAACAGCAGAGTTTACGGTTCTACACAGCTGACGGTGAACTCGTGCTGACACCAGCTGAAGTCGCACACCTGGAAATGCAGCGTTTTGAGCAAGAAAAACAACGTGCTGAACAGGAAAAACAACGCGCTGAACAAGAAATGCAACGTGCTGAACAAGAAAAACAGCGTGCTGAACAAGAAAAACAGCGTGCTGAACAAGAAATGCAACGTGCTGAACAAGAAAAACAGCGTGCTGAACAAGAAATGCAACGTGCTGAACAAGAAAAACAACGCAGCGATCGCTTGGAGGCGAAGCTGCGAGAATTAGGTATAGATCCAAATACTATTTAATTTTCCAGGGTTATCTACTGTTCGTCAGGAAAAACCCATTTCGGTGGTTCTGTCATTTTCCGCTTGAGACGTTCTTCCGCAATTTGTAGCATTCTATCCAAAGAAGTCTCAGCGATAAATTTTGATGCGGCTTCTCTATACTCAATGTTTGGGCATTTATCCCCTAAAACACAACCGTTAATGCAGGCTTGCGCGCAGTTAATTTTCTGCTCCACTGTCAATTCCTCTCTGACTCTAAAATAGGGACTGGTGATTGGGGACTGGGGACTGGGGACTAGGAAAAGTAGATTTTGGTTCTTTTGTTGTGATTTTCTACTTTACAGATAGATTTTACCTTGCTGTATGATCTCAAATTAGTCTAAATACTTACCATTTGAGAATAAAGGCTAGTCAATAGTTTTTCCTTGACTTCTCCTACACCCTTATACGCCCACACCCTTACACCCTTCCCCCTATGTCTCAACAATTCGCCACGACTGGAACTATTGCTGCGATCGCTACGGCTGTTGTCCCCCAACAGGGTAGTGTGGGTATTGTGCGGGTGTCTGGTGTTGAAGCCATGACTATTGCTCACACTGTGTTTTATGCGCCAGGGCGACAAGTTTGGGAAAGTCACCGGATTCTCTACGGCTACATTCGCCATCCCCAAACACAACAGCTTGTCGATGAGGCTTTGTTACTCATCATGAAAGCACCCCGTTCTTACACCCGTGAGG